>JAYRWN010000194.1:0-12499 GCA_041917975.1 Saprospiraceae bacterium | reverse complement strand
GAGGTAAATAAGGCAAATTACTGGGAGTGACCAGGATGGGTGCGTGTGCAAAACCATCCACCAGTAATCCTTCCGGATCCTTGTCTGAGAAACCAAACGGACCGACCAGCTCATTCATCCCATTTTCATAGCCCCAGATTTCCACGGTATGCAACAGAGCGTGCACCGCCTCCTGGTCCTCAAAACTGTCCAGATGCGCAAACCGAATGGTTTTTAAACCATGCAGGGCATTATAGCGGTCGGGAATGATGGCCATCACTCTAGCCCTGGGAAGATGGTCGCGGTAAGCAAGAAAAAGACGTACCCGGGCGTCACGGTAGGCCGGATTTTTATCCGCATTAAAATAACTCCATTCGTCAAGGTATAATGGTGGTAACCACTGCCGGTGCCCGGTGTGTATTTTCTCAGGCAGATAAATAAATTCCTTAAGTTGCTGTCGTATCTTGACTAAAACGACTTGAAGACCAGACATTAAAGGCTTTTAGGTGTCCAATCTAACATTTTATTTTTAAAGAATACGTGGTCCAAACCAATCCGTAGCAGAATAGCCATAAGAATGCCGGCTACAATGTCTGAGGTATAATGAATATGTTGGAACAATAACATGATCATAAGGCTTACTACGCCAATAAACATCAGATTTTTCGCTACTTTTTCCCGGACACTAAACCACAACCACATCATTGTAGCGGCATGTCCGGAGAAAAACAGATCCTTTTTTCGGGGAATACCACCATAAAATATTTCTGAAAACGGGTCACGCAAGGGAATGAGATCAGCAGGTGGTTCCAGCGGAAATAAATACAGGGCCACCACCCGCAACAAAACCAATATGGTGTATCCGATAATAAGATACCAGGCAATATGCGGAAACTGAAATCCCTTGATCACTACATAAGCCATAGAGGTGTAAAGGATGGAAAAAACCGGTAAAGAAAAATCATAGGCCGGCAATTGAGCCAGTAAAATATCCCGGACATATCTCCCTGGTCGGTTTTCCACAAACTCAAAAAAATCCGGTAATTGGCTGGCGGTATAAGCAAGGCAGAATATTGCAGTGATCAGCGACCACCGAAAAAATGGCGATTGCCAGGCTTGTTCCCATCGGGAAGCAGGCTTCAGGATCAGCCGGTTGATGGTAGAAATGATCATGAAATAAGAAAGGTCAGGTCAACATTAGTTTGCAAATAAACGGCGAAAGAGGCGAGTTACCTAAATTTAATCATGAATTAATATTCCTATAACATATGCTGCTGGGTAAAAAAGCTAAAATTACTGCCCGGGCCAACGCAATTCACGAAAATAATCATACACGAACTTGCGCAATTGATATTCATATTGAGTATTCACCTGCTCCAGCCGGGCCCGGTCCAGGTTGTTTTTAGTCGTCAAATATTCGATGCTGTGGATGGCTCCATGGTCCAGCTTCACCTGAGCGATCCGGAAAGACTCCTGATAAGCCGCTACCTGGGAGGATAATTTGTCATACCGGTGGGTAGCATTGAGCAGGTTCTGATGTGCATTCTGGATTGTACTCAATAATTGATATCGCGTGGTAGTCAATTGTTGTTCGACCAGGGTCACTTGCGCCTGGGCGCGTTGAGTTTGATGACGTACCTGCCGGTTATTCAGAATAGGTATGGACAAAAATACACCCGCCGAGGTACCATAATTATTGATGATTTGTTCGCCATAACTGATTTGTTCGTTATTACTGTTGGTGGCTACACTGGAATAATTGGTTCCCAGGTTGGCATTCAACCCAATGGCCGGAGAACCCAGGCTTTGGGCTATCTTTACTCCAAAGTTTGCACTATGTAACGCTTTTTCTGCAGCGGTTATACCCGGAAATTTATCTACGATCTGGTCGAATACTACTTGCGGCAAAGGGAAAGACGCTTGAGGTTCCCCCGGTGGTACACGCTCCAGCGTCCACCGTGGGTCATAAGGCAAATTCATCAATTCAGCTAACGCCAGGCGCGCTTGGATGAGGTTGGTTTGCGTGGTGGCTTGCTGCGCTTCTTCTCCAGCCAGTTGCCCGGCGAGATCGGACACCACTTCTGGTTTGGTGGCTCCCTCTGCGCCCATGTTCAGCTGACGTTGCAAGGTTTGCCGGGTCACGAGGGTCTGTTGCTCCTGCATAAGCAATTGATCTTCCAAATTAAGCACCAGCAGATAACCCAGAACTGTCTGCAAAGCTACCCGTTCCTTAGTCATTTGAAGGTTGGCTTGTGCATTTTCCTGATCCGCTCGAGCTTGGTTTACCTGGTGTTTCAGCCGCAATCCGTTAAATAACGTCAGATTGCCCTGCAAAGAAAAATTCGCTGAAGAGAGTTGTTTATTGATATAGGTGTTGTCAAAGGGGTTGATGGTGCGACCCTGGTTAATGCCATGGTAAGCGCTGCCTTCCAGTCGAGGCCAAAAATTATCTTTGGCTTGGCGGTAATTTACACCATCATTAGTGAGTTGCCAGGTGGCTTGTTGGACTTCCGGATGATTAGATTGGGCCTGACGGAGGCAATGGGCAAGGGTCAGGTGCGTTTGGGCCTGGATAAAAACGGATGGCAGCACCAAAAACAGTACTGCCATCGTGCTGAACTTACTCATCAGGTGACTGCTCAAAGTCACTACTCTCACTACTAAAAAATGTTTCATAACTATATAAAATCAGTCAGGTTTAGTGAACGATGCGCCCATCCAAAAGATTGATGATACGCGTACCATATGCTGCATTTTTTTCTGAGTGCGTAACCTGAATGATGGTCACGCCCTCCTGATGCAATTGTGAGAAAATAGCCATGATATCTTCGCCCTGTTTACTGTTCAGATTGCCGGTAGGTTCGTCAGCCAGAATGAGTTTCGGTTTGGTCACTAATGCTCGCGCTATACCTACCAACTGCTGCTGTCCTCCCGACAATTGATTGGGGAAGAGGTCCTTTTTACCGACAATATTAAACCGGTCCAACATGTCTGCGACCAAGGCCTGGCGCTCCCCGGATTTAATGCTGCGGTAGAGCAGCGGTGCTTCGATGTTTTCGTACACCGTCAGTTCATCGATCAGGTGATAAGCCTGGAAAACAAAACCGATGTACTCCCGGTACATTTGATTACGGTACTTTTCTTTCAGCTTATTTACCGCTTCCCCGAGAAAGAGGTATTCGCCTTCTGAAGGCTCATCGATCATACCCAGGATATGTAATAAAGTGGATTTTCCGGACCCTGAGGGACCCATAATTGACACAAATTCACCCTGAGCAATGGTAAGATTAAGGTCACTTAGGATAAAACTGCGCCCCCCACGCAATTCATACCATTTGTAGATATTTTTTAATTCCAGCATAACAGGATTGGGCCTTGCTTGTATTTATTAATAAGGACGTACCAAATCATGCCAAGGTTTCAATAACTATATATCAATTAAATACGCATTAATATTAATTATAAATTGTTCGCTTTCGATACAATCACCGTACGAAATTGATACGCCAAGCCCAAAAAGGAAATTCCCGAAGGTGGTTAGGTAATCAGTTTTTCGTTCAGGGCAAATTTGACCAGGGCGGCCACATTCGGTAAGTCTAATTTTTGCAGGATATTCGTACGGTGGGTATCCACCGTACGTGACGAGATAAATAATTTTTTTCCGGTTTCCAGGCTGGAAAGGCCGTCAGCCAGGCATTGAATGATCTCGATCTCCCTGCCTGATAACAGGGCACTTTTCGAAGAACCGGCACTTTTAGAAAACAGCATCTGCATTATCTCACCGCTGTAGTAGGTGCGTCCGCGATAAATCTCTTCAATAGCATGTTTTAATTCTGATAAGGGGGCATTTTTGAACAGAAAACCCCGCGCTCCTTGGTTTACACAAGCTTTAATAATCGTGGCTTCGTGGCGCATACTAAGCATGATAATACCGGTAGTACCGTAATGTTGATGGATCAGCCGGCACGTTTCCACCCCATTCATAACAGGCATATCCACATCCAGAAGTACTAAGGAGAGTGGATTTGTACGCAAATAATCTAATATCACTTGACCATGAGGAGCACTGACTTTGACTTCCAGGTGGTCTAAACCCGATAATAATGCCACCAGACCTTCCCGCACCAAAGTATGATCCTCGGCTATACCGATCAAAATGGTTTTCTGAGATTCCGCTGGTTCCATACATCAAATAATCTGCTTTAAAAATAGTTAATTCTTCCGGGTTTCAATTGGTGGTGAAGTTTTGATTTTTTGTCATTCATTTTACCTACCTCGAACCAATCGGTGTGGTCAAGTGATTCCTGTGCCGGGCTGCCGTTCAATTGAAGGCTTATTTTTCCGGAATTTTAGGCGTTGAAAAATTCCCATTGTTCTACTGCTTCTGTTATTCAAGTATTTAAACGGCGATCGAAAATCTACCCGAAGCATAATTTTTAGTTCTCTAAAAAGTACAAACAGTGATTATGACGACAAAACGTGAACAGAAGAGAGAAATACTGACTTTTTTTTGATTTTAACTTGGCTTAAAATTGTTATATTCCACCTGATTTTTTGCGTCCTGGTTTTTTTACTTGCTTTTAACTTCCTTGGAATTTATGGCCAGATTTTATCAATCGTGGATATGGTTCGCAGGCCTGATATTTCCTCTTCACAGTCAAAGTGTGCCGGATAGTTTTAAACTGTTAATCCAAAATACCCGGGATGATTCTTTGTTGTGTCTGCTTCATTTGGATCTGGCCATGGAATATGTAAATATGCAGGTGGATTCAGCTTTGATTTATGGCTTAAAGGGTATGGAGTTGGCCGAAGCCTCAGAAAATACTTACCTCAGGGCGGCCGCCCATAATATTTTAGGGGTCTGTTATTATTATCACCATCGACCATCCAGGGCTATGGAGCATTATCTTCTGGCCCTACCTCTCGCCCGTCAAAGCAGAGACTTGCGCGTGTTGGTAAAAACCCTGGATAACATCGGGATTATCCAGGTAGAGAATGGTCAACCCCGGCAGGCGATAGAACGTTTTGAAGAATCGCTGGCGCTTTACAGGGAAAGTCAGGATTCCCTGAATATTGGCCGGGCATTACTTCACCTGGGTAGCGGTTATACCGAACTGGACTCTATGGAAAAGTCCATCTTTTATACTCAGCAAGCGCTCTCCATTTTCGAACGGATCGGCAGCGATTTCGGACGGATGCTGAGCACCGGGAATATCGGTGAAGCTTTACTTAAAACAAATAACTGGCGTCAGGCGCGCACATATTTTATGCAATCCGCCGAATTGGCGCGGAATCTGTCCATGGGTGGCTCGCTGAGTATAGCGCTGATGGGCTTAGCGCAAATCGCTAATCGCGAAAAATACCCTCAAGAGGCTATGCGCTGGTTGGCTGAGGCGGAACAGGCGGTAGGCGTGTCCCATGACCAGCGGGGGATATTAGGACTGTTAGAAGAAAAAGCCAGGGCCTATTATGCCCTGCGGCAATTTCCTGAAGCCCAAAATACCCTTGAACAACGGGTGCAGATGGGTGATTCATTCAATCGACAAACGTATGACCGCCAATTGGCTGAACTACAGGTCGAATACGATATCGAACGCAAAGAGGGACAAATCACCCGGCAAGCGCTGGATCTGGAACAGAAAAATAACCAAATCCTGCGCCAAAGAATCAGCTTAGGAGGGCTGGCGGTATTGCTACTAATCATGACCATGGGGGGCTGGGTGTTTTACCGACGTAGCCGCCTTAAACAAAAACAAGAGCTGCAGGAAGCCATCATCCACGAACAAAAAATGGGATTAAAAGCCGTGCTGGAAACTCAGGAAGCCGAACAGCGGCGGGTGGCCAAAGAATTACACGATGGCATTGCCCAGGATCTGGTGGCCGCCAAGTTAGGGGTGGACCTGCTGGCGACAAAACTGGGTCCTCAGCTGCCAACGCTGCAGCAGCAAATAGAGTCGCTCAGTCAGTTAATCCAGGACACTGGAACGCAAGTGCGCCAAATCTCGCACACCATGCTTCCGGTCACCCTGGAACAACAAGGACTAATTACTTCTTTGGAGCAATTATTAGCCCGTACCTTGAATCAACCGCAGATTGCCTACCGCTTTAATCATAACATGAACTCCCCGGAAAATCCAAATACCTCTCTTACATTGTACCGACTGGCCCAGGAAGCGTTACATAACATCCTAAAACACGCTCATGCCAGCGAGGTAATTCTGGATCTGGACGAACAGGGAAATCAAATTAAGCTTACCGTCACAGATAATGGCCGGGGGTTTGACTATGACAAAGCTAAAGCTCAGGGCACCTTGGGTTTACTCAATATGCTCAGCCGGGTGAAAAATGCCGGAGGACAAATGCAGATCAACTCAGCGGAAGGACTGGGCACCAAACTGGAGGTCATGATTCCACTCATCTGAGGGTAAAGCGGCCCCCTAATTATTGGACTAAATTCATAAAACAAAAGAGAGGCCAGTAAAAACTAAATTCAGCAAAGAATAGAATATCTTCCAGAACGGGTGGCCCATGCAGCTGAGCAGGACATCTGAAAATAGTCTAAAACCAGTTTTACGAATACTCGATAAACCGGTTAAATACTCAACCAAAAACGTTAAATACTCAGAATATCCGCTTATTTGAGTGGACTTTCCAGAAAGTTTGTAAGTTCAGCCTGATGAAAACTGGGCTGTTCAGCATTTTACTGGTCTTATTACTACCTGGCTGGATGTCAGCACAACGAGCCAGGTTCATAAATTTTTCATCCCGTGATGGATTGCATGAAAAAGCCATTTATCATGTCGTCCAAGATAATCAGGGTTACCTGTGGCTGGGAACGGTCACTGGGCTCTACCGCTATGACGGACACGAATTCAGACATGTTGATAGTCCACAGAATCGACCGGAATCGACCATTAATAATATCCTGAATGCCACTGGCATAGATGACCGCGGCTATTTATGGTTAGGTAGTGCTAATGCCCTTCAATGGTATGATCCTATACACCACCGCTTTTGGTCCGGGAACACTCAAGATCCCGCTTTTCGAAAAGTAATGAATTCTGGCATGATCAACATTAAACCGGGTAAGGCCTCGACCATGCTGATAGCCACCCTCCGTGATTATTTTTTTGTTTACAACCGAACTGATTCATCCATTCAGCATTTTTATCATTATCCTCCAACAGCCTCCAAAGCCACCTTCAACGTCTTTTATACCCGCGGGGGCTACCTGGCCATACATCAGGAAGGGCTTTACCAATTTGATCAAAACGGGCGGTTAATGGGAATTTTTGCCAGCCCCGTCAGCGACATTACGAACGGTTTTCTTGATGAAGCGACCCATTCTTTATGGTTAACCACGTATACCCGCGGAATCGTGCGCTTTGATCTGGATACCAGGAAATTTGAAGCCAATTTTTATGCTAATTCCGAATTAAAAAAACACCATTTGTTTTGCCTCACAAAAACTGCGGATGGTGGATTTTATTTAGGTGGCTACCCTTTACATTATGTCCACCCGGAAAAAAAAATTCACCACTACTATCAAGTCGAGGATCCTGATGAATATGATATTTCCGCAAATAAAATAGGTAGTATTTTTATGGACCGCGAAAAAAATATCTGGTTCGGCGGAACAGGCTTATCTATGCTACCGTGGCAAAACCAACAAATAACATCCGTTAATTTAGTGGATTCTGTAAGGTCACAAGCTGTCGAACCGCTCCGGGTATTTTCAGTAAACGCCACCCATGAATATTTAATGACCAATACGAATACGGAAGGATTATTCTATTATCATCCGGCCGACAAATCATTTAAAATCATTCCCAATCCTGAAAGTAAAAAACCCCTAAAATCGGGTTTTAAGGCCATAGATGGAACGCTGTTTTTTTCAGATGACGATCATACTTTCCGCTATGACCCACAACATCAAAAATTAAAAGCCCTGCAATTGCTGGATCAGCATCATCAGCCCGTACTCCCGACCGGGAACTATACGCTGGGCTTAAATGGTGAAATTTATTTTGAAAGTCTCCACCGGGGCTTTTATGTCTGGCATTACCCCAGTACTGAGGTGGAGCACTTTAATCTGAGTGATCTTTATGTTTCCGACAGTGTAGAACTGGAAAATAAATTATCCCCGGTTTGTACAGACAGACAGGGGCGTGTGTGGTTGGCCAGCCCACACGGGCCATTTATTTATCTTGCGGAGCAAAAAAAACTATTTCCTGTTATTTTACCGGATCAAACTTTTATACCGGCAACGGCCGATATCCTGGAAGATAAACAAGGACACATCTGGTTGTCCACGTATTCCAACGGATTATACGAATATTGGACAACCGGGGATTCTATTTTTACCCTTAATCATAATCGCAATTCAAGATCAGGTTTATTAGGCGATTATTGCACCTACCTGGAATTGGATCCGGTGGACAGCATGATGTGGGTCAATAATTCCGGAATCCTGGTAAAATTTAATCCCTACACGCGCCAAGTCCTGCGTTATTTCACCAAACAAAACGGCTTAATTGCGGACGGAAGTGAATACCACTTTAATATTACCGATGATAACAAATTAATCAAATTATTTTTCGCCGGTTTTAACAGCATCGATTTACACAATTATAAATTAAATTACACCGAGCCAACCATTCAATTTAATGCTATCAAAGTATTCGACCGGGAGTATCGGTACGATCTCCCCGCCTTAAAAGAACAGCTTATTCTTTCACCGGAGCAAAATTATCTGCAATTTGATTATACCACGCTGGTATTTAACAACGGGGATCGCAATCAATACGCCCATCAGTTGGTAGGGCTGGAACCTCAGTGGAATTACACCGGCGGGAATCACCAGGTCGCTTATGCCGGACTAAAACCGGGCCGGTATATTTTTAATGTAAAAGCGGCCAATAACGATGGGCTGTGGGGTAGCGAAAAATCTATCCGCATCAGGATTAAGCCACCCTTTTATCAAACCTGGTGGTTTATTTTGCTAGCGTTACTTTTATTAACCGCCTTGATTTTAATTGTTAACCGCTATTTAGTACATACTACCCGTAAACAGGAACAATTAAAAGCCGGATTTCAAAAATTACTGGCGGAAACGGAGATGAAAGCCCTTCGGGCCCAAATGAATCCGTATTTTATTTTCAACGCCTTAAACAGCATCCAGAAATATATTTTGAAAGAACAACATGAGGAGGCATCGTTATACCTGACTAAATTTTCCAAATTAATCCGTTTAATTCTCGACCATAGCCATCAGAATACCATAACCCTAAGCAGTGAATTGGAATTATTACGTCTGTATACAGAACTGGAAGCCTTGCGTTTCGCTCAGCGTTTTACTTATACGATAGAGGTGGATGAACACGTACAAATCGATACCGTACAGGTGCCTTCCATGCTGATTCAACCTTATGTGGAAAATGCCATCTGGCACGGATTATTACACCGCCCGGATTCGGGGCATCTAAGTTTACAATTTAAACGACAGGATGAACAATTAATGGTAATCATCGATGATAACGGCATCGGCCGGGCCAAAGCGTTAGAAATAAAAAAGATTTCCGGTATAAACAAGACCAGTTACGGACTACGTTTGGCGGAAGACCGCCTGACCATCATCAACCGGTTGCACAACCTGCGTGCGGAGGCGAAAATTATCGATAAAATTAATGCCGCCGGTGAAGCGCTCGGCACCACGGTCATCATAACTATTCCCCTTAAATTAATCCTTACACCATACGATGATAAAAGCAATACTTATCGACGATGAAAAAAGTGCTTTGGAAGTACTGGCTATTCAATTGGCAAAACATTGCCCGGATGTCCATATTGCAGCCGAATGTATGGCCGGAGATGAAGGCATCGCTGCGATCAGATTATGGGAGCCTGACGTGGTGTTTCTGGATATTACCATGCCATACAAAAATGGTTTTGAAATCATTAAAGAAACTCAGGATTACAATTACAGCATCATTTTCGTCACCGCCTATAATCAATATGCCATTCAAGCTTTTAAAGTAGCGGCGGTGGATTATTTGTTAAAACCTTTTGAACCGGTGGAATTACAAGCCGCTGTGGAAAAAGTGCGTCAGAAACAAGCCTTGACTACCGCCGCTCATGAACGAATACAATCCATCTGGGAGATCAGCAACCGGGCTCCGGCTTACTCCGGAAAAAAGGTGGCTATCTCCACCGGTGATACGATTGAATTTTTTAAGAGTGACGAAATCATCCGGTGCGAAAGTCAAAGCAATTACACTGTTTTTTATTTCCAAAACGGTCAAAAAATTACCATCGCCAAGACTTTAAAAGAAGTGGAAGAATCGCTGACGGGTTTATCTTTTTACCGCATTCATCAAAGTCATTTGATTAATATGCTGCATGTGGTGCGGGTGTTAAAAGGGGACGGCGGATATGTGATGATGCGCGACGGCATAAACATTGCCATCAGCCGCCAACGGCGCGATGCTTTTTTAGAATTTTTTCACCGGCTATGAAGATTAAAGAATAAAAGAGTAATCAGAGCTCCCGGATACTCGACAAACTGTAGGGATTACTCAATAAAGACTAGGAAATACTAAGTGAATGTTGATAATACATAGTTATTTATCTATTTTGTAAAATTAAACAGCAACTTTAGCTAATTCAAATTAATAGCATGAATAGATTGTTTCTTCTTACTGTTGGACTTTTGTGGGGTTGGTCCGGAGGGCTTGCCCAATTATTGCCTCATCCGGAGTATTGCGGTACCGGCAAATTAATTCCAGGAGGCAGAACAGAACAAGCCAGTGACTTTACTTCCATCCACTGCGAGCCGGCAGTGGTCAGGTTGGGTGAGCCATTTTCCATCATTATTGGCGTCAAACAAACTGATCTGAAGGAAATAGAGATGGAAAATAAATTTTCACAATCTCGTTGCATTCAAATAAATACTCAAGAAACAGATAAATTTATTCTTAAAGACGACGGCACGCAGGGCG
This sequence comes from Saprospiraceae bacterium, assembly GCA_041917975.1. Lineage (GTDB taxonomy): Bacteria > Bacteroidota > Bacteroidia > Chitinophagales > Saprospiraceae > JAYRWN01. Next base: position 1,523 of record JAYRWN010000194.1, on the reverse strand, counting down.
ACCAGAAAGCCGGTGATAAATTATTTACGGTAAGTGGATTAACTATAAACTGTGCATTTTTTGACGGCGCGGGACTTAATACATTTCAAGGTAATTTCACCTTTATCTATAAGTCAGGACGAAAAGAAACTAAAAAAGATATACCGGTATACTTTGGTGTCCGTTACAGTCCTCCCCGTTTTGAGATTCCGACCGTTAAACCTATCAGCGCCAAGGCTCAGTATACTGAATATGTATTTAACCTGGTCACGACTGATCCTGAACCAAATGAAGCCAAGACTAAAGAATATTACAAATATTTTCCTGATGACCGGGACTTCCTGGTATTTAGCACCACTCATTTTAACCCGGAGGCCACGCCTAATGCAGCAGGGTATTATTTAGGTATTCAAAATAAAATTAAGGGTCTTTTCTCCAAGAATATTAATTCTTATGATGACTCGCGCAATTACGGCAGTAAAAATATTCTCCAGGGCATCATCGTCACGCAAGCCGGTCATTCGATGGATAAATTCTTAATCACTCACGAATTATTGCACCGCTGGGGTATGTTTATGGATGCCTCGTTGGGCATATCTGATTTTTTCCATTATGGAAATGTATTTATGGGTCCATCAGGATTTGGCGGGGCAACCATTAAAAATATAAAAAACAATAATGACACCACGGTGCTGGTTACCTATGGAAGTTCTTTAAACCAATTTAATCCTTTAGAATTATATTTAATGGGCTTGTGGCCTATTGATTCGGTAAATTTTCCCTTTACCGTATATCAGGGGGTGTCCTCCATAACATATCCCGGCGCCGGTCAGGTCCAGGTTACCTACGGCAATAAGAAACAAGTCACAAAAAATGATTATCTGAAGGTCATGGATGTGCGCACACCTGGTCCGGCTACCGCTCAAAAAACTTTCAAGATGGGTTTGATCGTGACCAGCCCAAGATTATTAACTCCGGAAGAACTGTCTTTTTTTCACAATATGGCTTATGAATACGAATTAAATAGGTTAGCACCGGAAATAGATTTTTGTAATGACCCAAATTTTCCCGAATGTGGCAACAACACCTTCAATATAGCCACGCAAGGACGGGCTACGCTCACCACCCGCATCGCTACGTTTGAAACGACCACAGCCGCTCATCCGGTGGAAAATAATTTATTTAAAGTTTATCCCAATCCGGCTCAGGATCGGCTGTACCTTGATTATAAACAAGATCTTGATGATCCGCAATATTACGCGCTGTATGATCTCACCGGCCGGAAATTACAACATGGCTGGTGGTCGGCCGGAGAATCCATCCCAATAACCACGGCATACCAGGGACTAGCTTTATTAACTCTACGTGATCAAAAAAACCAAAAAATTTTTACTGAAAAAATTTATTTACAAAACCCATAGCGGATTAATGGTTAAAAAACCTGTTTAGAATTTACCAAATACTCAATAAACCTGCTGTATACTAAATAATTACTAGCAGATAATAAATAGGTCTTGAACCGCAATATTTACGGTGGTAATTTT
>JAYRWN010000193.1:0-9224 GCA_041917975.1 Saprospiraceae bacterium | reverse complement strand
GTCTTTTTCATAATACGGTTCACTAATTGTTCGTACCCTATCCCCAAACTTCGCCTCTTTTAAAGCCTCATCTAATTTGTCATAATAAAGGCTTGCAGGGCTTTTAACAATATTTTCTTTTACCACCCATATACTCCCCTGCTCTTCCCCCTTCTTCTTATTAAACATATTCCCTTTTTTTTCTTAAATATATTGTTTTTTTATTATATATTTAAAAAATATATTTAGAGGGTTTTTCAACAGCCTCATAGACATTGCAGAGTTTTCAAGTGATGATAAATTCTTATCATAATACAAACTATAAACTATTTTATTTACTTTTGCATTTACATTTTGCGAAGATATTTTCCTTTATTAATCCCTTACCCCTGAATACTTCACCAAAACAATTTGTCCTAAGGTCATATTCTACTTGAATATTTATCGGATCATAAGGTGGTGATATATAATCTTCATCAATTTCTTTTGGAGTCAAATTATACCAGTTAATATTATTTGGAATTTTATTAAATTTTTTATTGCCTGTAGATCCACTATTAGTTTCATACATATATATATCGTTACCTCTATATACACCTTTTAAATTACCGCCAATTAGAATTTCATTTGATTTTTTATGATATGTAACTAATATTAATATTGTGGTATCTGTCCATTCATTATCCTGCCCTACCTCAATAACTATTCCTTTCTTATCTATATTAACACTTTCAAGAATACATTCTAACTTTCCGTCATATGATCCTTTTTGGCAAGAACTTAAAAAACCAAAGGCCAATAAACCAATAATGACTTTAATACTTAATAATCTTTGCTCTGTTAACCCCATCATATATTGTTTTTGTTTTATTACCAGGTGCGTACACCTCAAACTTTGTATTTTCAAAACCCTTATAGTTTCCCGTTTGTATTGTATATAAAGCATCCTCATTTCTACCTAAAAATAAATAACAGGCTATTTTAGCCTAACTCAAAAGCCCCTGCGACAGCAGAGACTTTTGTATTTATTTATATCGTTTCTATGAGTATCAAGCTAAAACAATTCCAAAAATTATAGATAATGTAATTAAAATTAACCCATTGTACAGTAATATGGTTGTACTTTTTTCATTCCCTTTCTTAAATACTTTTCTGAGTATAAAGTACAAAAATAACAGACCTGCACTTATTATTAAATTTAGGAAAATTCTAGAAAGCACAAAAGATGTGTAATTTTTTTGGATTGTAATGTCATGCGTCTCTTTACTTCCAATATAAAAGGAACTTACAAACCCCAAAACAAGAAAGCTTAAGACTAAAAAAGATATGTTAAAAAATCGGATCATCTTTTAATCATTTCTATTATCCCTTATGAAAGTGAATTTAACTCCATTCTCAGTCGTATTCACCTTTATACCAATTGCATTGGTTGCTGCAGATTGAAGTAAAGCTTTTACTTCATTAAAAACTCCCGCAGATTTCGTTGATCCATGAGCATACTTCCTTTGATCTGACTTTGAAGCAAATTTATCAACTACACCAAACAAATCTGTTCCTTTGACTGAACCTTTATTGCCTGTAACCCAATCACCATTATAATCGAGTTGATATGTGTCGGTGTTCTCTGGAGTAGAAAACTCATCAGCTTCATCAGTTGATAGATTAAGGATTGTCTCAACTTTATGCCCCATTTCCATTAAATACTCCGCTATTCCTGCACCGTAGGCACCACCTTCGCTATGAGTTACTAATTTAAATGTTTCGTCTTTACCTAATCCATCAATTAGTGATTTGTAATTCTTCTTTGCATATGAATAACCATGCTTTTTTCTACCCCCGCCGCTTGAATCTCCACCGTATAATGATGATCCATCAATATAGTTCATATCATCAACACCGGAATTATCATTAAAGAATTTTTGTGCAGCTTCAGTAAACCCACTACCCCAATAATTTTTGCCTGGTGATCCTGATCCAATAAGACCGCCTATCCATCTGTTACAATAACCATTGACAAAAAGTATTCTTGCACCGTCTGGATCTATAGCATTTATTGGATTATTTCCAACATAAGCATATGGTGAGATGTTCGCATATTCATGTGCCAACGGATCCACTCCCATAAACCTCCCCACACTGGGATCGTACCATCTCGCCCCATAATCGTATTGGTTATACCCCAGGTCATCATGGAGTTCTTTACCATTGTACTGGTATTTGTGATTACTTCCGATAAATACACCGTCCATATTCATCCCAAAGGGATAATAATGATTCTCCTGAACTATCTTCGGCCCGCCGACTGTATCTTTAAACATCACCCGGCTGTTGCCCAGATGGTCGCGGATAATGTATTGATAAGCATAACCGGCACCTTCCGGAACAGCCCGCCCTCCGGCAAAATAGATGGCCTCCAGGGCATGTATCTGTTGACCTATGGTGCGGGCATTTTGGAAAGCTGCGTCAGATGTATTTAGAGTCAGTTGACTTGTCCTACCAAAAATGCTTTTATACTCAGCCATATTCTCAATTCTCGATGCTTTTATTGGTAAACGTAAACTCAAAGATACTCTCTCCGGTATCCTATATGATATAAATTAACAAAGCCCATTTTCCTAGGAGGCTTCTTAGTTTTGAGTTTTATTATTCTTCCTTCAACCCCCTATGTAGCTTAAAGGCATCTGATTTGTGGATTTGAATATTTGGTGAAGATCTTATGAATAACCTTCCACTATTCACCATGCTATATAAGGCCTCTTCATAACAAGGGCCGTCTTCGACATATATGTCATCTTTAAAATCTTCAAATAGTAGGCTACAATCTAACTTGAGACCTTGAAAGAAATATTGCCCTTTGTCGACCAATCTTGTTTTCTTTAACAAATAACCTTTACCATCAACGCGAAATAAAAATTCCGATTCATTTAGAATGACTTCTGATTTAGATTCAACGATAAAGTTGATTGCCGACAAAGTATCTCTTTTTTCAAAATCAGGCGACCAATAGACACATAATGTTTGCGATTCTATCCACTCTAAATTATCTTTTCCCTTTTGGGGAGTACATTTTGTAAAAGCAAATGTAATGGAAAGGGCTATGACGATATATGTCTTAATATTATTTAATTCCTGCATTTTTTTTAATAAGATTTTGCTCCCTCAGACTTAACTTATTAAAGGTCGATTTGTTATTGTATTCCAGCATATACGCTCTCTTCTCATCTGCTCCACCACCAATATTTAATAGCCCATGACCTTTATACTCATGAATTCCCAACGTGCTTTGAACGTGCTCGACTGTACTCATAGGACTCCTCCCAAATAACATTCTTGTGGTCACGTTAATCGAACCATTTGGCTTCGTAACCTCCATAGCAGTTGCATTAATAGGTGGATTTGTCGGGTTGCCAAATCTATCACCATTTATTTGAGATAAACCTTCATCATCATTTTGAGTATCAATTGTATTAATGATGCCACCTTCAAGCCTGTCAAAATTAACTCCCTCGGTTTGTAAGGTCACATGAGTTAGTATATTTGAAACAGCTTCTGCACTTAAATCGATATCTCCTAGGTTCGCTGCATGCGGACTAAATTCAGCCCACTTCATTACTTGACTATGATCCAAGGTGGTTTCACCATTTTTCGTCAGCATGTTATATTTATCGGCATCCATTACAATAATATCACCTGAGTAACCCTCAGAGTCTACGCCTAAAAATTCACCTCTTCTCCCAAAAATCGGCGATTCAGGTGCCATACCGGTCGGATCGGTAAATCGGATTGGATTATTGTACATCCCAGTGTACGGTGACCAGGTCGGCATATCACTTGCCAGCGGATCAACCCCCGTAAATCTCCCCACACTGGGATCATACCACCTCGCCCCATAATCGTATTGGTTATACCCCAGGTCGTCATGGAGTTCTTTACCGGTGTACTGGTATTTGTGATTACTTCCGATAAATACACCGTCCATATTCATCCCAAAAGGATAATAATGATTTTCCTGAACTATCTTCGGCCCGCCGACCGTGTCTTTAAACATCACCCGGCTGTTGCCCAGAACTTGTCCCGCACAAGCGGGATGGTCGCGGATAATGTATTGATAGGCATATCCGGCGCCTTCCGGCACCACCCGCCCCCCGGCAAAATAGATGGCCTCCAGGGTGCTGCCGGTATATTCCAGTTTATCCAGATATCTTTTCTCGCTGATCACTCCGCCATTGTTTACTTTTTTAAGCCATTTATTACCTACCTCACTGCGTTCAGCAGGCAGGCCTGCCTGCGCCATCGTGCTCGGCAGGCAAGCCCGCAGCGTCGTAGGTCCAGTCCAGGTAGTTACCACCGCTGTAGGTCACCCGCAAGGGTAAGTTAAGAAATAGATGGTCAATGGAGGTAATATTTTGATAACTATCCGCATTGCGGTTACCATTATTATCATAAAAATATCCGGTGCCGGCGCCATTCGGTTTTTTAAATCCTAAACTGAGACTGGAGGCTTCTGCTACGGCGCTCAGCCGGTTAGGTACTGTCCCCCCATAGGTAAACATCAGATCATCGATCATGCCCCAGGCATTGCTGCCGGTATATCCCTGCCTTCTGATGCGGGTGATGTTGCCGTCCAAATCGTATTTTATGCTATTTGAAAAACAGAAATTTCCACTTGGTTTCCAACTAAAATTTAATTATGTTACCTAAAAGTATTGTAATTTTGCATTTATTAGCGTCTTGCAGTGATTTAAGGCATTTAAATATGACTTTTGGAGATAGAAATATGTATGCTCGTAAGCAATTAAAATGGTGGCCAAATGATCTAGATAAAAAAATTGGCACTTCGGCACCAATTGCAATTGGTAGATACGAAAGGGAGGAGATAAAGCCTGTGGCGGATATGGCTGCCAAACAAGCCAATGCTCAGGGAAAAACTCTTGATTACTTACTTGGAAAATCTGAAAAGATGATTCCTGATCAGAAAAACTTACTGCGACTGGAAGATATTGAGCAACTGCCGGAAGAAGATAAGTATAACATTTCCTATACACTAGACAATCTTAGCAAAGTTGCTAAACTTATAAACATTGCAGCATTATGAGTAAACAAGATATTTTCGTAGCTCACCCACAGACCAGTGAACAAGTTTCCGCTCTCAAGGCATTTATGAAGGCTCTTAAAATAAAATTTGAAGTCTCTAAAGACGATGACTATAATCCTGAGTTTGTAGAGAAAATACTGCAAGGAAAAAAAGATATTAAACAAGGGAAAGGTATCACTGTATCAATTCAGGAACTTAAAGACCTATGCAAGTAACCTTTTCACCAAAAGCTAAAGAAGATTTTGACCATTGGTTGCTTAACAATAAATCCATTTCAAGAAAAATTGTCGCTCTTATTCAAGCTATAATAATCAATCCATTTGAAGGTATCGGCAAACCCGAACCACTCAAACACAATCTTTCCGGGGCCTGGGCTCGTAGGATCAATAGAGAGCATAGGTTAGTTTATGAGATTGCTGATGATACAATTCTTATTCTATCGGCTAAGGGGCATTATATTTAATACCCCCAGCCACCACATCGATAGTTGCTCTTATTGGCATAAGAAGATATCCTGGCAGAATTACACTATGGACGAAGAGCTTAGGGCCAAGAGTTAAGGACTTATTCTCCATGTCACCTCCTCTCCCCCCACCCTCCATTATTAATTATTAATTATCTTACCGTCGTTGTTTTTATCAGTGAAAGAAATTCTGGCCAAATAAAACCAAGGATTAAAGACTCTATGTTCTCTCCTCTGCCCTCACCCTCCATTATTAATTATTAATTATTCATTATTATTTTTCCAAACACCCTCCTCTCCCCCTACCCTCCATTATTAATTATTCATTATTAATTATTAATTATTCAGACGTCGTTGTTTTTATCGGTGAAAGAAACAATAGGAGGCTATTGTGGCTCACTTTGCTCCGGAATTGGTGGGTCTAATCGACCGGAATATAAAGGATTGAGGAAATACTTCTGATATCTAAATCCATTCTTTATTCAGTGAGTAAATTTTAATCTTTTACAACTATAAATTCATTCGAATCTCCACATCTTTCTAATCTAACACCAACGGGATAATTTAAATATGGTATAATATCTTGATCATAGTTAGCAATTGTGTTTACTTCGTAGATCATGATATTATTTGGATTGTCTATATACTCCTGACTTTCCTAACCTGACATAAAAAACCAACCGCTATCATTATCATAACTTGGTTCATCCCTTATCATCACCCTTACCTTACATCCATCGACAGTTATACTATCTGTAGCGAAACAACCTCCCATTGAAGTGATAAGATTCGTTATTCTATTTTTTTTAATCTTAAATTTTTTAAAAGGCATGATAGCTATTTTTGTTTAGTGGTTATGTAATTGTTTGTTTTCGCTTCCCTCTCAAATATGGTTATCATTGATTGAAATAAAATGAAGTTGGGTCAACGATTAAATTACATTCAATTAAAAATCGAGAATCTTTCAAAATAACTTTCAATAATGGTTTTTCATGATTCACAATAAAATCATTACTTATTTCACTTAAAATAAATGTTGAATAATTATAAGCATTATCTCCAAGAATATATTCAAATAATTCACCCGTATTTATCCATAATTTTATTTTTTCTATTAACAAAGCCCAGTCATCTTTATTAACTATCACTTCATGGCATTTTATGTATTTATGTGGAACCAAAGAATATTTGCCTTTGATATTTTTTTCCTGACTCCATCCTTGGCTAGAAATTGTCACTTCAAAAATTTGTAGATCACCCTCTAATCCTACTTGTTTTTCAAAAGAAATTTCTTGCCAACCGTCGTTTGAATTTATCCTTAGATTCATATTATTAATATTACTTAATTATCCTTTGCTCTTCTACTATGTTCTTCTTGTGATGAAACATTTATTTCTCCTGTTGTCAGTAGTAATTCTGAGTTTTTTTTGCATGTTATACCCAAACCATCTCTTCGTAATACAGATGCTCAATAACTTCCAAAGTAGTGACACCTTCTTTTGCATCAATATTCCATTTGTACTCAATATTTCAAAAACGATTACATAAAATTATCTGAGCGTCACTTATTTATTGAGAATTAATGCAATTAAAAACCCAATCGGTATTACAAAGAAAGCAATACTCAATATGTAATTAAATTTTGAAGTTGCTTTTTGAATAAATAGCTTATCAAATCTTTGCACATAAATCATTTCTACTTTATCTCCAACTTTGAATAACCCCCCAATACATTTCTTGTTTGATATCAATACTGAATATTCTTTCTCGTAACTTTGCACAATTATTCGATTATTTCTCCTTTGACATAGGTCAGGAATTTCTTTAACACTGACCACGATTTTTCTTCCTTCAGTATTGGCTAGCTTATATTCTATATGCTTGTTTTTAAAGTTTTGAAGGGCTAAAAAAGAAAATATTAAAAACCCAAATACATAAAAATATTTCATTTGTTTAAGACTTAATTATTTTAGGTTGAACAATGGGAACAACTACCCTTGTATTATCACTTGCCATGGCTGGTGTTTGTATAATCGAACTAGTATTACCACCAGCACCATTAGTTAAAGTCCTAATACCATCAGCTGTATTTTGCACTGCACCCTCAACAGTTTTTTGAGCACCTAATTGTGTCGCAGAATTGACATTATTTGCTGTATTGAGTCTACCCTGAGCACTACTTGCATTTGCTGCTCTGCCGGAACTTTTTGGATCACTTTTTGCGATCCTTGCAGTTCTATCTGCTTGTCTTTCTAAAGTGCCGGTATTTATAGGAGCATCTACTTTTACACTTCCACCAATTTTAGCACCAGCTACATCTGTTAAAGTTTTTCCCAAAGTTACATCACCTTCTGAAGCCTGTGCAAAAACCGATTCTGTGACATCAATTGTTGTTTCTAGAGCTGATTTTCCCAATGTTCCGATATTTTTAGCTTTTGTTAGTAGTGATAGCCCTCCACTTGCAGCTCCAGCACCTGCTGATATTAAAATTGAGGTGCCATCAATATTCGTCAATGACTCTCCTAAACCTTTGCCTTGTGCTAAATTACCTGCGACTTGAAACCCATAATCAACAGCTGCAGCAACAATTGCACCTATACACCATGGACACCTACCATCAGGATCAGTTAGGTTTACCGGATTATTCCATGCGTAGCCATAAGGCGACTTATCAACCTGCTCTGGTTCATCTGCTAATGCATCCACCCCCATAAACCTCCCCACACTGGGGTCATAATACCTCGCCCCATACGCAGACCAGTTCAGGCCATGCTCGGACTGGAATTCTTTGCCATTGTATTTATACCTATTGTCAACATCAGCCGTATCATTCACCCACACAGGACCCTCATAGGCCATGCCGAACGGATAATAATGCCCTTCGCTTAAGATCTCGTTAGAACTTGTATTAGTAACGTCGATCTTGCCGTCGTTGTTTTTATCGGTGAAAGAAATTCTGGTATTACCCAGATGATCACGGAGCCAGTATTCCTGGCGGATGCTCTCCGTGCTGGAGGATTTGACATTGACATTAAAGCGGCGCCCCTCGGCGTGATAGACTGCTTCCAGGCGACGGGGATTTCCGCCCGCCGTGCGGTATTCTACACCCAGACTGTAATCCTGTACCAGGTCGGTAGTGGTGCCGGTCTTCACCGTACGGCGCAGCAAAGTACCGCCGGCGTCGTAGAGAAAGTCGATGGTCTTGCCGCTCCACACCACCTGGTTGGGCAGATTGAGGTGGTTATAAGCCACATTGGTGATGCCTTTGTAGGTATCCGTCTTCAGGTTACCATTGTTATCATAACCATATCCGGCACCGCCGGCGCCGGGATTAAAACCGAACGAACGCTGATTGTTCGTCGTGAGGGCGGCATCAGCCAGAGTAGCCAGGCGGTTGGTGCCCGCGGTATAGGTGTAGGTCAGTTGGTCAATAGCGCCATAACCACAGGTGCCGCCGTTCTGATAAAAACCATTGCGGTTCAGTGTGCTGATGTTGCCCCGCACATCGTAGGTGAGGCTTTCGTTGAAGGTATTATTAGCCGTGGCTGTATATTCCGGTCAAATAGAGCCACCAATTCCGGAGCAAAGTGAGCCACTTACGATGATGGTTTTTTAAAACGTTTGGTAAAGATATAAAAATGCGACTATTTTTTTGTTTTTCGCAGGGACTCACCTTTGAGGTCAATT
>JAYRWN010000192.1:0-4200 GCA_041917975.1 Saprospiraceae bacterium | reverse complement strand
GGAGACTAGTGAAAATTTGTTTGGGTCAGCTAATCTCCAGGCTGTTCAAACAATAACCGATCAAGAATTGAATCGTAAAAAGGAGATAGCCACAGCAAACATCCTTTTTCGCAACAGATTAAAGCAATATATATTACTGACCGGTTTATTAATATTATCAGTCAGTATTCTTTTTCTTTATCGAAATATACGTATAAAACAAAAAATAAATAATCAGCTTGCTGAGCAGAATGTGAGAATTGAACAACAAAAGAATCAATTGACTATGGCTTTTGCTGATCTTAAATCTACCCAGAATCAACTCGTCCAAACAGCCAAAATGGCTTCCCTGGGTGAACTTACTGCAGGTATAGCCCATGAAATACAAAACCCTTTGAATTTTGTGAATAATTTTTCAGAAGTGAACAAAGAGTTGATTGAAGAACTAAAAAGTGAAAAGTTAAAAACTAAAAGTGAAAGAAATGAACAACTGGAAGACGAGCTGTTAAGCGATATAGCACAGAATCTTGAAAAAATCAACCTACATGGCAAACGAGCGGATGGTATCGTGAAAAGTATGTTGCAACACAGCCGGGTGAGCACAGGCCAAATGGAATTAACCGATCTAAATGGTTTATGCGACGAATATCTGCGTCTGGGCTATCACGGACTACGGGCCAAAGACTCTACCTTCCAGGCCAATTTTCAAACCGAATTCGATCCGGCGTTACCCAAAATTAAAGTTGTACCGCAGGACATCGGGCGGGTGATCTTAAATTTAGTCAACAACGCCTTTTATGCGGTGCATGAAAAAGCAAAACAGAATAATACGGGATATGAGCCAATGGTGGAAATTCGTACCAAACCTATCGATGGAAAAGTGCAGATAACAACAAAAGATAACGGCAATGGCATTCCGGAACACATCAAAGAAAAAATTTTTCAACCCTTCTTTACTACCAAACCTACCGGACAAGGCACGGGTTTAGGATTGAGTTTGAGTTATGATATTGTGAAGGCGCATGGCGGGGAATTGAAGGTGGCAACGGAGGAAGGGGAGGGCAGTGTGTTCATTATTCAATTACCAGTCTTCTGAATCACTGATTAAAAGGATTAAAAGATTTCACTGAGTAAAAATTTAACGGACTTAAAAAATGGCAGAATTAAAGTACAAGGACATAACCGAAAAAATCATTGGTGCTGCTTTTGAAGTACATAAGTTATTAGGTAATGGTTTTCAGGAAGTAATTTATCAACGGGCTTTGGCTTGGGAATTATCTAATGCAGGATTATCTTTTACCAGGGAAATTGAGCAGGAAATATTTTATAAATAGTTGCAAGAACCAATAGGTTGTCTGAATCACAGATTATTTGGATTAAAAGATTTCACGGATGAAAAAAATGATGAAACTATTTTGGAACATAAAATCTGTGCAATCCATCCATCCTTGCCCATCAGTGATTCAGATAAGTTATGATATTGTGAAGGCGCATGGTGGGGAGTTGAAGGTGGAAACGAAAGAGAGCGAAGGAAGTAAATTTGTTATTCAAATACCAGTTGTCTGAATCACGGATTAATTGGATTAAAGGATTACACAGATGAAAAAATTAATGAAACTATTATGGAGCATAAAATCTGTGCAATCCATCCTTCCGGGCAAACCCCTGCCTGACAGGCAGGCAGATGTGATTCAGACGATATATGTTATTGTAAAAGCATTTGTTGGGACGCTAGAAGTAGAGAGCAAAGAAGGAGCCGGAAGCGAGTTGCAAATAAGATTGCCAATCCAAAAACCATAATTTATGAAATCACCTCTATTCTTCCTCAGCATCCTGGTAGCACTTGTTTGTGCTTGCAACAGCAAACATGAAAACGCGTCAAACGAGACGACAACTCAGCAGGATTCCCTTGTCCCATTCCAAGTTACGGTGATAGCTGACCTACCGGACAGCCTGCAGCCCAAAACCTTTTTGCTGGAGCAGATGCCTAAACCCACCAAGACGGCCGTTCCCAAAAACGGAGGTATCACCAAAATGCTTCCCGTTTTACAAAACGAAAAGGGTGAAACCATTTTTGATGCCGATGGGCAGCCCTATATCTTAGGTGATGGAGGAAGATCAAATTTCACCAACCTCACTACCGACGAGGGCCTCGCTTTGGATGCCGTCACTTGTTCGTTATTGGACAAGTTCGGAAACCTCTGGTTCGGCACTTTAGGCGGTGGTGTGAGCCGCTATGACGGCCACTCTTTCCACACGTTTACCATCGCTCAGGGGCTTGCAAATAATAATGTCAGGAGTATCATCGAGGATAAAACGGGCAACTTCTGGTTCGGCACTTATGGCGGTGTCAGCCGTTATGACGGCCGCTCCTTCCGCACGTTTACCACCGCCCATGGATTGGCACATAATGATGTTACGAGCATCACCGAGGATAAAGCGGGAAATCTCTGGTTTGGCACGAGGGACGGTGGTGTCAGCCGTTATGATCCTTCGGCTTCGCTCAGAGCAGGCTCCCACTCATTCCGCACGTTTACCACCGCTCAGGGGCTGGCACATAATCATGTTAGGAGCATTATCGAGGATAAAATGGGCCATCTCTGGTTCGGTACCGAAGGCGGCGGTGTGAGTCGCTATGATCCTTCGGCTTTGCTCACGACAGGCTCACAATCATTCCGCACCTATACCACCGGCCAGGGGCTGGCAGATAATAATGTTACGAGCATCACCGAGGATAAAACGGGAAATCTCTGGTTCGGCACTAATGGTGGGGTCAGCCGTTATGATCCTTCGGCTTCGCTCAGGGCAGGCTCCCGCTCCTTCCGCACGTTTACCACTGCTCAGGGGCTGGCAAATAATCGCGTTGCGAGCATCACCGAGGATAAAACGGGCCATCTCTGGTTTGGCACTTATGGCGGCGGTATCAGCCGCTATGACGGCCAATCATTCCACACTTTTTCCACCGCTCAGGGGCTGGCAGATAATATTGTTGGGAGCATCACCGAGGACAAATCTGGCCATCTCTGGTTCGGCACTAATGCAGGTATCAGCCGCTTCGATGGCCAAACATTCCGCGCGTTTACTATCGCTCAGGGGAGTGCAAATAATTTTGTTAGAAGCATCGCCGAGGATAAAATGGGCCATCTCTGGTTCGGCAGCTATGGCGGTGTCAGCCGCTATGATGGCCAATCCTTCCTCACGTTTACTACCGCTCAGGGATTGGCCAATAATGCCGTTTGGAGCATCACCGAAGATAAAACGGGCCATCTCTGGTTCGCCACTTATGTCGGCGGTGTCAGCCGCTATGACGGTCACTCATTCCGCACGTTTACCACCACTCAGGGGCTGGCACATAACAATGTTTGGAGCATCGCCGAGGATAAAACGGGCCATCTCTGGTTCGGCACTTCAGGCGGCGGTGTCAGCCGCTATGACGGCCAATCATTCTGCACATTTACCAATGCACAGGGGCTTGCAAATAATGATGTCAGGAGCATCACCGAGGATAAAACGGGCAATCTCTGGTTTGGCACTGAGGAAGGAATAAGTGTGATGCGTGCAGAAGAAGTGAGGAACTTAGCTCAAAACCAGGTCCTGAGCGGAATCGAAGGAACGGACAAAGGGAAGAAAACAAAGCTCATTTCTTCAAGACTGTTTAAAAGTTTTACCTTGGCCGATGGCCTTCCTGATAATGTGGTGAGGCAAATTGTACAAATGCCCGATGGTAAAATGGCGGTTGGCACCAACTTGGGGATCACTCTTTTTAGACCGTCAGATGATTTTACCCGATTGACCGATATAGAAATTTTCAACACCCATACAGGCTATCCGGTAAAGAATGTGAATTTTGGGCAAGACGCTTTGTTTTTAGACAGCAAGGGCATCTTATGGGCAGGCACCGGCAGTGAAAAAACAGCTTTGGTTCGGTTTGACCCTGCAGCTTTGAAAACGAATAGAGAAGTTCCAAATCTGGTCATCCAAGCCATAAAAGTGAAGGATGAAAATATTCCCTGGTACATTTTAAATGTAAGGCCTGTTGGGTTGGACAGCCTGACCGTCCCAGCTTACATCACGGAAGAGGTGGGCCTTTTCGGGAGGGCATTGACGGCAGCCGAACGGAATAGTATGCGTCAACGTTTTGGAGGCATTCAGTTTGACAGCATCCGCCCTTTTTACCCGGTACCCGAAAATTTGGTGCTGCCGCATGAGCACAACCACATT
>JAYRWN010000191.1:0-16673 GCA_041917975.1 Saprospiraceae bacterium | reverse complement strand
GTTCACCGTGGAAGCGCTTACTGCCGCCAGCACCATTTCACCGGCATCTTCAAATGACCCGTTAGCATTAAAATCGATGTAAACATTCCAGCCCTCATTATAGGCTGTGCTTCCGCTTTTGCGGCCGGTAGTCAAACTGATCGGATAACTTCCGCCTTTGCTCACCACCGCTATAAGGTTAGTATGATCTGCGTATCCGCCATTAGTATTTTGAGTGGCATTGTCAATCCCGGAGAAAATGACGCGGTTGATATATTCGTAATTCGTACTGTTTCCTATAGATGCACAGTATCCGGAAGTCTGGCAAGGTGGACACGACCCACCACAATCCACTCCGGTTTCACTTCCATTTTTTATTCCATCACCGCAGGAAGCGCTACTCTGAACACTGACATTAACCTGAGTGGACGTTTTTTGGGCAGAACAATTATCGATGGCTATAGCTGTAAACTGGAAGCTACCTGCCGGGACATTAGTTACATTATAGGTATAGGGCTGCTCGTTATCGGAATGTAATAATGCGCCGTTTTGATAAAACTCGACTCTTGTAATGCTGCCATCCGTATCGGAAGCACTTGCGGATAACTGGATGGTTTCACCACTATTATAGGATGATTTATTTGCAGAAAGTTGAATCACCGGCGGCACGTTATTGGCACAAGGGTTGTTCGTGGCAACGACGACGGTAACAGCTCCAGATGTACCTGAGCCGTTACAGTTATCCGTAGCTTTGGCCGTGAAGCTATGGTTGCCGACACTGGACCCGGTAACTCCGGCAGTGAAAGGCGTTTGACTATCGGTATGTATTAATAGTCCGCCTCTATAAAACTCTACTTTGGTTATACTACCATCATTATCAGTAACAGAAGCTGTTAGATTTATCGTTTCTGCAGTGCTATAGCTGGTTTTGTCGGAAGTCAGGATCACTTGGGGTAATTGATTTGCCGCACAGGGAGATGAAGTTCCCAAATCCAGCGTATAATCTTCGACTTCACCGTTACTAAAAGTGGCACATCCCGTGGCAGGGTCCGATTCGTAGTTCATTTGTACCCGCAAAACCGTTTTGCCCGACAGTGCACTGGATGGTATAGCGATGTTCACACTGATCGATGAGGATGTAGAACTACCCAAACTGAATGACTCGCCGGCATCAGCAAAATCTTTATCTTGATTAAAGTCTATCCAAACGTGATAAAATTCTTTGTAAGTACTTCCTTTACGCCAGGGAGTAATGGTCATTGCATAGGTCGTGCCTTTAGTGGCCGGGATGATTAAATTGGTTAAGTTACCATAACCATTATTATTGCCAGAGGTATGATTAAAAGCTCCAAACTGGAAAGCATTAATATACTCATAGTTTGTATTCCCTCCATAAGAAGTGCAGTAGGTCGGGGTTTGACAGGGTGGGCAGGTCCCTCCGCAATCCACGCCTGTTTCGTCACCATTTTTTACACCGTCACTACAGGTTATGCCTGGAGTGCTGGTGCAGCTGGTGAGGCAAGAGGCGGCCGCAACTTTACTGCGGATGAGGTTTCCTGGTTGCGCTCCAAACCCATTGGCCAAATTGATCCCTACATTGGTCAACAAATGACAGTAACTCATGATGGTCCCTCCTCCGGCAGCTGGTAAAGGACCAGTCGCACACGTGCCCTCAGCGTATCCCGAACTTTTCGTTGGGCCACAGCCGTCAATAGGTCCATTCGGCCAGGCACAACTGTGTGTATGTGGTGATCCCAGATTATGACCGGTCTCATGGGTAATTACATTGACAGTCCAGGAATAGGTGGGTAAAGCACTGTAACTATCCGACACCCAACTGTAAGCATAACCGTAGCCGCTGCATAAGGCATCCACCCAAGCGATTCCTCCGTTGGCCGGAGCTCCCCGCGAGATAAGATGGGCCAGATCGCCATTATAACTGGGGCGTGTACTTCGGAAGGTGTTTAGCGACGTGGTCGTGCTGCTACCCCCATATGGGTCTTCAGTAGTCCAGGCGTAAATTTCAGAAATATTAACCTTTATAGATTCATTGGCATAGATCGCAGCGACTGCATTAAATACACCGGTTATCCATGTAGCGGCGGCGGCAACACCGCCTTTTTCGGTGACTAAGGTATAATCCAATTCCAGGTACATCCGCACACATTTGTCCATCCGCAGCTGCAAGGCTTGCGCGTTGACCAGGCGACGAAAATTTTCAATTTCCAAATCATTCCACTCCGGGTCGACGGTAGCACAAGAAAAATCAGGGTCAGTTTTTAGATTCTCATCCGAATATAGAATGTAATCGGCATTCAGTGACCGATTCTGTTTGCCCAGCACCATACTGCCTTGGGCGTGCTGCATGACCCCAATAACTTCATGTTCGTAAAAAGCCACGGCAGCCAAAGTACCGGGCATACCTTTAATGGTACCACGATAAAAAACGCCTCGGTCAAAAGGTATATTCTGACCATCGGATGTTTTCAGGACAAAGTCGGGTGTAAGCAAATCGTGTTTAACTAAATCCAAGGAAATGGTTTGTCCCAGATAAGGCAATTCCAATGTTAAAGCCTGAGGACGGCTAATATGTAATTCTTGTAATTCTTTAGTTTCGAGATGCAGCTCCTGATAAGTGGAAAGTTGTTTATCTAATTTCCCGGAACGGGCAGCATTTTTAAAGGGGCTAAATAATCCAGTAGAAAGGGTAACTCCACTTTTAAATTTTCCCTCGACCTCTTTTCTGATGACATCCTGAGCAGATATAAATTGTAGCACAAAACATGCCATTACCATCCCTAGTAACTTCATTAAAAAATCCTTTTAAGCAATTAAAAATCTAACCGTATAGAACAACAAAAAAATAGTTCACAGGAAAGCACCAAAGGTCGTGAAAGACCTCAAAGAGAAGATAAGGATCTGTTAGAAGTGCAATAATAATTATTAGTTCTAAATTATTATTATTGTTGCTTTAAAATTGGAGGGACAAATTCAAAACAATTTATTCTAAGGGGGTAAACATTGAATTGCTTTGATACTAAAATTATGCCAGTTATTTAGACAATGCCTGCAATAAAACATTTTCCGGCAAAAATATTATTGGCTGGTGAGTATACTGTGATCGGTGGAGGGCCAGCATTAGCTATACCGTTTAGCCGCTTTCAAGGCACCTGGTCTATATTGGATAAAGGTCTGGATAACAGAATATTAGAAACCTATGACACGCTCATTAAAGCGCGCTTACATTTACCCTGGATAGATTTTAATACCTGGTATACCGATATTCATCTTGGAAAATATTTTTTTTCTTCTATTCCGGAAGGATATGGGTTAGGTAGTTCAGGAGCATTATGTGCCGGAATTTATGAGCGCTACTTAGCGGATGATATGATCATCCAACATGAACAATTAAAAATACGTCTGGCGACCCTGGAAAATGCCTTTCATGGCAAGAGTTCCGGATTGGATCCATTGGTATCTTATCTACAAAAACCTATATATTCAAGTCCTGATGGAATTCGTGTCCTGGATACTTTGTATTTTCCTACTGAATATCGATTATTTTTACTGGATAGTTATACACCTCGCAAAGCAGAATTTTTAATAAAACACTTCCACACTTTAATGGAAGAAAATGCCTTTGCTCACAAAGTTCATGACCAATGGATGCCGGCCGTTGAGCAATTGCTAGAGAACTGGTTGGGTATGGGCACCTCCACCGATCTATGGGAAGCGTATAAAACCATCAGCCAATGGCAAGGAAAGTACCTGACTCAATATATCACTGGCACGGTGATGGCATGGTGGAAAGAGGGATTATCCACGGATCAATATTTGCTCAAATTATGTGGTGCAGGAGGCGGGGGGTATTATTTAGGCTTGTGTCGGAGTGAGGATTTAGAGCATCTAACTTTAAAATTACCCATCATCCCCATCGTTCATCCTACTCTTTCCTCTCTTTGAATTTGATTAGTTCCGGATAATCTTTGAGCAGCCCCTCTACGTCTTGTTCGATCAATCTCCGACCATTCACATAAGCGTAGACCGTTGCTTCACTATAGCCTTGAGCACGGATGGCCTCTTTGACCCGATTAGCTTCACTGAAGGAGCTATAACGCCCTATGGTGTAGTCATAACCATCCTTATTATTAAACTTCTCGACGATCACTTCTGGGTATTCCCCAAGAATAGACAAGTCTACCGGTCGGCTGGCTGTCAGCACAAAAACCTTAAACCATAATCCGTTTTTAAACGAAGAAAAAGCAGCATACGATGAGTCGGACAAACTCACCATTACAGGTGGCAATTCTTGAAGGCCCACGATGGCCGAGCCATGCAGGTTAAATTCAATCCGTCTATTCAAGCGCTGTCCGGCTGGCAAGTAACCCAGGTTATTTTGGTTCTTGGCCAGGGGGTATTCTGAACCGGTCCCTAATAGAAAAACCGGTGACTTGAGATTAAGCTTAGGTAAGAGATAATCCAATAGTTTTTCGCCCCGTTTCGCACTAAAGAATAGATTTTGTAAGCCGGCAGTATTATCAGCATGAACGATGATATCCAGTTTACCATCAGGAATTTCTTTTAAACGCAAGGCCAGGTGGTCCAGTTTCTTTAGATTCTCAGGTGTAAAAATATTGTCATCTTCAGAGTACAACAGGTACGGCAAAGTGATTTTACGCAGGGGGTTAATGTCGGCTGAGGGACCCTTTTGCAGGATGTCCATAACCGCAGGTGGTCCTCCGTAGGCAAAAAACTGGGCGACAATCGGTTGTTTAATAAAAAAATAATATAGGTCGTAACCTCCCAAACCACTCTTCCGGTTGGAAGAAAATAACGCATTTCGTCCGTTGGAAGAAATTTGCAGGCCTATATCATCCGCCGGTGAGTTCACGGGCGGGCCGAGATTAAAAATACCAGACCATTGTTTGGTCTTTTCGTCCAATTTTAAACGAAAGATGTCAAAGCCACCCATGTTATCTTGCGGCCGGTTAGAACTAAAATACAGTTCCCGACCGTCGTTAGTGAAAAACGGGCTTATTTCATCGGCACTGGTATTCACGTCCTGGCCAAGATTGACCGGATGACTCCAGAGTCCGTGAGCTGCTGTACTTACGTAAAGATCATAACCACCGAATCCACCGGGGCGATTGGAGGCAAATACCAGTACAGAGTCGGATAAAAATTGAACATAATGATCTGTAAAAGAGGCATCCAAAGGACTTTGAAGCACCCCGGAACGCGTCTTTCCTTCCGCAGAAAACGTATCGGCAATAATCCGGGATTTACCGTATGTCTCTTCCAAATAATAGGCTATCTGGCCATTCTCATTAAAATCCATTAAAGCCATTTGGGTCCCTGGGCGCGGCGATTCCTGAAGCAGGTAGCGTGGATTCCAGGTACCCTGGCCCACTTCCGCTCCAAACACTTTATAGTTACCATCTACATTACTGGTGAAATAGATGCGATCATCATAATTAGGGCTAAATAAAGGCATCAGTTCATGACCGGGGCTGTTCACCTTTTCATTTAGCTGCTCCAGATAACCCCAGGGTTCGCGGCGGGTCAGGAATGTAGCGTCAATGCACCGCTGAGCTTGCAATAGCGCATCCACATAAAATTCACCTTTGGTCCCGGCTTGTCGTAAATAGTTTTTGAACTCCTCCCTCGCTTGACTGAATTTTTGCTGGTGCTGATAAATCAGGCCCAGCCAATAACGCACTTCGACTTGTTGGTTTTTACCTTTGTTAACCAAGCCAGAAAATACCTGCTCGGCGGAGGTAAGCTGATTGCAATGGTATTGACATAATCCTTTTTTAAAAAGGACGTCATTATCGTCAGAAAGGTTTTTGGTATAAAAGTCTAACGCACGACAGTATTGTTTCTCTTTAAATAACTTATCGGCTTCTTTGGCGGTTATAACCTGACAATACAGATAAGAGCCCATGCACATGAGTGGAAAACAGAACAGATATTTACAAACGTGGTTATACATGGTCTTTAAAGTTGGCGATGAGTGTCAAAACCTTCCAAATTATCCGCTACCCGCTTTAAAAATGACCCGCCGACAAACCCATCAATGATTCGATGATCATACGATAAAGACATAAACATCATATGCCGGATGGCAATTGTATCCCCATATTCTGTCTCCAGGACAGCAGGTTTTTTGCGAATGGCGCCAATGGCTAAGATGGCCACTTGAGGTTGGTTAATAATTGGGGTACCCATAACACTGCCAAAGCTCCCTACATTAGTCATAGTAAAGGTTGCACCCTGGATTTCATCCGGTTTTAGTGCATTGCGGCGAGCCCGGTTAGCCAAGTCGTTAACTGATTTCGTGAGGCCTACCAGGTTCAACATATCCGCATGGCGAATAACCGGAACAATGAGGTTTCCGGTTGGTAACGCGGTGGCCATGCCGATGTGGATGTCTTTACGCAATATTATCTTATCACCATCTACCGATGAATTGATGAGTGGAAATTCGTGGATTGCTTTTATCACCGCTTCCAGAAAAATGGGAGTAAATGTTATCTTCTCTCCATATTTTTCATCAAATACTGTTTTAATCTGCTCCCGCCAACGCACCAGATTGGTCACATCTACTTCTATAAAGGACGTTACATGAGCTGAAACGTGTTTGGACATCACCATATGTTCGGCTATCAACCGTCGCATACGATCCATCTCCACTATTTCTATGTTGCCTTCCCGACTTATTTTAGGGGCAATGGGTGTTGGAGAAACAGGGCTAGAAATTGGCTCTTTTTGCTGCGGAGCCTGTGGCGTAAGAGGATTTTGACGGTGAGCTAAATAGGTCAGGATATCTTCCTTAGTAACCCGTCCGCCTAGGCCAGACCCAGGAATACGATCCAACTCAGCGGGTGATAAATGCTCTTTGGCGGCAATGTTGCGTACCAAAGGTGAATAAAAGCGATCGCTTTGTCCCGGGCCAAAATGTGTGGACACATCTTGATCCACTGTGGCCGGAAGAGTAGGTTCTGTCTGCTTCGGAACTGATGCAGATGCTGATTTTTCGATGGTAGCAGGTGTAGAAACAAATGGAACTTCACGGGTCTCTGCTTCACCAGTTTCGATAAGGGCAATAGTCGTCCCAACAGATACCACCGCATTTTCATGAAAAAGAATTTTAACCAACTGACCCTGGACCGGAGAAGGGATTTCCGAATCCACTTTATCGGTAGCTATTTCCAGCACGGTTTCATCCATGGCTACCTGATCACCTTCCTTCTTAACCCAGTTAAGAATAGTGGCTTCCATAATACTCTCGCCCATTTTAGGCATGATTAATTCCACCTGGGCCATATGCGTAGATTTAGCGACAAAATTAGGTATTTATTCAGCTTGCAAAAACTTTAACACCATATTCAAAGCATAATAGGCTGCATACTGAATGTTTATATCCCTATTTTTATTAAATAAAACCCTCTTACTGACTATTTTTTCCTGATTTGCCACAGCCAGGCAAATCGTACCGACCGGTTTATCCGGTGTGCCTCCTTCTGGACCGGCTATGCCACTAATCGCCACCGCTAGGTCTGCAGGGATGACTTTTAGTAAGCCCCGGCACATGGCTTGCACGGTCTCTTCACTGACGGCACCATACTCAGCCAAAATCTGTTCATCTACCCCCAGCAATCTTTTTTTTAAATCATTTTGATAGGCCACAATACTGCCTGAATAATAACGGGAGGCTCCGGGTATGCTGGTGATCAGATGACTCAAGTATCCTCCCGTGCAACTCTCGGCGGTCGCTATAGATAACCCTTTGTTAAGTAATAGTTTCCCGATAGCTAGTGGTAATGGCTCATCATCATAACCATACACATAAGGGTGTACCAAATTTTCCATTTGTCGACTCAAGGTAGTAACGAGAGTTTCAGCTTCAGCCCAGGAGGTATGTTGGACGGTAAGCCGCAATCTTACCCGCATCAGGTCAGGCAGATAAGCCAAGGTCGCCTGAAGCGGTAGGTTGTTTTCAAAATCATGCAGTAAATCAGCCAGAATCGTCTCACCCGCGCCGCTGGTCATAAGAGTACGCGTGGCGGTGGTAGGGGGCCATAATTCCTTGATACGGGGCAGTACTTCATTATCCAACAAACCTTTCATTTCATAGGGAACTCCGGGCAACGCTACCAGGCGGGGCCGTTGCTCAGGCCACCACATGCCCGGCGCAGTACCCCACCGGTTGTCCAGCAAAGTGGTGTTATGCGGTAAAAAACATTGTTCACGGTTCGCCTGGGTGATGGGGATATTTCTGCGCTCAAACTGCTTGACGATGTTAGAATACAGTTGTTCTTTAAAAACCAAATGAGCGCCGGTCAGTTCGGCCAGAACATGTTTGGTCAGGTCATCCTTGGTGGGGCCTAATCCTCCAGTAGTGATGATCAAATCCGCATCCTGAGCAAAATAACGATAGGCCTGCAGGATGTCCTCCCGACGGTCCCCTACGGTAATTTCGCCGTTGAGTTTATACCCTTCCTTAATCAGTTGGCTGCCGATATAAGTTGCATTGGTATTCGTCGTCTGACCGATCAATAACTCATCGCCTATGGATATAAGATACGTTTTCATGTTTAATTATTCCGCTGGTCTTAAATATTTAATCTGTTGATGTTGAAAGGTTTGTACACCTCGTTCTGTTTCAAGGATCATTTGTCCGTGATCATCTATTCCTAGAAACCGACCAGGGACTAAATTACCATCGGGGGTGGAATAAAAGTTCATTTGTTGCCATCCGAGGAGGTGCTGTAGATAATAGGTCTTCAGGTGGCCAATCTGGTTTTGTTCTAAGTCTCTCAACAAGCTACGCAACTCCACTAAAAAGCAAACTAATAATTCGTCCAATGGATAAGTCTTTCCGGTGATCCTGAACATACTTGTAGCCTGAGTCAGTGACGATGGAAAAATTTGCGTATTGACATTGAGTCCCAACCCGGCTACGGCATATTTGACATATTGGCCGGAAATGCCGGTTTGAACAAGGATGCCACCGAGTTTTTGTTGATCAACCCATAAGTCATTCGGCCATTTTAGCAGCAATCGGCCTGAGGGCAAATATTTTGATACCACTTTATGGGCGGCCACGGCAATAACCTGATTGAGGATAAAAGTATCCTGAGCAGTTAAATGCGGTGGATGAAATACCGCGCTGAATAACAGGTTCTCCCCTGGGAAGCTGTGCCAGGAATTACTGCCCTGACCACGTCCATGGGTCTGATGTGCTGCCCACACCACGAATTCGGTTGGAAAGTTCCGGCTTGCCATGCGCCGAAGTGCTTCGTCATTGGTAGAGTCCAGTTCGGCAAACCAAAGAATATTAAAGCCATGTACCGGCCCGGAAACAACTGGATTGTCCAAAAAATAGTTAATTTTGTCCGATAAAACTAATTGCTTATAAACCACCAAATAATTTGAGATCCAAAGCCAAAGTTAAACAAAGCGCTGCTACGGATAGTTTGAATGCGCTGATCATCGATAGTATTCAAGACATAAAAGGAAAAAAAATTCGCCTGCTGGATATGCGGGAATTACACGATGCTCCGGCTGATTTTTTTATTGTGTGTGAAGGTGACAGTTCTACACAGGTGCGTGCCATAGCGGATAATGTATATCGACGGGTGAATGAAGAAGCTCATGTGAAACCCTTACATTTGGAAGGCGCTAATTCAAGCCGGTGGGTTTTGTTGGATTATCTTAACACGGTAGTGCACATTTTTTTCCCGGAAGCACGTCAGTTTTATGACCTTGAATCGCTATGGGGTGACGCTCGGGTCCAAGAATTCGATACTTTGTAGATGACTTCCGGTCTTTTTTCCGATTTTTGAAACGTTTATGAGGCAAAGGTGTTAGTTACATTACTGTATTTATTGAATTTTACTTTGCATGGAAGAACAACAGCAAAACAATATGAACTCAGAGGGGCCAAAACGTAACCGACCCGGAGGATTTAATTATTACTGGATTTACGTCTTGGTTATTCTGGGGCTGATCGTAATAAATTATTATTACGGCTCTATGACCGCTCCAAACCAATCATTTACCGTCAATGATCTCAAGGTGATGCTTCAGCGCAACGATGTGCAAAAAGTGACGGTCATTAACCAAAAATACGCCAATGTCTACTTGCGCAAGGATCGGTTAGACCAGTATAAAAGCAAACTTAATCTTAAGTTTATAAATCAGGATGGACCGCATTTCACCATTGAAACCGGTCCGCCGGAGACTTTCGCCAAACGATTGGAAGATTTTCAAAGTGGGTTGCCGGTGGAGCAGATTATCTACCCCGAGTATGAAACCAAAACCGATTGGTTGACTCCCCTGCTCAGCTGGATTATACCCATTTTCCTTATCGTGGTCATTTGGCTGTTTATCATGAAACGGGTGAGTGGTGGAGGTACCGGCGCCGGAGCTCAAATCTTTAACATCGGAAAATCAAAGGCCACTTTATTCGATAAAAACACCAAAGTCACCGTTACCTTTGAAGACGTGGCTGGACTGGATGAAGCCAAAGAAGAAGTGGTGGAAGTGGTGGATTTTTTGAAAAACCCAAAGAAATATACCGCCCTAGGAGGTAAAATACCTAAAGGTGTCTTGTTGGTAGGCCCTCCGGGCACTGGTAAAACTTTGCTGGCAAAAGCGGTAGCTGGTGAAGCTGCCGTACCATTCTTCTCCATCTCGGGATCGGACTTTGTAGAAATGTTCGTCGGGGTGGGTGCTTCCAGAGTTCGGGACCTCTTTAAGCAAGCTCGCGAAAAAGCGCCCTGCATCGTCTTCATTGATGAAATAGATGCTATTGGTCGTGCCCGCGGTCGCAACACTTTCACCGGTGGTAACGACGAAAGGGAAAATACACTCAACCAATTGTTGGTAGAAATGGACGGTTTTAGCACCGATAAAGGCGTAATCTTAATGGCCGCGACGAACCGACCGGACGTTTTGGATACCGCTTTATTAAGACCAGGTCGTTTTGATCGACAGATATCCATAGATTTGCCAGACCTCAAAGGTCGTGAAGCCATCTTCAAGGTCCATCTAAAAAACATTAAAACTACCGAGAGCGTTGATTCGAGGATACTTTCCGAAATGACCCCTGGATTTGCCGGCGCGGACATCATGAATGTATGCAACGAAGCCGCTTTAATCGCGGCACGCCGCAATAAGACTGGTGTGGATATGGATGATTTTAATGCTGCCCTGGACCGGGTGATCGGGGGATTAGAAAAGAAAAATAAAATCATCTCTCCGGAAGAAAAAGAAATCATCGCTTTCCATGAGGCTGGACACGCCATCTGCGGATGGTTCCTCCAGCACGCTTCTCCCCTGGTAAAAGTAACTATTGTTCCTCGCGGAGTAGGCACCTTGGGCTACGCCCAGTATCTGCCTAAAGAAGAATATATCGTGCGCAAAGAACAATTTCTGGACCGTATGTGTATGATCTTTGGCGGTCGTGCAGCTGAAAATGTTGTTTTCGGCAAGATCAGCACCGGTGCGCAAAGCGACCTGGATCAAGCGACTAAAATGGCTTACAGCATGATCATGATCTATGGCATGAATGAGAAAGTAGGCAACATTTCTTATTTCGGCCTGTCCCAGGATCAATTTCAGAAACCCTACTCAGATGAAACCGCCACTCTCATCGATGATGAAGTACGCAATATGGTCGAAAACCAATATAAACGAGCCCAGAATCTTCTTTTGGATAAACGAAGTGAGCTGGACATACTGGCTCAAAAACTGCTGGAAAAAGAAGTATTGCTAAAAAGTGATGTCGAAAAACTCATTGGCCCCAGGCCTTATGAAGTCAAAAAGCCTTACCCGGAACCACACCTGGAAGGCCATCAAGAACAAAAAGTGTGATTTTGAAGCTAACGCCCCATGGCCAGCGTGGCCAGGCTTAGCTGACATCCCGGAATGGATAAGAGCAGTTGACCACACGTCTCCAGGGTAGCTCCGGTGGTCAACACATCATCCACCAGTAAGACATGTTTATTCTTCCACTCGACATCTACTTTTGTTAAGCGGTATTTACCGCGCAAACTGGATAATCGGCCTAAGCGGTCTTTGGTAGTTTGACTGCGGCTAAAGGCGACCTTGCCCAACATATTTATTACCGGCACACCGAGTTCATGTGCCAGAGCTTGCGCCAGGACAGCGCTTTGGTTGTAGCCCCGTTGGCGTTGTTTAAGCCAATGCATCGGTACTGGCACCACTGCTTCTATTGGGGTAAAGATTGGCGAATTTTTAATTAATTGGGCCAGTTCAGGAGCAAAACGCCGGGCGATATCCAACCGGCCTTGGTACTTAAAATTCTGAATAAGCCGTTGAGTAATACTTTGTTTTTGGTAATAAAATAAGGCCAGTCCATGACGTATAGGCAGGTGACCGGCAAAATGCATTTCAAACGTGTTGCCCTGTTGATAGTTTTCTTGCAAGTAAGGCAAATTCACTAAACAGTCCAGACATAAAACATCTCCTTGCAGAGCCTCCGACTCTTGACAGCCCACACAGGTCCGTGGAAAAAATAAAGACAAGAAGTCCTGGATGGCTTTAAACATATTCGTTACACCTATTTATCGTCATAGGTGAACTAAAGATACTGTACCAACCTTATTTCAATCGGGAAATATCACTGCGCTCTCCCCCGTTCCGGTGCAATTACACAATTGTTCTTTACAGCGTTCTAACACCGTTTGTTGACAATAACCATCACCAGAATTAGACCCACACGTCATCACACAATAAGCTTCATAAATTGTACTATGACTAAATGCTGACGAGGACCTTAAACGTAATGGAATGTCAATCGTATAATGTTGATCACGTTTTATGTTTAACGCAGTAGCCATTACCGTTTTGTATTGCCCTTGAACATTTTCTTTGTCAATGATAGCCACATCAAGTAGCTTTAAGTCCGGAATGCCGGAAGATTCTTTGACAAAATACTCCAGGTCTTCAGGGGTTGAAATGACATATTTTTCACCAGCATATTTTATGCTGATGATCATACCTATATCTTCTACTTTGTGGTAACAAGTGGTCAGGCATAATACGGTGATGCCAAAACTTAATGGTAAAATCATTTTTCTCATAATCGTGATAATTAAAAAGGAGACTAAATTAACCAGTGCTTCAGTTGGAATTAATTTAAAGAAATATAGAAAGTAATACGCTCAAATCAGTTTTTTAACAATTAAATAACAACGTACTATAGCCGCAGCAAAGGTTTGTAAGAGTGAATTTTGGTTTATTGATCAGCCAATAGCGATAAATTCTAATTGCTCCGATCTGCATGATCTGTACACCTTTATTTACTCTAATCGATAATCAAATTATCGATAAATAATTTGGTTGGTTGGCCAGCCATAGGATGTTGGACCGGACAGGTTTTAAAGTAGCGGATACGCACATAGATGTAGCGACCAACGGTATTATATATCTGAGTTTGATACTGACTTACGCCGGGAGACAACGGTTGGGTAACCGGAGCAGTTTTTTTAGCCACAAAATCCCATTCGTTATCGGAGACCTCCACACTAACCTGGCTTGGTGCAAACACACCCATATTGGGCTGGTGCAGAAAGGCAAAACGCACACCACGCACTTTCCTTAAAGCGCCTAAATCCACCAACAATTCAGCATCTTCATGCATATAGGATACCCACTGGGGGTCAGTCAGGATGGGCTTAGCCAGAACCGAATCTTGCAGAGTGGTTAGCGCCTTTGTGAGAGAAGTTTGCGGTTTAGTCTCTAGCACAAGGCTATTGCCAGTAGTGCCGGAAACAACTGCCAAAGAAGGACTCTGCTCAACAATGGGCTTAGTCGCCGTGAGGCTTAGGCTGTGCGTTTTCACCTGGCTAAACTGCTGCTGCTGCAAACCCACCACTTTCACCGTCACCGGAAGGTCGACCCAAAAGGGCCGGCGATATAATTTAGATTTTTCATTGGGTTCGCTATGATCAAGCGTATAAAAGATCATTTCTGACGGGTTCGCTGCTTGCAGGGTTACTTTGGCGCGTTGAAAAATCGTATCGATGTCGAACACCAGGGATGGTGCCCCGGTGGGAACCTTGCTATAATTTATTTTTATCACTACCGGACTCAGCCCAGGCTTCGTTACGGGAATCTCCAGCGCTAACCGGCCTTTTTCCAGGTTGACCGGAATGGTTTTTTGTTCACCTAATAATTGAGCGGTCAGGGTTTCAACTTCCGGAAAGTCACGGATAATAAATTTACCCTGCTGTAGACTCGGAAAAATGGCATAGACCACCTGAGGCTTGGAAGTAAAAAAAACTTCTTTGACCGCACGCTCGTTAGATGGTGATATCTCCTCCAGAATGTAATTTGGGCCTTTTTTCCGGCTTTCTACACCAGGTAATTTACCGGAACTCCATTGCACTGGCTGCTGCCAGCGGCGTGTCCCATAGATAGCTTCCCCGTTTATCCGCAGCCAGTCACCCAGATACTTTAGCCGCTGCTGCATGATGACCGGTATTTTACCGTCGGCAGAGGGGCCGATATTGAGCAGAAGATTACCTCCTTGACTCACCACATCGACTAAGGTTAAGACCAACGCTTCGTCGGTCATGTAATCGGTAAGATCTTCGGCACGATTATAACCAAATGAATAGCCGATGCCACGACATTCTTCCCAATACTGGTCTGTTTTTAATGTGGATTCGTATTCACTGGTCAAAAAACCGCCAAAGTTTTTCATCAGTCCTTTTCCCCAACGGTCGTTGGTGATGATGGTATTTTTTACCGGGCTTTCCTGATATAACCAGCGCAGTAATTCAGCAGAGCCCCATTCTTCAGCGGTTAACTCCCAGTCGCCATCGTTCCATAATATATCCGGCTGATAGCGGGTCACCAGATCTTTAAGTTGCGGATGCATATGCTCCCGCACAAAACGAGATTTATCTGTGAGCCACCAAGGGTGAAACCATTCATAAAGTGAATAATAAACCCCGAACTTTAATCCGGCTTGACGTACGGAGTTATTTAATTCGCCCACCAGATCGCGGCCAGGTCCGACGGCTGTGCTGTTCCAGGGGAAACCACGGTCATTAGCCTGAGCATTGGGCCATAAAGTATAACCATCATGATGTTTGGAGGTGAGGACAACATATTTCGCCCCAGCATCGGCGAAAAGTTTTACCCAGGCTTTAGGGTCAAATAATTCTACTTTAAACTGGGTGGCCAGGTCATAATAGCTGGTATTAACACCATACTTTTTAGTATGAAAATCGACCACTTCACGGCCAGTATAAGTACCTTGTCCAAAGACAGTTTTGTTTTCCAGCCAATATTGATACCATTCTGCGTAGACGCCTCGCGGGCTCCAGGCTGGGACGGCATAAGGGCCCCAATGAATGAACACACCCAATTTGGCATCTTTAAACCATTCGGCTGCCGGGTGATCCCGCAACAGTTGCTGAGTCTCACTCAAAGCCTGACCACTCACCATTTCAGGGAGTTTAAATAAGGTGATCAATAGTAGTAACCAACGCATAACGCCCAGATAATCCGCTTGTAAAATTAGTTCATTTTAAATCGATCACCAATACACCTCCAGGCATTCAATGCTTCAGGGGTCTATTTTTCTTATCATGAATGTTAAGGCGGTGGATTTTGTCTCAGTGGGGTGTAAAAAATACCAAAGGGTAGCCCTTATGACTACCCTTTAGAACTATTATCATTTTTCTTCTGCTTAAAAGGACTAAACTACGACTGATTCTCCGGGCATAGCTATCGGATAACTGCCGTCGCCATTCGGATAAACTTTAGGTCTGGTAGTCCAGGTGTAGGCATCCGGCTGAAGGTTAATGTTAGATTTTAATGCTTCATCCCAGGTCAGCATTTTACCGGAATAGGTAGCCATGCGGCCCAGGATGGCGGTCATAGTACTCTTGGCACCATTTTCCGTGTCGGCAAATTTATATTCTCCTTTTGCAATGGCATCGAATAGTACATCGTGCTCCACCTGGTAAGGATTAGGGTCATTTTTACCTTCATGCTTATAAAGTACTTTACCGCTGTGTGTGGTAATTGTTCCTTTCTCAAAACTTACTTTACCCTTAGTTCCGATCATAGTCTCGGCTACCCGGCTCCAGGTATTCTTGATGTGACGGCACTGGCTATTCATCACTGTCCCATCAGCATAGATGTACTCTACATAGTGATGGTCGTAAATCTCTCCAAATTCGTTACCCGTGCGCACTTGCCTTCCGCCCAGCCCTTGAGCTTGAATAGGATAAGCCTGTTTAGCCCAGTTGATTACATCCAGGTTATGGATGTGCTGTTCGACGATGTGATCACCGCAAAGCCAGTTAAAATAATACCAGTTGCGCATTTGATATTCCATTTCGGTCATGCCGCTTTTCCTTGGTCTGACCCACACGCCGTCATTATTCCAGTACACTTGGGCCGAAAGAATATCGCCGACTTTACCACCATGCACCATTTTCATCATGTCGGTATACACTTTTTGGTAGTGACGCTGTAGACCTACTACCACATTCAGCTTCTTGGCTTTAGCCATTTCGGCTACCTCCAGTACTTTGCGTACACCTATTGCATCGGTAGCCACCGGTTTTTCCATAAACACATGTTTTCCAGCTTTGATGGCCGCTTCGAAATGCATAGGCCGGAAACCCGGAGGCGTAGCCAGTATG
>JAYRWN010000190.1:0-1886 GCA_041917975.1 Saprospiraceae bacterium | reverse complement strand
TCTGACCTTCGGACTAAAGTCCGCAGTTGAAAGAATAACAAGCCTATGGCTCTTATCTTCATTTTTTTTCTTAGACTAAAGTTTATGCGTGGACGAGAATCATGATTATGATGGAATTTTGATGACAAAGGTGGTACCTGTGCCTTCACTGCTTTCACACTCGATAGAGCCACGATGACCTTTCGAGATAATATCATAAGCCAACGATAATCCCAAACCGGTGCCCTGCCCTGAGGGCTTGGTGGTGAAGAAAGGCAGGAAGATTTTATCTTTAATGGCATCAGACATACCAATGCC
This sequence comes from Saprospiraceae bacterium, assembly GCA_041917975.1. Classification (GTDB taxonomy): domain Bacteria; phylum Bacteroidota; class Bacteroidia; order Chitinophagales; family Saprospiraceae; genus JAYRWN01. The sequence goes on along the minus strand of JAYRWN010000190.1, from coordinate 1,589 downwards.
ATTATCCTGAATAGTTATTAATATCTGGGCGGGAACACTGCGTTGGGTGGAGACGCGGACTTTGGGTTCATAGCCTGCTTCTGCATGCTTTTTTCGTTCGCTACAGGCGTAAAAAGCATTATTAATCAGATTAAGGACGACCCGACCTATTTCCTGAGGCACCACATTGATGAGCCCCAAGGCATTATCAAAATTAGTTTCGAGCCGGGCATTAAACGATTTATCTTTTACGCGCAGACCATGATAAGCTAAACGTAAATATTCATCACACAACGCATTGATATCGGTGGGTTCTTTTTGACCACTGTTGGTCCGTGAATGTTGCAACATACTTTTGACGATGGCATCGGCGCGTTTACCGTGTTGATTTATTTTTTCCTGATTGCTGATAACAGCATCGGCAATGCTCAGCACGGCGTCATTATTTCCCTTGATCATTTCATCCTTTAACTCAACCAACAATTCTTTATTCACTTCTGAAAAGTTATTCACAAAATTCAAGGGGTTTTGAATTTCATGAGCGATGCCAGCGGTAAGTTCGCCGAGGGAAGCCATTTTTTCGGATTGGACCAGTTGCACCTGGGTGGCTTTGAGATCTGCCAGCGTTGTGTTTAGCCGGTTATTCAGTTTTTTCTTTTCAATAAACCGGATAAAAACCACTCCAACCAAGATAAAAGCAACAAACATTCCGAACAAACTAAAATTCCTGGTAATTTTTTGACGTTTGATCTGCGCTTGGTTTAGAGCAAGTATTTTTTCAAGGTTTTCATTTTGTAAAGCCTGCTTATTTTCAAATTCCAGTTTATTCGAGAGGGTGGTAATCTTTTCAATATTTTCGAGAGACAACACCGAGTCCTTGATCAGGATGTATTTCTGGAGATTATGGAAGGCGGTTTTATAATCGCCCAGGGTAGCATAAGCATTAGCCATGTTCAGGTGCAGATTTTGTAAAAATACGGGTAATGGTTGCGGAGCTTTTTTTTCTGCTTCTTGCATCCAGAACAGGGCTTTGGTCGTTTGTTTTTTTTCCAGATAAATGGCTGCAATTTTCATGGCGGCGTGCACTTCCGTGGTCGCATGATTTTCAGTTTGGCTTAAATGGTAAGCCATTAAAAATTGCTCCATAGCTTCATCGGGTTCGGAATTTTTTACGTAGGCTGAGCCCAAATCAAGATGAGCATGAATGATCCCTATTTTAGCACCATCCAATTTGGTATAATGTAATGCTAACTGATAATGGGCAATTGCTGCGGGTAAATTATTCAGGTCTTCGTGAATGTTAGCGATATAGGTGTAGGAAGCTGAAGTATAATAATAATCGGTGGTATTTAACCGGATCTTTAGCGCTGCCTGGTGTTGTTTAAGGGCTAATTCCAGATGGCCTGCACGCATGTTGGTTGTGCCCATATCATTATGTATACGGGCAATGCCTAACGAGTCCCGCATGTCCTGATAAATTTGCAGAGCATCCTGCTGCGCTTTAATGGCATCATCATACTTCTCTACAAACATATATACAAAACCGATGGCCAACAGGGCTTCCACCATAGTGGCACTGTCCTTAATCTGACGGCTAATTAACAAAGCTT
>JAYRWN010000189.1:0-18122 GCA_041917975.1 Saprospiraceae bacterium | reverse complement strand
CGGGGCTTCTGATGAAGCGTTGTTTGCCATGATTTTTGGTAAACAAAAATTTCAGGCCCGCTTGCCCTTTGAGTTGCCCTCATCTATGGAAGCTGTACGGCGACAAAAAGAAGATGTCCCCTACGACAGTGAAAAACCGTTGTACCGCTTTGGATTTGGACTGCTGGAATAACAGAAAGCAGCACTGGGTCATCTTTTTAATGCCGGAGCGTGGTTTAAAAGGGAATATTTGAGCAAGCTTATGCCGGGCAGGCACAGGATAATAAACAGACACAGGATACCCCACTGACCCACGGTGGGTATGGGTGCGCTCTGGCAGGCGATGATATACGTGCCGGTAGCTGAGCACCCGCCATCCTGACTGACGGTAACCGTGTAGGTGCCTGCGGCCAGGTTGTTTAGATCTTCGGTGGCCGCTCCATTGCTCCATGCATAGGAGTAGGCGCCTGCTGGGGTCACGGTCAGGTCAATGGCACCTGGTACTGGTGTAGCACAAGGCCCATTTTGGGCCAAAACCGCGGAAAGATTAGGCACCCCGAAAAGTTGTGCCCCTACGCCTGACGTTTCAATACCATCCAGGCTACCATCCCAGACAATGATAAATTTACCAACTTCACTCATACTTACTGCCGGATTGCCTTGATAATTGGTGGTATAACTATTCACCAGGAATTCTATCCCTTGGGCAATTCCAGCGTTGTTATAACGACGGGTAAAAATATCTACACTAATTATTCCATCAAAACTATAAAAAGTAATTACAAAATCTCCATCTGCATCCATGTCCACGTGCGGTGCGCTCTGGACTCCTGCGGTTATGGTATTGACTTGGAATTCTGAGACCCTAACTTCTCCGGAAGAGTTATATAATTGGGCGATTATTCCACCCTGATCCATATCTGCCACTGCCGGAGTGGAAATCCAGGTGATCACAAAATTACCCTGATCGTCCATGTCAATTTCAGGAATGGCCTGAGTACCGGTAAAAAAACCATTCACTCTAAATTCACCGCTAAGAGGATTACCCGCTGCATCATAACGACGGGCATAAATTCCTTCCCCATCCCCATCTTGGGCAGGAGTCTGCCACACGACGACAAAACTGCCGCCAGGGGACATAGCCACTGCGGCATTATGTTGGCTACCGGCTGTAGTAACATTTATCAGAAACTCAGGACCCACTTTAACTCCAGCAGCCGTAAATCTTTGACCATAAACGCCGGTATTAAATCCGGCACCAGGTTCCTGAGTAAAACTTTCCCAAACGATCACAAAATTGCCATTGATGTCCATAGCTATATCCGGACCTCTTTGGGCTTCATTCGTAAAGGTATTGACCTGAAATTCATCCGTCAAAGGGGTACCATTGGCAAGAAAAACGCGGGCAAAAACTCCTCTTTGGCTTATATCAAATCCATTCCAGGTGACCACAAAGTTTCCATTGGGCATTACTGCCACTCTAGCTTCACTTTGTGAGGCTAAAGTGGTCATGTTGACTTCAATTTCGCTGCCCGGCATATTGTTGACATCATAAATGCGGGCATAAACACCCAACAGGTCTCCATCTTGCCCATTGCTTTGCCACACGACTACATACCTTCCATCTGGCAGCATATCTACACTTGGCTGCTCCTGAGCATCGGTCATGTAGGTATTGATTACAAATTGGGAATTTAAAGCACAAACATCCTGACCGACAGAAGGTGATAAGAAAATGAAATTCAGATGTAGACAAACTACAATTGGTATTAAGCGTTGTGGGAACTGTGGCATAGGCATGTTGCTATATAACTTTTGCAGAATACACTAATGATTAAGAAGGTTAAAGATCGACTTTTAGCGGGGGTGCTACCAGAGCAAACTAGGGAACGGAAAGCCTTAACTAGGGAACGGGCCTTACGGATGTGGTTTTATCATCCTGAACTTCTCTATTCATTGAGTTTGGCTAATTTTATCTTAAAATAAAACGGCGAATGGCGATAAAAAATATCTTGTTTGATCTGGGCAATGTTTTGTTCCGCCTGGATTTGCCGCGGTGGAACAGGGAGGTGCAGGCTTTGTTACATCCTGTTCATCCGCTGGAATTACAGGAGGCCGCCCAGGATTATGAAACCGGGCGCATTTCCACTGAATTGTTCATCAATGCGGTCTTGGCCAAATGTCATCATTCCCGGCAAGCCATAGACGTCCTGCAGGTATGGAATAGTATGCTTATTGGGTTTGTTCCGGAGTACCTCAAAGTGTTGGACACCCTGAAAAAGGATTACCAGGTGTATTTACTGAGCAATAATAATCCCCTGCACCAGCAATGGGTTTACCAGGAGTTGGAGCACAAATATGGCATCCTGGATTTTAACGAGCGGTTTTTTCATGCAACGTTCTATTCCCACGAAATCGGGGTGAGTAAACCCCACGAAGACAGTTTTGATCAGGTCATTCAGCAGACCGGCTTGTGCCCTGAAGAAACCATTTATTTCGATGATGACCCCCATAATATTGCCACCGGCAGGACATTGGGTTTCCAGGCCGTATTAGTTAAAAATGCCGACCATACGCTGGAGCTTCTGGCTCAGCACCGTTTAGTCAGGACTTAATTTTTTTCATTTAAACGCAGGGCCTCTGCTATTTTGAAGTAGATGTCCGTGTTCTCATAAATACCGGCAAAAGCTTCAGCGCCAGGGCCGTAAGCAAAAACCGGCACCAAATCGGCTGTATGGTCCACCGAATTAAAAGCCCCGATAAGTTGACCTTGTAATGAGCCCCGGGTGATGGATAACCCGCCACATTCGTGATCACCGGTGACAATGACCAGCGTCTCTTTATCTTTCTCGGCAAAATCCAGCGCCTCACCGATGGCCTCATCAAAATCCAACATTTCGGCAATGACAAAATCGGTTTTATTGGCGTGGCCTCCCCAATCGATCTGACTACCCTCCACCATCATAAAAAATCCCGTGCGGTAGACATGTGCTTTACTCAATAAAAAGCGCGAGGCCCGGTTTACCGCCAGGGGGAGATAATCCCGACCGGCCAATTTAGGCAAAGGATCCTTTGAGGCAGTGAAATACCCGATCTTACCGTGTGCGTAAAAATTAATGTCCCCAAAATCCTCCTGGAAATTGTTGGAGATATAATACCCTCGTTTCTTCAGCGCCTCGGTTAATACCTGTTCATCCCGCCGGTTGTCAAAATAATATTGGCCACCGCCGATAAACAGCTCCAGATCCACTTTTAAGAGGTCTAAAGCGATCTCCTCATACATTTCCCGCCAGGGGACATGCGCATAAAATGCCGCTGGTGTCGCATGCACTATGGTGGAAGTGACCACCAGCCCCGTAGCTATCCCCCGGTCTTCAGCCTGTTCCAAAATGGTCTTCACCGGCAAAGTATCCATGCCAACGCCAACAGCCGAGTTATAGGTTTTTACTCCGCTGGCAAAAGCTGTGGCACCGGCTGCCGAATCGGTAATAAGATCATTTCCAGAGGTGGCCTTGTGAAAACCAATGGTCTTGAATCGTTCAAGCTGCAAACGGTTCTTGATGGAATACATTCCGGCAGAGATTTGTGACACACTCATACCATCCCCGATCATGAGGATGATATTGCGGGGCTTTACACCGGGCTCAAAGGTCACCTGACTCAGCTTGGGAGCGCAACCCCAGAATACTAAAATAAGGAACCAAACAGTTAATCGCGTCATATTATTTGGCTAAAAACCTCTTCCCGGGTAGGGATTTGATCAATGAATTGAATTCCAGCTGTAACAGACATGTTGATAAATCGCTGAGGTTGATTTTGGCCAGGAAAGATAATTGATCTATATCTATATTGGGTTGGGCTTTGATCAGGTCCAGCACTTTTTGTTCATTAGGACTTAAATCACTGAATAAGCTGGTCTGTACCCCGGTGACTTTTATTTCAGTGTCCCAGCCCAGCGCATTGACCAGGTCCAGGGTATTATCGAGTAACGCGGCTTGATGATGTTTGATCAGCCAATTGCAGCCGGCACTTTTTTCTTCCCCCGGTCTACCGGGCACAGCTAATACGTCCCGGTCATAAGCATTAGCAAAAGCGGCGGTGATCATCGAGCCACCTTTTTGTGCACTTTCCACCACCACCAATGCATCCGCCATACCGGCCACCAAACGGTTACGCAGGGCAAAATTTTCTTTCTCGATCTCCGCTCCGAAATTAAATTCACTAATCAGAGCACCTTGATTTTGAATGATTTTTTGTGCGATCTGGGCATGTGTGGCCGGATACATGCGATCCAGACCATGGCCCAGAACGGCGATGGTAGGCAGCTCGTGCAACAGGGCTTGTTTATGGGCACACACATCCACCCCATAAGCTAAACCGCTGATAATGGTCGGTTGATAGGGCTTCAAATCTTCAATGAGTTGTTCACAGAAGGCCAGACCGGCAGCAGAGGGCTTGCGGGTGCCAACCACACTGATCATGCGTGGTGCATTTAAATTAGCTTCTCCTTTTTCATACAGGATGATCGGTGACTCATGAATTTGTTTTAATCGATAAGGATACGCTTCATCAAAAAACGTGATCGGACGAATGCTGTGTTTCTCCAAGGTAGCTAATATCGCTTCCCCGGCTTGATGAGGATCGGCTTGCTGCTTTATTAATGTTGCCGTAAACTCCCCGATATCCGGAATTTTGACCAGTTTGCGGGCCGGCAGCTTGAATATTTCGGCGGCACTTCCGGCATAACTGATTAAGGTTTTGGCGGTAATAGGACCAATATTAGGCACCAGGGTCAGCGCGACCAGGTAAGGAAGATCAGCCCGGTCCATTAACGGTTTTGTTTGGCCGCATTAAAATAAAAATCAGCTTGACTTTGATTGCCAATAAGCAAATAGGTTTGCCCGAGGGCTTGGTTAAGACGGGGGTCATTTTTATCCAGAGCCAAGCCTAATTGCAGGATTTTTATTCCGTTATTCGGGCGCTTCATTTGATTTACCAACAATTCATAACCCGCCTGGTAATAAAAATTCAAGAGCAAGGGGATATCTTTAGAAGTGCCATTAAGATAATTCAAATAATTCGGCACAAACTCCACATCCGGATAACGGGATAAAATTCGTTTGAATTCATCCAATAATTTATTGATATCGCGATCCAGATCATACAATCCGGCGGCCACCCCGGCCTGCATCCTGACCGGCTCGGAATAGGACGGCAAGATGGTTTCAGATTTTTTCAGGTAGATGTTGGCTTCGTTGAGTAAGCGTAATTTTTCTTTAGGGTCATTCGTTGCTACAGCCTGCTCATAAAGCTGGCTGCCATAAAACAAGTTGGCCCGCGTACTGTTTTTGGATACTTTGATGGCGGCGGTATTCAGGGCTATTTTGTTTTTCCATGCAGGGAGACGATACAAAGTCAAACCTATAAATGCCAAGGTGATGGCGGCGCTCAGGCTATAACCAACAGGCGGTAACTTTTGAATGAGTTTATGCAAAACCCAGCCAACAAACAGAGCAAAACCCAAGGACGGCATAAAGGCAAAACGTTCATTCATAAAGGTGCCTACCGGAAATAAAATATTAGATACCACGCCTAAGGTAATCAGATAAAATAACGGCGCCCAAGCCCAGCGTTTGCGTTGAAACACCCCGATTACACTGAGTACGCCCAGCACCAGATAAACCACCAAACCACTCAAGGCATATAAATTACTCCACTGCACCACCGGAATGTGGTAAGGGTAATAATCGTGAGTGAGCGGAAAGGGTATAACTAACAGTTTAATGTACTCCATCAGGGTATAGGCTATGGTAGCTAACTTGCTGGACCACTCCATGCCCTTAAACGGATTGTTCATCACGGTCAATGTCTCCGGATCTACCCCGGCCAAATACCCTACAGCCTGATAACGCAGTCCAAAATAAAGGCCGAATCCTAAAGCTAAAACCCCGGCAACGGCTGCATAATTTTGCCAGGACGGGCGGCGGAATAACCATAAAGTCAGCGGAATAATCACCAATAAGGTCGCCGCATTTTCTTTGGCTAATACCGCCAGTAAATAGGACACGCCTACGCCCACCAGGTGATACAAGGCCTTGGACTGAATATATTTTAAACTTAAGATGATGCTGTAGACGCCAAATAACAGGGCTAAGATTTCATCACGGCCTTTAACGTTGGCCACGACCTCTGTGTGTAAAGGATGTACCGCAAAAATCAGCGCCCCTAAAAAAGCTATGCTGTTGTACCAGGGTAAGGGTTTCCACCCTCCTTCCAAGACATGAAATAACCGGAAGATTAATACCACCAAGATGCAGTAAAGCAGTACATTAATGAGATGGGAAGATGTCTCGTGATTACCAATAGTCCCGGCTTCAAGGGCAAAGGTGGCGATGGATAAAGGACGGTAACGTGCACCAACGACCAGGTTCATTTGTTTGCCGAAGTAACCTTCAAAACTTTCGGTGGTGAAGATGTCGTATAGTCCGGCAAATCCTTTTTTGACGTAGTTATTCTTGGTGATGACTATTTCATCGTCCAGGACATAATCAAAGCCGGTGGTTTGATAATAAAGAGCCGCAGAGACCAGGAATAATACGAGTGCCGGTAACCAAAACCTACGCCAAAACCCAGGCTGAAAATGCTGCACATCCACATAATCATCTTTTTTCTTAACGACTTTTTTTTTCGTTACGCTGGGCTGGAGAGGAGCCTTTTCGCCTTTATCGGTTTTTTTTGCTTTTGCCATAAGATCACATTGCTTTTAGAACAGCACGAAAGGGCAAAAATCGCAAAAATAAATTCCTATCACATAAATATTTAATAGGATAATGGTATCTATTTTAGTTTCAATTGCAGAAGGTACATATCTGCGGTGATAAATAATGTTGAAAAGTCTTCATTGAACGCACAATTAGCCGTTGCTTCGCCGGTATTAATGGTGGCAATAAGTTCAGCATCCGGGGTAAACACCAGGACACCTCCCGGTCCGGTGGCAAAAATAAAGCCTTGCGGGTGGACCTTTAGCCCGTCCGGCAAACCCTTGAATGTAGGGACCAGCGAGGTGGCATCATAAAAGACTTTTTTGGAGGTGATGTGCATATTTTCATCCACGGTATAAGCCATCCAGATGGCTTTTTCAGGGTCTGAATTGGCCACATAGAGAATTTTTTCATCCGGAGATAAAGCCAATCCATTAGGTCGGGATAACTCATCCGTGAGTAAGGTCAATAGACCGTTCGTATCTATCATATAGACCCCTTGAAAGTTAAGCTCGCGGGCCGGATCATCGGTGAGTTTTTCTAAGCCATAGGGCGGATCAGTAAACAGCAGGCGGCCACGGCTGTCCACGATGACATCATTTGGACTGTTAAACCGTTTACCCTCCCAGCGGTCGGCAATAGTTACATAATTTGGCATGGGGGCTGCCCAGGGTGATTCCAGGCGTGCTATCCGCCGGTCGCCATGCTGGCATAGAATAAGACGACCCTGCCGGTCCAGCGTTAGTCCGTTTGATCCGGTTTCACCTCCACGGTCTGATTCACCGGTATACCCGGAGGGTTTGAGGTACTGTTCGATGCCATTTTTTTCGGTCCATTTATAAATGGTGTTAACGGGTATGTCAGAAAATAGCAGCATATTTTCAGAGGGCACCCACAGGGGACCTTCGGACCATTCAAACCCCTCGCTGAGGACTTCCAAACGCGCCGAATCGGGGAGCAGTGTTTTAGCAAGTTCTACATTATGCCGGATGATTTGTCCAATGGCCGTTCTGCCGGAGCCTAATCCAGCCGAAGGAGTTGTTTTTGAATTACAGTTGGTCATCATTATTATCAAGGGGATTCCCGTCAGGAGTAGAAACCAATAACGCATATTTTTTGTGACCAAATTATCAAAATTTCTTGACCCATCTAGTCAAGTCTTTTTTGTTGTGAAATTCCAATTTGCCAAAACTTCTTTGCCCAAGGTACGAGTACGGTTAAAATCGGTTAGCTTAATGAATAAATACCTATTTTGTCGCAGCTTTGTTATTAATAAGGAGGAGAATACAATCGAAAAAAATATTATTGTCATAAAATAAACTAGATAATTCTTCAACTACTCAAAATTGCTTTTTGGTGAAAAAAAGAGCTGGAACAACAAAAAACCACTGAGCAGGTTAAAGAAAGACCAAATGGGAGATAATGCGCCGGGCGGTATTTATGATCAGATTGTCACATCTAAGCGGATGGGTCAAAAAAAATTTGCTGTTTTAATAGACCCTGATAAACTGCGGTTACAAAACATGGATGAAATCATTCATCTGGCCATCGAAGCGCAGGTAGATTATTTTTTTCTGGGTGGAAGTCTGATTGTGAACGATATGCTGGACAATTGTTTGATGCAAATCAAGGCAGCGACTAACATTCCGCTCATCCTGTTTCCCGGCAATTCTTATCAGATCAGTTATAAGGCGGATGCCATATTATTTTTGTCCCTGATCTCGGGCCGGAACGCTGAACTATTGATCGGTAAGCATGTGATCACTGCGCCGTTTTTACGCATTAGTCCTCTGGAGGTGATTTCTACCGGGTACATCCTCGTGGATGGCGGTGTTCCCACCACCGTGTCTTACATGAGCAATACCCAACCCATTCCGGCTGATAAAGAGGATATTGCTATGTGTACTGCCTTGGCCGGCGAGTTATTAGGTCTGAAAATGAACTATCTGGACGCCGGCAGCGGGGCCGCCAATCCGGTTTCTGAGTCCATGATTGACCATGTGGCGTCTTCGACCAGCACACCACTTATCGTCGGAGGTGGAGTTAAAACTCCGGAAAAAGCTTTCGCTAATATGCGTGCCGGTGCCGATATTTTGGTCGTGGGCAATGCCATTGAAAAAGACCCATCAATGATCCGGGAAATCAGTGCTGCCGTACACCAGGTTTCTTCAATACGTTAAGCATGAGCAGACAATTCTTAGGCAGTAAACCAGGCCCCCGATTACCCCTTTTTGATGTGCGGATGGATGAATATCTGTTGCATGATCAGCACCAATTTACTTCCGTTGTTCTGGAAAGCACTGATTCGGTAACCGTGACCGGTATCACCAGAGCCCGCGAAATAATCCTGGTTCGTCAGTATCGCTTTGGCATCCGCGATTACAGCTTGGAAATCCCGGGTGGTTTTGTGGATGATCACGAAGACCTGCAAGTCGCCGCGGCCCGAGAACTGCGCGAAGAAACCGGCTATACAGCCACCCGCTGGATTTACCTGGGCTGGGTGTACGCCAATCCGGTGTTTATGACCGCCCGGTTACATAATTTTTTAGCCTTGGATGCTATTCTGACCGAGACCATGCAGTTGGACCCTGCGGAAGATGTAACAGTAGAAGTGATGCCTTTGAATCAATTTTTACCTCAGAGCACTTCACTGGTCCGGCACCCGCATACCCTTTCAGCTTTATTTATGTTACACCAACATTTAGCGGTTCATCCTTTATTATGGCCCAAGGAATAGTTTTGAAATCCACCGGAAGCTGGTACTCGGTACGTCTGGACACTGGCGATGTGGTAGAATGCCGCATTGTAGGAAAATTTCGTTTGGGGGAAATGGATGTAACTAATCCGGTTGCGGTGGGCGACGTCGTCCAGACCACCAAAGAACCTGACGGAGCCTGGACCATTACCAATATTGCACCCCGTCGCAATTATGTGGTCAGACAGTCGCCTCATAACCCCCACCAGGTGCATCTGATGGCCAGCAATATTGATCAGGCGGTTTTGGTTTCGACCGTGGTTCAACCTAATTTAAAGCCTGGATTTATTGATCGCTTTTTAATGATGACCGAACCATACGACATTCCGGTGATCATCGTATTCAACAAATGGGACCTTTATAAGCAGAAAGACCGGGATACTTATCATTTTCTGGAAGCGGTCTATACGGCCCTGAACTATGAGGTGACCTATACTTCGGTGCTTACCGGAGAAAGGATAACCGGTTTGAAACAAAAACTGGTAAATAAAACTACCTTGTTCAGCGGTCAGTCGGGGGTGGGTAAATCCAGCTTGCTGAACGTCTGCTTACCGGGCCTGGACCAACGGGTAGCTTTACTTTCTGCGTATTCCGGCAAAGGGCAGCATACCACCACTTTCGCCGAAATGTTTGACCTGGAAGATGGTGGGTCGGTCATCGACACTCCGGGTATTAAAAGCTTGTCATTTAATCATTTGGAAATTATGGATGTAGCCCATAATTTCCGGGAGTTATTTGCCTATTCCAAAAAATGTAAATTCAGCGATTGCACGCATCGCAACGAGCCAAACTGTGCGGTTAAAAAAGCCCTGGAAGAAGAAGCAATCAGCGCCTGGCGTTACCAGAATTATTTAGCCATTGTAGATGAAATAGAAAAGCAAAATTATTGGGAGCTGAAAAAGAATGTTTAAGAATTTAATTTTACCAAAAGCGCCTAAAAAACCTTGACTTTAGGTCAATAAAATATTTCACTTTTTTATCAATTTTTAAGGACAACTCTAATCACTTTTTAATACTTTCACGCCAAATTAGGTTATTCTCTAAAAAAGGGACAGGTCAGAGTATGGGCTGCACTTTTGTTTATGAGATTCCTAATTCCTTAATTATCATTTGTTAACCTGGTAAATTAATTATGCTGATGACAAACAAATACTTCAGGTATTTAGGGGTTTTGTTGGGTCTCGTACTGCAAGTTATGGTTATAGGTCAAAAAACCATTACCGGTACGGTCACTGATGAAACTTCCGAACCGCTCATTGGAGTGAATATTTTGATTAAAAATACCTCCAAAGGGACCGTGACGGATATTGATGGGAAATATACCATTGAAGCCAATGTCGGTGACATCCTGGTATATTCTTATACAGGGTTTAGGTCCCAGGAAATAGCCGTCGGAGAATCTAATGTAATAAACCTGATCCTGGAAGAAGGTTCTGCCCTGGATGAGATAGTGGTCGTGGCCTATGGATCTCAAAAGAAAGTAACCGTGACCGGTGCAGTAACCCAACTACAGGGTAAAGAACTCATCAAATCGCCGGCGGTGGACATCAGTAATTCACTGGCTGGTCGCTTACCCGGTTTAGTAGTTATTCAGACCAGTGGTGAACCAGGTTATGATGGTGCCCGGATTAACATTCGTGGTACGAATACTTTAGGTAACAGCAGTCCCCTGATTGTTATTGATGGTATCCCCGATCGTGATGGCGGTCTGGGTCGACTAAACCCAAAAGATATTGAATCCATTTCCGTGTTGAAAGACGCTTCCGCTGCCATCTATGGTGCCCGTGCAGCTAACGGAGCTCTCCTCATCACTACCAAAAGAGGCAAAACCGGCAAACCTACAGTAGACTACAGCTTTAATGCCGGATGGTCACAACCTACCCGTGTACCTGAAATGTCCAATGCGGTGGAATATGCTACCATCATGAATGAATTACCCATTTACAGATCTATCCCGGTCAATGAATGGCAGGCTGCCTGGCAAAGTATTCAATCCACCGGATCATATGATTCTCCGACCAGCGGAGTCACTACTTTAAATGCCAACTACAGCCCTGAAGCGGTGAAAAAACATGGCGATGGCTCTGATCCCTGGGGTTATCCGGATACCGACTGGTTTGGCGACGCCTTTAAAACCTGGTCTCCCCAAAACCGGCATGGTCTGCAGATCAGCGGAGGAACTGAAAATGTTAAGTACATGGCTTCTTTAGGCTACACCCATCAGGATGCCTATTATAAAAATTCTGCTACCTACTATGACCAATATGATTTGCGCACGAATCTGGATGCTAAGATCAACCAATATATCAATGCTAACGTCGGTTTATTGGTCAGAAGGGAAGATCGTAATTTTCCCACCCAAAGTGCTGGGGCTATTTTCCGGATGTTGATGCGTGGCCGCCCCACCGAGCCTGAAGTTTGGCCCAATGGTTTACCTGGTCCGGATATTGAGAACGGTCAAAATCCCTACGTGATCACCACCAACGCTACCGGTTATTTTAAAAACCCGAAGGATTTTCAACAAATCAATGCTGGTGTTGATATTACCAACCCCTGGATTCCCGGACTTAGATTGAGTCTTAGTGGAGCCATCGATAGAAACAATGAAACCTCTAAAAGTTGGGAAACCCCATGGTCTTTATATTATTGGGACCGCGTATCGCGCGGTAGCGATGGTCAGCCTCTATTAGTCGGTGCTGTACGCTCCAATTTTAAAGATCCACGTCTGAGGCAAAGGAGCGGCTCAGTTCTGAATACAAACTTGACGGCTCTATTGAACTATGACAAGACTTTTAATGATATCCATTCAATAAATATTCTTGCCGGGGTAACCAGAGAAAAGTTTACCGGTGAAGGTTTTATGGCATATAGACGTAACTATATTTCCGCTGCTATTGACCAGTTGTTTGCCGGAGGCTCACTTCAACAGGAAACCGGTGGTAGCGCTTACGAAAGAGCCCGCCTGGGTTATTATGGCCGTGTCCAATACAACTACAGCGAAAAATATCTCGCCGAGTTTATCTGGCGCTATGATGGTTCTTACATCTTCCCGGAATCCGGTCGTTTTGGATTCTTCCCCGGGGTGTTATTAGGCTGGAATATCACCAAAGAAAACTGGTTTAAAGTACCTGGACTTGATCACCTGAAATTGAGAGCATCTTACGGTCAGATGGGTAACGACCAGGTGTTTTTTAACGACAGATTGCAGGAATATGCTTACCTGTCCACTTATGGATTTGGCGAATACCCCATTAACAATCAGGTGGTCAGTACCCTCCGGGAAACATTACTGGCCAATACCGATTTTACCTGGGAACGCGCCAATAATCTGAACATCGGTTTAGACGGGACCATGGGTAAAATAGACTTTACCCTGGAGTATTTTTATAATAAACGCGACCAGATCCTGATCCAGAAAACCGGTTCTACGCCTCAGTCTTCCGGTATCAACTCTTTATTGCCTCCGGTTAATGCCGGCCAGGTGGACAATAAGGGTTTTGAATTTAACGTCATCTATAATGGCGGCAAAGGCAAGTTGCGTTACAGCGCTGGTATCAATGGAGGCTATGCTAAGAATCAGGTCGTCTTTATGGATGAAGTACCTGGTATTCCAGACTACCAACGTCGGGAGGGTAAACCCATCAATGGCCACTTGGTCTACGAATCGGATGGTGTATTTAAAGATCAAGCCGCAGTCGAAGCCAATAAACTGGATTACAGTGCCGTCACCGGTAAATTAATCCCGGGTGACATGAAATTTAAAGATTTGAACAACGACGGTAAAATCAACGCAGACGACCAGACTCGTTTGGAAGAAAATACCACCCCCAAGTTTAACTTTGGTGGTACACTCAGCCTTACTTATGGTAATTTTGACCTTTCCATGTTACTGCAAGGTGCGGCCGGTTCATCCATCCGCGTGCAGACCGAGTCCGGTGACATCGGAAATTTCTTGAAGTACATGTACGACAACCGTTGGAGAATAGACAATCCGAGCAGTGAACATCCCCGCTTGGCTAGCCGTGGTGACACCTATTTTACCGGTGGTAACTATGGTAACAACACGTATTACCTGTTTAGCAAAGATTACCTTCGTTTGAAAAATATTGAACTGGGTTACAACTTGCCCACCTCCCTGGTAGACAAAGTGGGCCTGGGTAATCTGCGTGTGTATGTCAATGCGTTTAATTTACTTACTTTCGACAAACATGGACTATTTGACCCGGAGACGGAAAGCCAGTCCGGGGTGTATTACCCGCAAGCCAAAGTTATTAACACCGGTCTTAATGTAACCTTTTAAAAAAACAATCATTATCATGAAGAAACATAATTTATTCATCTTAATCGGGTTGTTTGCAGCTATCCTGCCTTATTCCTGCAACCAAGATTTCCTGAATACCAAACCGCTTGATAAGATTTCCAGTGACGCCACCTGGAGTGACGGACCACTCGCTGAAGCTTTCGTCTTTAACGTCTATTCATTTTTAGGTTATGGCGGTTTTGAAGAAGAAGGTTTGGCAGCACTTACTGACGAAGCTATGTTTACACATGCCGGACGAGGCATTAATACGTTTACGGAGGGTACTGAATCTCCCTCCAGTTTAGGTAAGCTCAGCCCCACCTACCGCTGGGAGGATATGTATTTGGCCATTCGTCAAGCTAACACAGCTATTGTTAACCTGCCAGTGTCAACTTTTGCGGATAACGTTCTCAAGGATCGCCTCTTGGGAGAGGCGTTTTTCTTACGGGCGTATTATTACCAGCAATTATTGCGTTTTTATGGGGGCATTCCCATCATCGATAAACCTTATGGCTTAAATGAAGACTATTCTATTGCCAGAAATACTTGGGAAGAGTGTGTAAAATTTATTACTAAAGATTTGGATGAAGCCGCCAAATTGTTGGATGGCAAACCTTCTACTCCGGGCCGGGCTAGTAAAGCTGCCGCTTTGGCGCTTAAATCCCGCGTTTTATTGTACGATGCCAGTGATTTGCATGACGCCAATAAGGTTAAAGCAGGCTCGTCCATATTAGGCGGCTATGCTAACCTTAATCTTATCGCCAACTCTGGTGGAACTCAAACCTCCAGATGGCAAGCGGCTAAAGCAGCGGCTAAAGCAGCCTTGGACATAACCAGTGGTTATAAAATGGATTTATCAGCGCCGGTTTCGGCAGAAGAAGGAAAAAATAACACCGTAGCCTTAGCTATGGGCGGCCAAAGTGGAGCTGCCGATGCTTCCGCGGCTGTGGAATTAATTTTCCAGCGTACCCACACCGCTCTGTACACCGTGGAAGATAACTGGCCATTGGGAGGTATCCATTATGGCATCAACAATGGACCAAATGGATATCATAACTGGGCTGGAAACACTCCTATCCAACAATTGGTTGATGATTATGAAATGATGGACGGTTCCAAATTTGATTGGAAGAACCCCCAGCATGCGGCTACGCCATATGCCAACCGGGATCCTCGTTTTTATGGGCACGTCTTATACGATGGGGCAGACTGGAAACCGCGCCCTTCAGACGTAACCGCCATTGATCCTGCGGATCAAATTCAGACCGGATATTATGATGACGGCAAAGGGGGCTTCCTGAACGGGATAGATACCCGGGAATCATCCATCGAAAACTGGAACGGTAGCCGGACCCATTATTATACCCGCAAATTTATTGATCCGAATCCTGCTCTGGCTGACAACCAGTCCAGTGCACAGGTGATTCCCTGGCCATTCATCCGTTATACTGAGCTAGTTTTAAATTACGTAGAGGCTTGTATTGAAACCGGTGATGAACCGGAAGCCAGGAATTGGTTGAACCGCATCCGTTTTCGGGCAGGTTTGCCTGCTACGAATGAATCCGGCACTGCCTTGCGTGACCGTTACCGCAATGAACGTCGCATCGAATTATCCTATGAAGAGCATCGTTATCATGATGCCAGACGGTGGTTAATTGCCGCTACAACCCTGGGGCGCCCCATCCAAGCGATCACCCCGAGAGCTAAATTAAAACCTGGAAAATCCGCTTTAGCTCCATACCGTTATGATAACTCAGTGTACGACTATTCCTACACCGTTTTTGAAAATACCGAGAACGAAAGCCGGGTGTGGAATGACAAAATGTATTTCCGGGCCTTTAGCCGTGATGAAATAAATCGTAACACCAAGCTGGTTCAAAACCCAGGTTACTAGAAATTATATAAAAAAATGATCAGGTGAAATCTATCCTCAGCAATGGGGATAGATTTCTTACTTTTAGGACCAGATGAAAGCATGGTCTTTGTTTTGTTCCCTACTGTTGTTCATGGCGTCTTGCCGTGAGCCAGGGTCGGATAAGGATGTTGCTCTCAACAGCCTATTTACACTTTTGGATTCTTCCCAAACTGGTATCCATTTTCGCAATGACCTTGCCGAAGGCCCGAATACCAACATTCTCATGTACGAATACTTTTATAATGGCGGTGGGGTGGCTGCTGGTGATTTTAATCAGGATGGCTGGATTGATCTATATTTCACCGCCAATATGGGGGAAAATAAACTCTTCCTAAACCAAGGTGGCTGGAAATTTAAAGATGTGACCACCGCAGCTAATCTAGGCGGACTTACCGGCCCTTGGAAAACGGGAGTGACTGCTGTGGATATTAACGGGGATCAGCGCTTAGACCTCTATATCTGTTATTCCGGGGCCCTGCCCACAGAAAAACGACGTAATCAACTATGGATCAATCAGGGTAATGATTCTCAAGGCATCCCCCAGTTTCGTGAGGAGGCCAGTCGTTATGGTTTGGCCTCCGCTGCCTTTAGCAACCAGGCCTATTTTTTTGACTTCGATCGGGATCAGGACCTGGACATGTTATTATTAAATCATAATCCGCGTTCACTCCCTGTGCTTAACGAAGTAGGCACGGCGAAAATGATGGCCGAAGACGACACCTTGCAGGGATTGCGTTTATTTCGACAGGACCAAAACGTATTCGTAGATATAACTGCCACCACGGGTATTCGGGGTACCGGCCTGGCTTATGGGCTAGGTGTAGCCATCTCGGATTTTGATAACGATGGATGGCCGGATTTTTATGTCTGTAACGATTACACCGTGCCTGATTACCTGTACATGAATAACCGCAATGGCACATTTACGGATCGGCTGCAAGAAGCGCTGGGACACAACAGCCATTTTTCGATGGGTAATGATGCCGGCGATATCAATAATGACGGTTGGAGTGATCTTTTTACCCTGGATATGCTGCCGGAAGGCAACCGCCGTCAAAAATTACTCATGGCACCTGATAACTATGCCAAATTTGAGCTCAACCTGCGCAGTGGTTTTTATTACCAATACATGCGCAACATGCTCCAGTTAAATAATGGCAACGGCACCTTCAGTGAAATAGGCCAGCTGGCCGGTATATCTAACACAGACTGGAGCTGGAGTGCTTTATTCACTGATTTTGATAATGATGGGTGGAAAGATCTGTACGTTACTAACGGTTATTTGCGGGATTATACAAACCTGGATTTCATAAACTATATGGACCAGATGGTAAAACGAAAAGGTCGTCTGCAGAGGGAAGATGTCCTCGAAATTATTAAACACATGCCTTCTTCTGACGTCACGAACTATATGTTTTCCAATCAGGGCGACTTAACTTTTAATAATAGCACGGTTAACTGGGGGCTGTCAACCCCTTCCAATAGCAACGGAGCTGCTTATGCCGATCTGGATAACGATGGAGATCAGGATTTGGTCGTCAATAATATTAACCGTCAGGCTTTTCTGTTCCGGAATAATTCCTCCGGTCGGGACTCATCCAATTACCTGCAAATAACGCTGGGGGGTTCTGGCGGAAATACTTTGGGTTTAGGAGCGAGAATTAGCTTGTATTATCAGGAGAAAACTCAAATGGCAGAACAATTTTTGGCCCGTGGTTATCTGTCCTCTGTATCTCCGGTTATACATTTTGGGCTGGGGAAGGTCACCATGGTGGATACCGTCCTGGTGCAATGGCCGGATGGCCTGACCACTTTACTCACCAATGTAGCTACCAATCAACGACTAATTATCAAACAACAGAATACGGCCAATCCTATCTTGTCACAAAAAATGCCGGAAAACCTGTTTACACCTGTTGCTACTTTATTAACTCACCTGGACCGGCAACCCTCTATCAACGATTTTAACCGTCAGCCTTTGCTGACTATCGGCTATTCTGATCAAGGACCTTATCAAGCTCAGCTGGAGGCGGACGGAGATGGTTTGACCGATCTCATCATCGGTGGAGCTGCCGGCCAACCTGCTACTTTGTTTCTACAAAAAAAAGGAGGCCGCTGGACGAAAAAAAACGTGCCGGTTTTTGAGGAAGATGCCGCTTATACCGATACCAAATTGTTGGTCCTGGATGTCAATAAAGATGGCCATGATGATGTTTATGTTGCCAGCGGTGGGTATGGCCTATTAACTCCCGAGGACAGTTTATTGCAGGATCGTTTGTATTTAGGTCTAGGTCAGGGCCGATTCAGGCGGTCAGATGGTTTACCAAAAATGCGGACCAGTACCGGTGCCGTATCCAGCCTGGATATTAATGCCGATGGATATCCTGATCTGGTGATTGGAGGGCGGGTGAT
>JAYRWN010000188.1:0-6062 GCA_041917975.1 Saprospiraceae bacterium | reverse complement strand
TATGAGCCAGACAAATCACGGCGCGGGCGCCCGGCACCAACAGCAGGGGGTCGGTGCGTAGGTCAAAATATCGCTCCATCCAGGTCATAGAGCCATGACGTCCCTGCTGTAACCAACGCTCCAATTGACGGGCTTCCTCATTCAGGCTGGTCGCGGCAGCGATGCCGGTGAAAAAAAATCCCAACTCCCGGGCGGTAGTTTTTATCCAGGTTGACTTAGCAGAGGCGATCATCCCCTGAACTTAAGCTAGAATATGCAGTTTGGCAAATTTTAGGGCCAGACGTTTTTCCGGGTCATCCGATTCGGGAAAAATAATCGTAGCCACCCGCTTTTCCCGGTCACCATCAATACTTTTAACCTCGCCTTCTCCAAATTTCATATGTAAGACGCGGGAGCCCACTTTGATTTTATCCGGATCCGACACTTGAAAATTAGCCATGGCGGCGCTGTGATCTTTTTTGGGCACCGGCGCTTTGGGCAATAAGCCCAGGTATTTGGGCTCAGCCAATATAGGCGTATGATGGGGCGACATCGGCGCATCCAGGGAATCTTCAGGCAGTTCATCCAGAAAGCGGCTCATGTCGTTGAAGCGCATTTGTCCGAAATGGTAGCGGCTGTTGGCATAGGAGAGGGTCAGATATTCCTTGGCTCTGGTGATGGCTACATAAAACAGGCGGCGCTCCTCTTCGATCTGCTCCGGGGAAGATAACGACATATAGGAGGGGAACATATTTTCCTCCAGACCCACCACAAATACCGAGCGGAATTCCAGGCCCTTGGCCGAGTGCACCGACATCAGGGAGATGTAATCCCCTTTCAGTTGTTCTTCATCCAGGTCGGTGAGTAATGAGATGTGCTGAATGTAGGCGGCCAGCGACTTATTGGTGATGTCCTGACCCTCCACCACCACATCGTTGTCCGTAAACTCCTGCACCCCATCCAACAGGGCATTGATGTTTTCCAGGCGGCTCATGGACTCGATGGAGTTATCCGCTTTCAGGGTAGGAATGATGCCCGTGCGCTCGGCAAGGTATTTGGTGGTTTCGTAGGCGTTAGCCTTTTCGGCTTTCTGGCGGATGTCCTTCACCAGGACTATAAAATTTTGTAAGGCCGCCGCGCCTTTTCCCCCGGCTTCCAGCAGCGGCAGGCAGTTCCAGAAGGATTTTTCCTGGTCATTGGCCAGGCTGGTGAGCCGGTCGATGGTGCTTTGGCCGATGCCCCGCTTCGGGTAGTTGATGACCCGCCGGAGGGCCTCGTCATCGTGCGGATTGATGGCCAGACGCATGTAAGCCAGCAGATCCTTGATCTCTTTGCGCTGATAAAAACTCAGCCCGCCAAACACCTTGTAGGGGATATTATATCGCCGCAAAAACTCCTCAAAAATGCGGGATTGGGCATTTGTGCGGTACAGGATGGCGATGTCCATGTTGGACAAATGATGCCGGTTTTTGTGCTCCAGGATGGTATCGGCCACCCGCCGCCCTTCTTCCGTGTCGGTCATGGCTTTGATCAGGTGGATGCGGTGACCTTCTTCGTGCTGAGTCCACAGGTCTTTGGCTATCTGGCGTACATTTTTGTTGATCACCTGGTTAGCCGCTTCCACGATGTGGCGCGTGGAGCGGTAGTTTTGCTCCAGCTTAAAGGTTTTGAGCTCGGGATAATCCTGCTGCAGGTCAAAAATATTTTGTAAAGTAGCTCCGCGGAAGGAATAGATGCTTTGGGCATCATCGCCCACCACACACAGGTTGCGCGGGCTGTCCGGGTAGTTGACCAATTGTTTGAGGATGGAATACTGCAGGAAGTTGGTGTCCTGAAACTCATCCACCAGGATGTAGCGGAACATGCGCTGATATTTCTCCCGCACCTCATCTTTATTCAGGTACAGCAGTTTGAACAACTGGTAGAGCAGGTCGTCAAAATCCATGGCTCCGGCGCGCACGCAGCGGGCCACATATTTTTCATAGATTTTATACAGCTCCGGCATGCGGTTCATGCGGTCCTGTTCCAGCAATTCCGGAGTCTTGGCGTAGATGATGGGGGAGATGACGTTGCTTTTGGCGCTGGAGATGCGCGTGCGCACAGCCCCTACGTTGTAGAGGTTTTTGTCCAGGCCCAGGTCTTTGATGATTTCGTTCAGCAGGCTCTTGGTGTCGTCGGTGTCGTAGATGGTAAAGTTGGGAGAGTAGCCGATTTTTTCGGCTTCCACGCGCAGGATGCGGGCGAAGATGGAGTGAAAGGTGCCGGCCCACACGTAACGCGCTTTCTGTCCCACCACCCCTTCGATGCGTTCTTTCATCTCCCGCGCCGCTTTGTTGGTAAAGGTCAGCGCCAGGATCTCCCACGGCGCCACCCCGCAGTCGATGAGGTAAGCAATGCGGAAGGTCAGCACGCGGGTCTTGCCACTGCCCGGGCCGGCGATGACCATTACCGGTCCGTCTACCTGCGTTACCGCCTGGATCTGGGCTTCATTCAGGGCTTTTAAATAATCCATTCTCCCGTCGTCTGACTTTTTGCGCCGCAAAGATACGATTAATAGTTTCTTTAACCTAGGTGTGCGCCTGCATTGTTTTCCACCCCCGCTCAGCCGCCTTCCCGTCAAAAAACCTCTCTTTTTAATTTAGGAATATCGTCCAACATTTAGGGGCCAGAGCATTTTTCACCACCAGCCTCCCTCCATTATTCATTGTTAATTATTAATTCCACATTCCTAATTCCACATTCCTAATTACTGATTACAGTCGTTTATCTTTACCGGAAAATCCGCTGGTAATGAGATTTCGTTTGCACCGAGAAGGTTATAAAATATTGACGGTCAGCGCTATTTTATTTGTGTTGATCAATCTTTTGGCTTTATACATACCCTGGCCCTGGCGGATCATCGTCATCCTGGCCACCGTGGTGCTGGCCGGTCTCATCCTCAACTTTTTCCGCAACCCGCTGCGTGAGATCCCGGTACGTAATGATCAGTTGGTTTATGCCCCCTGCGACGGCAAGGTGGTGGTGATCGAAGAAGTGGAGGTGGAAGAATATTTTAACAAAACCCGCCGGCTGCAGATTTCCGTGTTTATGTCCCCGCTGAATGTACATGTCAACCGCTATCCGGTGAGCGGTACGGTAGCTTACAGCAAGTACCATCCCGGCAAATACCTGGTAGCCTGGGCGCCCAAGTCCTCCGAGATCAATGAGCGCACCTCGGTGGTGTTGCAAAGTGGTCGGCACGACCTCATGATCAAACAAATCGCCGGCGCCGTGGCCCGCCGCATCGTCTGTTATGCCCAGGAAGGGCAGCAGGTGCAGCAGGGCGGCGAACTGGGCTTCATCAAGTTTGGCTCACGCGTGGATGTTTTGTTACCCCTGGGTAGTGTGCCCCAGGTGCAGATTGGCCAGGTGGTCAAAGGGAACCTGGATGTGCTCGCGAAATTTCCGGAGTAATAAATCTTTTACAATATTCCTATCAAAGTATCATAAGAAAATTCTAGAGTATCTCATTTCCTAATATACTTTAAGGTTGAAATAACATCCTTTTTTCAATTGATTCATTTATTGCTTTTACAAGCATAGTTATATATATGTCCCATTTACCATCCATCTTTTTAAAAGATCCTTCAATAAACTCATCTAATGGTACAATCTTATATTTAATGTTCAGTTTTCTTTTTTTAAAATTCAAAAATATTGGATTAAATATCTGAATTCCCTTCAACTTTTTTTCAATATCACCCTTATCCACTGTTCTGGCAATCAAAGGAATAATAATATGGCCTCCTTTTTCTACCTCTTCTATAATTTTAGAAAGTTCATTATTTACTATAAAATCAGAGTTTAGAAAATCATTATCAATTAATAGTAATGAAGCAATGCTTTGATTAATATTATCATATATTTCTTTTTCCCAAGGAGAACCTACAGGAATTTCTTTGTCGTGCCAAAATTTAATATTTTTCATACGTTCCCTCAAAGACTCCAACAAAAAATCTTTACAATCAATAGCTTTATGAGAATATGCAACAAATATTTGATCTCTTTTCATACCCATTTTAGTCCAATATTTAATCAAATCAATATTATATTTGTTTGAATTTAGCGCTTCTTTTAATAATTTGTAGCTTACTAATCTATCAGGGTATTCAGGAATTTTTATTTGATATTCAGGGTCAATTAATCCATCCTTTTTCATAATTTCATTCAACTTTGAAATTATCAGTGGCATAAAGCTAAAATCATGAATATCTCTACTTATTATAATCTGTTTTTCTTTAATATTTCCAGATATAATAGCTAAATTTTGATTTGCTCTTTTAACAATAATTCCTTCTTTACAATACATGTATTCAAAATGGTACTCACCTAGCTCGGATATCAAGCTATTAAGATATACTGGTGGTAAAAAATGAGGATATTGAATTGTTATTATATTTTTAAACGATTTATTCTCTAATTCACTTATAATCTTTTTCTGCTCCTCGTTCCAGGTCGCAGGTAGATATTGTGGGGCGATAAATATTCGTGCATTGTTACGTTTGGTTTCAAAAATTAAATCAAAATCTTTCAATAGTTTTATCCAAAATTCCGGATCGTTTAACCCAATCGAACGTAAATATTCAGTATTTATAACAGTCAATAAATGGACTAAGTCAAATTCTCCAGGGTGCCCCAGATTTTTGACTTTTAATGACAAAATTTCGTATATTAACTTAGTCAGCCAATCGGAGTCAGTAAATATGTAATTTTTATCTGGTATTTTCTTATCAATTTCATAAAATATTATCAACCCGGATGTTTCTAAAAATTCGATTATTTCATATACTTCCTCTTCATTTTCAAAAAGATCAGGGTTCCCTGAATTTTGTACCTCAATCTTTAGAAAATTTACAAAATCATTGAATTTATAATATTTTGTTTCTTTATTGATTGTTTCTATTTTAGTCCTGATGTCAAAATAAATTTGTAAATAAGGAATTCCTAATCCATTAATTTTGTGTAAGTTGTTTTTTAGATAGTCCTCTAATTGACCGAGAGTACCGTCGAATAATGCCGGGTTATTGTAATCATAAATTATAAATATTTTATTGTCAATATTAAATTTTCCTTTATTTATTACTTTATTTTGTACCAACAAAAGATCATCGATCTTACTTTTAGGGCGGTTATAATATAATACATTCTGTACCCAGTGTTCCTTAGGGTAATTGTCGGGAATATTGTTATTGGATGAGTAACGATTAGACTCTTCGTCCCATAGAATGATATAGAGGGCATTCTTGCTAAAAAATAATCGATGCGTGGCATGATAATATTCCTGTCCTCCGAAATCCCATACCTGTAATTTTATTTCTTTCGGTATTTCAAGCCTTACATTATGTTTTCCAGAATATTCCTTGCGATACTCACCTATTTGATGGATTAACGGAGTTCGATAATCTTTTTTCGGGATATTCCAGTTATAGATTTGAATACCGTGGGTGGAGTCCATATTTTTATTTAATTTTCCTGTAGTAATTCTTTCAATGATGGTAGATTTGCCAACATTAGAATTACCTAAAAAAATTATTTTTCCGGTATTATTTATTTCCCATCCCAGTGTAAATCCTTTCTCAAAAAACGGTTTAATCCTTGTCCAACAGTTTTGTTCTTCTAAATCTTCACTATTAAGGTTCTTAATTGGATTCTTTTTCAGACTTAGATATTCCAATTTTTTAAATAGTTTAGGGTTAAGTGTAAATGTGTCCAGCTGGTTCTGATGTAAATATAAGGTCACCAAGTGTGGCCATTTCTCAGGTAGTGTGATTTCCGTCAGTTTATTTTCGGCCAGATGCAGGGTATCCAGATTTGCCAACGGACCAGTGAAACTGATTTTCCTCAGACCGGACCGGAATAAATATAAATACTTCAGCCGGTCCAGAGCTTGGCCGGGAATAGTGATAGGATTCAGATTACCCTGATTATAGCTGAGGTCCAGGTATTCCAGGGCGAAAGACGAAACCTGATCATCAAAAAGCACTTCCCGGATGGTGTTCCGGGCCAGGCTTAAAAAGGTGACCTGCGCCAGTTCGGCCCCGATG
>JAYRWN010000187.1:0-2646 GCA_041917975.1 Saprospiraceae bacterium | reverse complement strand
CTTTCCGTTTGGATTCAAAAAAGTAGGTTGATGCCGGTCCTTTATCGGTGAGGATGTATTCAAACGCTTTAATAGCGGTTTCATAATCACCAGCGTTATAGGCTATTTCACCCAGGTTATAAACCCGGGTACCATTTTCTTCCAGCCGTTTATCCATAGCGCGCTCCTGCCGCAGAGCCCTTTCATAATCTTTTTGCTGGATATAACTCCAGGATAATAATTCGTTAAGAAACAGGACGTCCGGTTTTCCTTGCAACTGAGAAAGAATTTTAGACTGCAGGGTCACCATATCTTCTTTAGCCAGATAACGTTGAAACAATGACTTGATCTGTTGCAGACGCTCCGGTATTTCTTCCAGGCTAAGCAGATAATGTTCTATCATGAGGGTAGTTTCGCCTTTTTGACGATAGAGTTCAGCCAGATAATAAGACAAGTCCGCTTTTTCCTTGAGGATATTTTTTCCTTTTTCATAAGTGGCAATAGCATAATCGTATTTAGCCATGCCCATGAATTGGTTAGCGAGTTGGATAACCCTGAATTTTTCCGCCGGCAGGTTATCTACAGCTTGTTGAAATTTTTGTTTAGCCTGTTCCATTATGCCCTGACGCTCCAACATATTGCCGAAGGTGACATACAGCTGAACATTTTTAGGCTGACTTTTTAACCCTTCCTGGATGGTTCGCTCAGCATCGGTATATCTTTCCAGAGAAATTAGGCACTCCACATAACGGTTAAGAAAATAATCTTGCCCCTTGTTAGACAGATAAAGTTTTTCGAATAAGGTAGCCGCTTTTTCATATTCACCGTCAAAATAATATTGATTCGCCAGCTGAATTTGCTGTTGTTGGTTTTGTTGGGCCATAACCGGAACGACCCAAAGGGTTAAAGCAAACAACCATATCCAAGCCGTTCGTTGCAGCATCGGGGAAAGAATTTTATTTATCACTAACACTTAAATTCAGTGGAAAGTTAATCAAATTCCTTACCGAATGCTTACGCAGAACCATCCATTTAACGCTTTGTTATGGATTTAATACTGTGTAAATGTTGTTTTCTCCAGCATGAGACGGGTGTCTTGATGCTGTTGAGACAGATCTAAGTTACCGAAGTCGGTGCTGTTTATACGAAATAGTGTGGATATACCTTGCTGATGATTAACCACTAGGTACTTGCCATCCATGATCAAAAAATAATAGCCTTGTTTATTGCGTTTATCTTCCAGTCCAGGGTATTGGATACTTCCACCCGGAGCGAAGTACCAATTGCTGCCTTCGTTGATATTTTGCCACATGCCTGGTAAATCGTTATAGAGTATTTCTTCGGCTTCTGTTCTTTTAGGGCCTAAATAGTCTAATTTATAATGATTTTGCTCATTTACTTCTGTTAGAACCAGACCCTGACAATTTTGCCGGACCACGAAGATCTGAGATTCATCGGACAGCGGGGTAGTCAGATGTAAAAACACCTGTTCACCAATGCTGTGTAACTGCCATAAATCCTCTTTATAAATAAAGTCTCCGGCCACCGATTCCATGACCTGTGACACCAATCCATGGGACTGAAAATCGTATAAAGTGGTTCCTTCCTGATCCTTCATTTCCCACCGGTTGCTGAGTAAATCTTTTTCAATCAACTCACGGTGACTGAAAGTATTGCCAGGTTGATACATAGTCTCACGGCAAGGTGAGGAAGCCATGGTGGAGGTTACAATCATCAGACTAAACCAGATAACTAAAACTAGATATTTCATTTTACGTCATTTATCCTTAATAAAAACCGCTTTGGGTAAAAGCAATACGGCAAAGTTGGCCTAAGGTTACATGTAAAGTATAAATCCTTCGACCTAACCTTGAACCAAAACGACCAAAGGAGTCTTTTAAGATACCTAAAGCCAATCTTAACAAAATCTTTAATTTTAGTTGGCTAATATTTTATGAGTCAGACAATTAAGACCAAAGGGATTGTTTTTCGGCAGCTAAAATACCGGGAAAGCAGTATAATAATAGATGTTTTCACCGAGCAAAAGGGTCTAAAATCCTACCTGATACACGGTGTACGTAGTCAAAAGCCAACCGTCAGTCCCATGTTAGTCCAACCTGGGTCCAGCATAGATCTGGTGGCCTATGATGCACCACAGTCGACATTAAACAAAGTTAAAGAAGTCAAAGCTGGTATTGTTTATACTTCCTTACCCTTTTCTGTTCCTAAAAGTGCCATCGGTCAGTTTATCATTGAAGTGTGTCGGCAGGTCATCAAGGAAGAAACGCCACAACCGGAACTTTATGCATTCATTGAGTATACTTTGACGCATATTGATCAGTCCAGGGACAGTTTGACCCATTTTCCCATTTTTTTTCTGCTTCGTTTATGTGAGCAATTGGGTTTCGGTCTGGAGTACGCTTGGTTTGGGGATGAAACTTATTTAGATCTGAAAGAAGGAGCATTTTGTCCAAATCCACCCCGGCATAAATATGTTCTTTATCCTGAATTAGCCACCTTATTGAGGGATTATTTACAAGCTGACTGGCTTAGCTATACGCAAATTGAGAATAAAGGTGGGCTGCGTCATCAACTATTTGGCCAGGTCGTCTTATATTTAAAACTGCATGTGGAAAATTTTGGTGAATTGCATTCACCGGATATTCT
>JAYRWN010000186.1:0-4563 GCA_041917975.1 Saprospiraceae bacterium | reverse complement strand
TTTATAACCTTTAAAAAAATTAACATGAAAAAAATTATTTACGGTACTTTATTTGGTGGGATCATGGGAACCCTTGCTGGTATGGTCTGGTTTATGGGCCTCTTTGGCGCCCAGGGAGAAAAATGGATGGCGGAAAATGCTACCTGTGTTAACCAAATGAATGAATTACCCTATTGGGCCTGGATTTTGGCTATTTTGTGTATGGGCTTACTTAGTGCACTGACTTTGGATAGATTAAATATTAATCAACCGATGCCAGGCGCCAAGATTGGAACCATCTTATTTTTCCTGGTTTTCGCGATCGCCGACCTTGGCATGTTTGTGACTTTTAAACCCTTTCAACTTTCCTGGGTGCCAATTGACATAATTGGTAATACCATTGCTGGTGCTGTCGGTTGTGCTGCCAACGGTTGGCTGTTTGGAAAACTAAAATAGACCCGTATAGACCTTATCAATAAAATGTTGGCAACATATTTTGTTTGGCCAATATTATTTGGCCGCGACCGATAAGGTTTCAGTTAAGTAAGAGAGTTTGGCTAATCGATTTGTCCCTTTGGGTTCCGACACGTTCTAGTTAGGATATGGTCCGGTCATTGAAGTAAATTTAATGACCGGACCAAGTTTGTTATAGTTGCATTTTGTCAATCTGAATACCAAGAAATACTCTGTCTCGTGACCATCGTGGTGGTTACTTTCGTGTGAGTTACAAGATTTGAGCTTTAAGTTGTTCTGGTCACTACCCTCGATTGAATTAATATATAATAGATATTCCAAACCATTCAAAAAGACAATCCAGGCCTCACACCCTGTATCTTTCATTCTTATTTACAATAGGTATAAATTAATACCTTAAAGTTTGGCATTTCGGGCAATTTAATTCGGAGAGAACACCCGTGCTCATTCCTAGGATTTTGCGTTGTGTAAACTAATTTGATTTTAATATTAATAATATTAATAATAACAGAAACACTTGACTCCAGTCCATTTATTGCTTACTTTAACGACTAATTTATTTAATTTATTAAAATGGCCGGCGCGAGTAAGACTTTAAAAACTACCCTTTCTTCCAGCAGAGTACTTAATACCGGAGGAGCAAACAATGCTAGTCAAGTCTTTCTTGAGCGATGCATTAATACATTTAACCCAGTCTGAATTATTTATTATGAAATATTTTGCCATTATTTGGTTATTATTGAATGCAGGTCATGTGATTTCTCAAACGGCCTATTACACGAATTTAGCTGCACAACTTAATAGTTCTTATGGCCTGACGGGCGGCACCTGGGTCTTAGCTGCTGATGAGTCCCAGGTCCTGAATAGCCTTGTTGGGTATGGAGGCACACTCAAAGGATTAACTTCTGTTTCCGGACAACCGTTTACCCGCTACCAGCAAATCGCAGTTCCCATGGCCGGGGATCAGCCTTGGAGCAGTGGTATCTATTGCAGAAATACAAAATCCGTAAATAAAGGCTCAATAGCCTTACTCGTTATTTGGCTGAGATCAACATCCGGGAGTGCTAAGGTCAATATATATGTAGAGCATGCCACCACTTTTGATAAAGAATTATTTATCACCACTGAAATAGGTACCAAATGGCAGCAATTTATCGCTCCTTTTGACGCCAATAATAATTATTTGTCCGGAGAACTAACCATTGGTTTGCATACCGGATTCAAAGCCCAAACCATTCAAATCGGCGGTATAGCTTTATCGGATTTTAAAATGGCTTATGCTTTTGATCAGTTTCCTGCCCAGCTGCACCAAACTTATGCCGGGTCAGAAACAAATGCTTCCTGGAAAGCAGAAGCTGATCAGAACATTGAGCGGTTCAGAAAGGGCGATTTTAAGGTGTTGGTCCGTCACCCTAATGGCACACCTGTCTCAGGTGCCAAAGTAAAATTTGAAATGTTGGAACATGAGTTTAAATTTGGTTCAGCCATTACAGCTAATCGCATTGCCAATAATCATCAGCAAAACAAAACGTATGAACAAAAAATAGTCAATTTTGATGGCAAAGGCCATGGATTTAATGAGGTAGTTTTTGAAAATGATTTAAAATGGGATGCCTGGGAAGAAGAGTGGTTTGCATCCAATCAGGAAGTTGTACAGGCTACAAATTGGTTAGTAGGAAAAGGAATTTCGGTAAGAGGTCATACGCTGATTTGGCCTGGATGGCAGTATATGCCGGATGATTTGGAAAAAAATAAAAACAACCCTGGTTACCTGAAAAACAGGGTTTTGGAACGGGTAACCTCTATACTCAATTATCCAGGAATAAAAGGGAACATAAAAGAATGGGATGCATTAAATGAAATAACTTATAATGAAGACCTGGCCAAAGCTTTGGCGGGAAGTCCCGGCTATCCGACAGGACGGGAAATCTACATTGATATTCTTAAAAAAGTAAAAGAAATTGACCCCAATATCCGGATATTTATAAATGATTATACCACGATTGATCAGGGTAATTTGCCGGGAAGCCCTATCTTTGAGCGAACCAAACAATACTTACAGGAAATCCAAAGAGCCGGAATTAAAATTGATGGAGTAGGTTTTCAAGGGCATATCAGCTCTGGTTTGGTTTCCATTTACGATGTTAAAAAAACACTGGATGATTTTTACACGACGTTTGGCACCCGGGCTAAGATTACTGAGTTTGATTATGGTAATTTAGTCAGTGATAGTCTCGCCGCCCGGTTTACTGCTGATTTTTTCACCATTTGTTTTAGTCACCCATCTGTCGATGGGTTTTTAAGTTGGGGATTTTGGCAGGGAGCCCATTGGTTAAATAATGCTCCATTTTTCAGATTGGATTGGACCATGCGGCCGGCAGGGTTAGCAGTGGCTGACCTTCTTTTTAATAAGTGGTGGACCAATACTACCGTAACGACCACCTCAGCAGGTGAAGCTAAATTGAGAGGGTTTAAAGGTAAATACAGGATAACCGTGACCAATAACGGTCAGGTCAGTTATATCGATACGGTTGATCTTAGTCATGGTTCTAATCTGGAGGCCACGCTTTCAACTTCGGTAGGTATTGCAGAAATTCACCCTTTGGCAAACAGTTTGAAATTTGTTAATCCTGCACCACACGCAACGGACATCCAGATAAATTGTTCTGTTCCAATTAATGATCTTCAACTTTATAGTTTGGATGGGAAATTAATTAATCAGATCAGGAAACCAGGTCAGGTATTTATTATCACGACTCCGCCCTCCCCGGGCGTGTATATTATAAAATTCAGTCCACAGGGTTTTTCAGAATTAAGTAAAATTTTAATTGTCAGGTAGTCATTGGAATTTTGATAAATGTATTTAAATATATTTTTTAATCAGGTCGAATAGGTCGAATAAGAGATGACTACTTCATCAGGCTTGAGGGTGAACTATTAACCGCATTCATCTAACGGATTTTTCATGAGTCTCAATGAGTTTCATAACTTTAATTAAAGATATCAACTTCATATTCCCACCACTTTTATTTTCTATAAAGTCTGCGCACCACATCCACCTTTGTTTTTTCGCGGATCAGCGTCTGATCAGAAAACATCATGATGCCGGATGCCGGAGCTTGCATCCCGAGTCGCATTGCTTGTTCGAATTCTTCCGCAGTGACCACCCCCGGTTGGTTATGGGCTTGCACAATAGGCCAGATGTAGGTGCCTTTGTGGTCTGCCAGATGGGCTTTTATCCACTGCAAATAGGTGCCCACCCAGTCTACCGGTCGCCCTTTCAAACGGTGAAATAACATCGGGGACAGGCCGTCCGCCACTTGAGCCAACCGCACCAGGTCCAAACCCAAAAGTTTATACAACGCCCCATGATGATCCTCCGCCAGCCACCCGCAATGAAAAACTCCCAAGGCTATTTTAGGATTATAGGCTTTAACCGCAGATTTTATGGTGGACACCCAGTCCAGGATGACCTGACTGCGCCATTTGCGCCAGGCCGGTTCGGCATGGTTTAAAATATATTGGGCCGTTTGAGCGGTGGAACTATCCGGCAGTTCCAGTTGACTGTAGGACTTAAAAGCAGCCACACACCGGGGACAAAAACAGGTTTCCGGCAGGATGGGCTCCGGTGTTTCAAATTGGGCGTGCCAATGCACATAATCCAGCCAGATGCCATCGACGGCATAAGCGTGCAGCAGATTTTCAAGTTGCTGGAGGCGGTATTTTTTGAACCCCTCATGGCTTGGACAAATGCCCATAAACCAATCCGCCGGCGGCGATTTTTCACCATGTTCATCAATAGGCCAGGCCTCAGGATGGTCCTGCAAATAGGATTTACCATTCAGGAGCGGAAATTCTACAAAAACCAACACCTGTTGTGCCCGGGCATCCTGTATGGCTTTGGCTGTTAAGGATTCGCGGCGGATAAAGATGGCATTAACGCCTAAACTGTCGTAGCGGTACCCTTGCGCTAACAGGGTGGGCGGGTGTCCATAAATGCCCTTGATAAAAGGAAATTTAGGTACCTGCGCGGGTATGGACAAAGGCAGAAAAAGCGCATAAAAAATAATTACCGCACGCTGTATTTTCAAAGCCATAATTTAAAGTATC
>JAYRWN010000185.1:0-26509 GCA_041917975.1 Saprospiraceae bacterium | reverse complement strand
TATTGATTTTTGAAATTCAGAACCTATTTAAATCTTGCCGGTCTATTTACAACAATCCTTGGAGAACTTAGGTGTCTTGGGTCTATGGCTGATGCAAGAGCCCGAAGCGTGGTTTATGCAACACCTGGATCTTTATCCTGAGGAGCAGGTCGAATTGGCCTCGTTAAAAGGGCACAGACGGCTGGAATGGCTAGCCTCGCGGCACTTGCTGCACACCTTATATAAAGGCCTGGACCGGGTACCCTGCATAAAAGACCAATATGGTAAACCTTACCTCGCCGGGATGACCGACCACATCTCATTTTCACATTCACGCGATTTGGTAGCGGCGATATATAGTCCACATGCCGTGGGTATAGATGTTCAGTATGTTGTGCCTCGCATTACGGCTCTAAGGCCTAAATTTGTATCCAGTCAGGAGGCCAATTTGACCCAAAATGCTGACGATGTGCATTATTTGCACGTGGTCTGGGGCGCTAAAGAAAGTATGTACAAAGCATATGGCCGACGGCAACTAGATTTACGCGAACATCTTCAAGTACAGTGGAGCGGCAACGCGGAAAGCCTCCAAGGTTCCTTCAACGGGTATCTGCAGCGGGAGGGTTTAACTTTATATTATACCATCCACTACCGCTGGTTTGCTGATTGGGTGTTAGTGTATGCTTTGGAGCAACCACCGGATTAAACCCCCAGATCCAATAAATGCCCCATGATCTTTTTCTTGGTTTCCAGGTAATATCGGTTGGTTTGATTAGGAGCTATTTCCAGAGGAACCCGTTCGGCTACCGTTATACTTGAATGTTTCAAGGCATCCAGTTTATCCGGGTTATTCGTCAGTAATTTTATCTGGTGGATTCCCAACAGCTCTAAGATTTCAACCGCCTGATCATAGGTGCGCTGATCGACTTCAAAACCGAGGTGAACATTGGCTTCTGCGGTATTAATTCCTTGGTCTTGAAGATTATACGCTTTAAGTTTATTTATAATTCCAATACCGCGTCCTTCCTGCCGAAGGTAGATTAACACCCCACCCTGCTCTCCGATCCATTGTAAAGAACGATGCAGTTGTTCGCCGCAATCGCACCGGTGTGAACCAAACACATCCCCGGTAATACACTCCGAATGAATGCGCACCAGAACCGGTTCAAACGCATTAAATGTATCGGCCACCAAAACCAGATGAGGGACCTGTTCAGCGGCTGACTCCCCAAAGGCCAACATTCTGAACTGACCATAATCAGTGGGTATGGTTCCCTGCGCCTGAATGTTTAAAGCCATATTTAATTATAATACAATCATGAACTTTCACTCTCCACACTCACACTCACACTTTAATGGTGGTGCCCGCCAGGTCCATGGACGTGTCCATGCTCAATTTCTTCCCGGGTGGCGACTCTTACTTCTGTAACTTCTACTTCGAAGTGCAACTCCTGTCCTGCCAGGGGGTGATTGCCATCAATGATCACCTTTTTCCCACTGATTTCTTTCACGACAAAGGTATGCCGGTGGTTATCCTGAAATTCCATCCCTACCTCTACTTTTTGATCTCCAAAAAGGGACAAATCAACATTTTGGAGTAAATCTTGCTGGTAGTGACCATACCCTTTTTCTGGTGAAACGACCAAGCTAAACTTGTCGCCTGTGGTTTTTCCTTCCAATCCATCTTCCATACCAGGAATCAGATTATGATTTCCATGCAGATAATACAAGGGATCTCTTCCAGCGCTGGAATCCATTACTTCACCAGCTGCGTTGCGCAGGGTATAATGAATTGCGGCTACTTTATTTTTTGAAATTTGCATTATTTTCAATTTATAGAGCAACTGCAAAACTAATCAAAAAATGCCTATTATGTTTGATTTTGTCAGGCGCAGAATGGAGATAAAGGGTTCATCACCGATTTTGGGCAACCAGGAATAGTCTTTAACCGCAGAGGATTAATATTAACCGCCCACACGTGCCACTTTTAAAAGGCAGGAGGGTGAGCTAACGCGTGTAATTTTCTTTAAATAAGTATTGTTAAGGTTTGCCTTTGGTTTTATCGACTGTAATGGCATCGGAAGGGAATTCAGCACTCTGACGTACTTTTCCCAGAATTTCCGCATCGTCCGTATATATCGCTGAGAGGATTATGTTTTTTAATTTTTGATCCGTGTCCTTTTCGTCCAGATGCGCAAAATACATCGGGTAGGTCCCATTGATCACCACAGTATAATTTTTATCAGCGGGCATAATGAGCGTAAACCGTTTATACTCCTGACCGTCTTTACTTTCGACGCCTTCTATCATAGTGGCTAAACCTGTATTCAGGACGATTTTTTTGATATCCTTCCGTTTGATTTCTTTCATCAGCAGGTTCTTCTTACTAAGTTCCGACACCGCCTTTTCATAAGGCAAAAACAGGCGGTCAACGGTGACATTAATCCACCCGGTCTCATCACTCATTCCGGCAAATTGTTTTGTTTTATAGATACCGTCTACAGGTTTTAATAAAACATTGGCATCTTCGATGAGGATGTAGTCGTCCGAAAGTTCATTAAACTTAACATCTGTAATGTCCTTGCAATGCACGCTCAAAAACACCGCGAATAGT
Source organism: Saprospiraceae bacterium (assembly GCA_041917975.1). Lineage (GTDB taxonomy): Bacteria > Bacteroidota > Bacteroidia > Chitinophagales > Saprospiraceae > JAYRWN01. Next base: position 23,916 of record JAYRWN010000185.1, on the reverse strand, counting down.
AGGATAGCTTTCTGTGTCATCCAAATAATAAATTAGATTATTTAATGGGGCGAACACGAGGGGCATATTTTTAACAACATAATTCATGCCAAAAGAAGCAGGAGGTGTTTATAAATTCTTGGTCCGCCTACATTAGCGGACTAAATCATTAATATTTGAGCAACAGGCTCCAATTATATAGGATATTGGTTAATTTTACACAGGGATAAAATCAAATTTTGGCAGGTATGTTAAAGCCCAATCTTTATTTGTGGACTATAATTGGAGTATTTTGTATTAGTTCATGTAATCAAAATGGAACGGACCTGGACAATATAGGTACTATGCCTGACCAAGTGGACTATAACCTGCATATACGACCTATTTTATCGGATAAATGTTTTAAATGTCATGGCCCTGATCATAGCACTCGCAAGGAAGATCTGCGGCTTGATCATGCCGAAGGTGCCTATGCTGCTTTGAAAAACGACCCCACTCACCACGTCATTGTACCCGGCAAACCAGAGGTTTCGGAGCTTTATCGGCGTATTTCCAGTACCGATACTGCCGACATTATGCCACCCCCGGAATCTTATCTTACGCTGACCACCCATGAAATAAAACTGATCGAAAAATGGATCAGGCAAGGCGCTGAATACAAGCCGCATTGGGCTTATTTACCCATCCAAAACCCTGATCTACCGCCGATAAAAGACAAAAAATGGGTGCGAAACGAGATAGATTATTTTATTTTAGCCCAAATAGAGGCCCGCGGTCTTAAACCAAATGGAATGGCCGATAAAGAACGGTTGCTCAAGCGAGTTTGCTACGATTTGACCGGATTGCCTCCTTCTTTAGATTTACAAGACCGTTTTTTAGCAGATCAATCTCCTCAAGCTTATGAAAAAGTCATTGACGAACTGTTGGCTGATCAACATTTTGGAGAAAAGTGGGCTGTGTATTGGCTGGATGTAGCCAGGTATGCTGACTCCCATGGTTACCAGGATGATGGCCCGCGCAGTATGTGGCCATGGCGGGATTGGGTCATCCACGCTTTTAATGCCAATTACCCTTTTGATAAATTTCTGACCTGGCAACTGGCTGGTGATTTGCTGCCCAATCCGAATAAGGAAATGCTGCTGGCCACTGGGTTTAACCGCAATCATAAAATCACCCAGGAGGGGGGGGTAATAGATGAAGAATATCGGATAGAATACGTCACTGACCGGACCAATACGTTTGCCAAAGCCTTCCTGGGCATGACGTTCGAATGTGCCAAATGCCATGACCACAAGTATGACCCCATATCCCAGAAAGAGTACTTCTCTACCTTCGCTTTTTTTAACCAGCTTAATGAAAAAGGGCTTTTAGGTGATATTTCTCTGAATTCTTATGCTGACCCCCCTAATTTGCGGATCAATCGTCAAGACATAGATACCCTGCTTAGTTTTATCAACAAACAGGATAGCCAGGATGTGACCGTGATGATTATGAAAGATTCGTCAGTGATCAGACCAACGCATCTGTTGCGGCGGGGTAACTACGACGCCCCGGACGAGATAGTTCCTTTTGGAACCCCCAGCCGTATTTTACCATTTGATACCACGAAATATCCTCCGAACCGTCTGGGCTTGGCTCAGTGGTTACTGGACCCAGCTCATCCCTTGACGGCTCGTGTGGTGGTAAACCGCATATGGCAGGAGATATTTGGCCAAGGTATAGTGCGTACATCCGGGGATTTTGGATTACAGGGCGAACTGCCTACTCACGCAGAACTTTTGGATTGGTTAGCTACCAATTACCGGACCCAAGGATGGGACACCAAGGCGTTTATAAAAATTATTTTGACTTCAGCTACCTACTTACAAAATGCAACCATAGATGGTGAAAAACTGGAAAAAGATCCGGATAATCGGTACTATTCACGCGGCGTACGCCTGCGGTATAAGGCAGAAATGGTTCGTGATCTGGCCTTAGCCAGCAGTGGATTGCTCAATAAAAACATTGGTGGACCCAGCGTAAAAACCTATCAGCCGGAAGGCATATGGGAAGCTTCAACCTCAGGGCGAGGTGAGCTAGCCCGTTATACTCAGGATAATGGCGATAAATTATACCGCCGTGGTATGTATAATTTTATTAAACGAACAGTTCCTCCACCGGTCATGCTCATGTTCGATGCGAGCAATCGGGACCAGTGCGAGGTGAAACGGATCGTCACCAACACACCCTTACAAGCATTGGTAATGATCAATGACCCGCACATCGGTGAGGCATCCCGCGTGTTAGCCGACCGGTTGTTACAACAATCCAATGACCTAAAAACCAATATTACCAATGCTTTTAGATTAATTGCTTGCCGCCATCCCAAGGCAGAAGAATTGGACCACCTAACCAAATATTATACGACTGAATTTAAGGTATTCCAAACTGCACCGGACAAGGCTTCATTGCTGTTAGATGTCGGTGAATATCCCGCTTCGCAGTCTACCGACCAAGCATCTCTTGCGGCGCTTATGCAGGTCATCCACACCATCTATAATCTGGAAGAAGTAATCACTAAAACCTAAGTAAATTAAAATAACCCATCGTTATGGCTGATCCAATTCTTGAACACCAAAAATCAGTAACCCGGAGACATTTTTTCGGTAAGCTTAGTATTGGCTTGGGTACTCTTGCGCTGGGCTCTCTGATGGTCCCGGCTATTTTAGACCGCTATAAAAAAGGCAGTCTAACCATGGGTAGTATGCCTATCCAAGGCCCTCATTTCGCCCCCAAAGCTAAACGCGTCATTTACCTGTTTCAAAACGGTGCACCAAGCCAATTAGAAACATTTGATTATAAACCGAAGCTGATAGATATGTTTGGCCAGGATCTTCCCGCTTCGATACGTATGGGACAACGTCTCACGGGTATGACCAGTGGTCAGGAACGCTTTCCATTAGTGGGCTCAAAATTTGCGTTCGAACAACATGGTCAGTCTGGAATATGGATCAGCGAATTATTCCCGCATCTATCCAAAGTTGCTGATGATCTCTGTGTCATTCGCACGATGCATACCGAGGCCATCAATCATGATCCTGCTTTGACCTTCATGCAGACCGGAGCTCAACAAGGAAACCGGCCCAGCATGGGTGCCTGGCTTAGTTATGGCTTAGGCACGGAGAATTCAAATCTCCCCTCCTTTTGTGTCTTGTTATCCCGTGGACGCGGCAATGGCCAGGGTGTTTACTCCAAATTATGGACCAATGGGTTTTTAGAGAGTGTACATCAAGGAGTGCAATTCAGCCGGAGTGAAGATCCGGTCTTGTATTTAAAAAATCCGGAGGGTGTAGAAATGCAGGACCGCCGCCGGATGCTGGACCAGATAGCAGCGTTAAATGGCATAAACATGACCGAATTTGGTGATCCGGAAATAGAGGCAAAAATTAAACAATACGAGTTGGCTTTTCGCATGCAGACAGAAATGCCGGAGCTCACCAACATTGGCAATGAACCGGATAGCATCATTAAAATGTACGGACCAGATTGCCTTCTGCCTGGATCCTATGCTGCCAATTGTCTGCTAGCCCGCAAACTCTCTGAAGCAGGCGTCCGTTTTGTACAATTGTACCATCAGGGATGGGACCAGCATGGTAACCTGGTCGGAGAAATGCCCCTGCAAGCGCAGGATGTAGACCGACCTACCGCTGCTTTAATTAACGACCTTAAACAACGCGGACTGCTTGACGAAACTCTGGTCATCTGGGGTGGGGAATTTGGCCGTACCAACTATTGTCAGGGCTCACTGGCCGGCGGCAACTATGGGCGTGATCACCACCCTCGTTGTTTTAGCATTTTTATGGCCGGTGGAGGCGTAAAAGCCGGATTAACCTACGGAGAGACTGATGAATTTGGATACAATATTGCAAAAGACCCGGTGCATGTAAATGATTTACATGCCACCATCCTGCATTTGTTAGGTATTAACCACGAACAACTGACCTATAAACATTTAGGTCGCCGCTATCGCCTTACGGATGTAGCCGGTGAAGTGATCCCGGCCTTATTGGCTTGAAGGATTAGTTTAACGGGCTCCAATAATCAAAGCAAGACCCAGGATATAAAGGCCTAACATAATATACAAGAGTCTGTGGGTAGACTGTGCGGCTCCTTTAAATTCTTTCCAGATAAAAATCCCCCATATGGCTGCAATGACCGTAGCCCCCTGACCCAATCCATAAGAAATGGCCGGGCCGGCCTTATCAGAAGCAATAATACTAAAAGACATCCCGACGCACCAGATCATTCCGCCTAGAATACCGGTAAGATGGTTTTTTAACTCCCCACGAAAATAGTGACCATAAGAGACCGCACTTCCATTAAAAGGACGGTACATCAGAATACTGTTAAAGACCACATTGCTCATTAGGATACCGATAGCAAACAAAAACACCGCTGTATACGGACTGAGCTTACCGGGTAATGGCTCATTAAAATCAGGAAACATGGATTGGGCTACATATTTATAAAAGAAACCCATTAATATACCTGCTATCAAAGCCAGCCATAGCCCCTTATTGGCCCCGGGTTGGCTACTGCTGGATTTTAATTGGCGGTAAGCATATGCATTAAGCAAGATGGCCAGGGCAATGAAAGCCACACCGGAGAATAATAATCCGGCTTGGCCCACCGGTGCATCCAGATAATTAACCACCACGCCTATGACCAATGCTAACCCAATGCCGACGGGGAAAGCCACCGCCATACCGGCAATGGCAATGGAAGCACTCAGCAGGATGTTAGCTAGGTTGAAAAGTATCCCACCCAGGAGGGCTGAGTTTATGGAGGCTCCCTCCCCCTGTTGCAGGTCTGCAAGAAAGCTTCGGCCCTCCGCTCCGTTGGAGCCCAAAGTAAATGCAAAAAAGACGGACATTATCAAAATACCAAGCACATAATCCCAATAAAACAGTTCAAATCGCCAGGATGAAGCAGCTAATTTCTGGGTGTTAGCCCATGATCCCCAACAAAGCATCGTGATGATACAAAAAATCACTGCCAAAGTATATGTTTCAATGATATACATAAAGTATTTATTTTGAAGCTAAAAAGTCGATTTCTTGGCGTGTGGGGCCAGAGGCCTGCGCACCCAGCCTGGTCACACTGATGGCGGCCGCCACATTAGCCCAATGTATGGCCTCCAGCCAATCCAGCCCTTCTGCCAACCCCACCGTTAGTGCTCCATTGAATACATCGCCTGCAGCGGTAGTATCGATAGGAGTTACAGATATAGCAGGTACGAGATATTGCATATGCGCTGAGCAATAAAATGCGCCACGGGCACCCATCGTAATGATGACTTGTTTCACCCCCCGGTGTAATAATACGCGACAAGCTTGAGCAGCACTGTCCAAATCATAGACCTTAATGCCGGTTAATAGCTCAGCTTCCGTCTCATTAGGGGTGATTAAGTCCAAATAAGGGTACCAATCCAAAGGGATCGTTGTCGCCGGTGCAGGGTTTAAGATGATGGTCAGTCCGTATTGACGACCTTTTTGCAGGGCATATCCTACCGTATCTAAAGATATTTCCAACTGCATTAACAAAAAAGTGCTGCGTTTGAACGCCTCCTCGGCTACATCCAAATCGACCCGGTCCAAAACTTGATTGGCTCCGGGTGCGACGACTATTTCGTTTTCCCCGTGTTCATCGACCGTAATTAATGCTATCCCGGAAGCATAATCGCTGGTACTAAATACATAGTTAGTATCTACACCTTCCGCTTGAAGCCCTTGTTTGGCCGTTTGTCCAAACAGATCATGACCGGTTTTGGTAATAAAGGTGACTTCTCCGCCGGCACGAGCTGCTGCAACGGCCTGATTTGCCCCTTTTCCACCTGGAAACATATAAAAGGTTCCGCCTAATACCGTTTCACCCGGTGCTGGGAAATGCTGGGTTTTTACCACCATATCGGTATTGCTGCTGCCTATCACTAATATTTTATTCATTGGGCAGACTTTACCGGCTGGGGGTTCTGGAGCGTATTAAAAAAATCTTCAAGAATGGCCTCTCGCGAAAAATATTCCCATATAGTGATAGTCCGCGGGTTTTGCGACTGGTCCACCCATTGATTTTGAACTAAAACCGGGGCAGGGATATTCAGTCTGGCTGCCAATCCGGGGTCTTTAACAATAGCTACCGCAGCCATATCAAACAAGGCCCGGGATTTTGTACTGTCATGATAATCAATGTGGGCAAATAAGTCTATCGCATAATCGCCGAAAGTAGCAAATGTACCTCCATGACGACCCGTTACAGGTTGTGTAGCTTTCGGCCCTAATCCGGGCATGCGGGCATTAATTTCATTCTGAGTGATAGCAACTGCAGCTGTTCCGCTGGGCTCGCCATAACGCACCGTAACCATTTCAAAAGGTACCGCGGTTTGGAGTACATAACTCATCGCCGCCGTATCACAATTTTGATTATACTCACCCGGCTTGGGGTAATTCGATCCTAACCAAACCAAGCGTATTTTATTACTTAGCGAAGGGTCTTTAAGTAAAGCTAAAGCCAAGTTAGTTAGCTTGCCCACAGCCAATACCACCAATTTATTAGTATCCGGGATATTAGCTCTTTGAATGATGAAATTTACTGCTTCTGCCCCATCAAAATCAGGTTGTTGAATTTGTGCCCGGATGTCCGGAAAATTTTTATCCGCTCCCGTTACCAGAGGTATGGCTTCACTAAGGTTGCATAATTGAATGATTCTGGCCGCTTCTTCATAATGATTTTTTACTGCCCCTCCGCTTGGGGTGGCGTTAACCGTAACTCCCTCTACTTGAAATACCCCGCCATTCAATAATAAATACGCTAAGGCATGCTGATCATCCAATTCATTGTTGGCATCCGTATCAAAGATGATCCGTATTTTAGCTGATTGATTCTCCTCCTGATCCATGGACGACTTATTATCGGAAGTACATCCATAGGCCCAGATGATCGCACACCAGCATCCTACGATAAAATTTTTCCCCATTGGTCATTGTATTTGGCCATTAAAATAAACATTTTCTATAGCTCTCCGGTACAAATTCCTTAACGGCAAACAAAGTAAACGCCTGGAATCTGCTCCCCAATGAAGATAACTTTGCAAAAAATTAATTCTAGGTTAAACTGTTTTACGTGGTACATTAATAATATTCAAAACACTTCGTAAATTGAAAGCGGGTACCTGACGATATCCTTGTTTTATTCGTCTATACCTCCAAAAGCATTCACCAACCACAAACCTAATATTATGAAAAGTCTGCGCCTTTCCAATGTAAGATCCAAGCTCCCCTTTCGGCTTATGATACGCTTGGGGTTAACCTTATGGTCTATTTGCCTCTTATCACTCAGTGTATGGTCAGCGGGAGAAAATTGCTCCAACCCTTATATGCTCGCTTGCGGTTCGCATAACTCTAGCACCTTAGGGGGTGGCAACGATTGGAACATCGGTGACTACCCGTGCCACACCAGTTCATCATCCTTCAATGGTGAGGACCGCGTGTATAAGTTAAATCTGCCCAAGGACGATTGGTATTTTATCACCTTGAGCAACCTTACGGCGGATTTGGATATATTTCTGATGTGGGATATTTGTAACGGCACCAGTAGTAATTCCTGTCTGGGCAAAAGCACCCGCTCTGGGACTTCCACCGAGCAAATTGGCCCTATTTATCTTCGGCAATTTGAAAATATTTACGTGATCGTCGATGGTTATCATTCATCTATTCAGGGGAACTATCGCATTACCCTCACCTGCTATAATCGCCCCAGCCCTTCCGCCTGCCGCCAATCCTACAATTTTCGTGGATTAAGTTTTCATGAAAATTTTGAGATATATAACACCGGCAATATCTCTTCACAATCCACCATCTGGAAAAAATATGCCTCCACGTCTGCCGACGCCTCTGTGTCTAACACTCGGGCTTATACCGGTTCTAAATCCTTACGGGTACAGCGAGGGACAACAAGCCCCGATGTGTTATTACCTTTTGGCAATCTCGAATTTGGCCGCTACCGGCTCACCTGGAAAATGTACGTCGTGAATGGTTCCAGCGGGTATTATAACCTTCAGCACAATAAAGATGGCGGTCACTGGGCTTACGAGGTGCGCTTTAACAGTACAGGACAAGGAACAGTGGAATATTTGCGCACCACCCAGTTTAATTTTAACTTCCCGCGCAATCAATGGTTCTCCTGTACCCAAATCATAGACATAGATGAGAACATTGTAGAATTATACATCAATGGCGAATACGTCGGTCACTGGACTTGGTCTCATGGCACCGTATCCGGCGGCACTTTGTCCAGCAAAAAACTAGGCGCTATAAACTTTTTTGCCAATACCGGTAATCATTATTATGTGGATGACATTTGTATGTACCGCACCGGCTGCCTGGACTGCGTGATTACCCCGCTGGACCAGCAAGTGTGTTTGTACGAAGGCAATACCTACCGCAGCGCCTGCTTTGCCGAATGCGCCGGCTATACGGATGAAGAATGGAACATTGGCAATTGTGAATGTATTTGCCCGCTTATCTACAGTCCTGTATGTGCTGGTGGTAAAACTTACAGCAATTCCTGCGTGGCCCAGTGTGATGGCCACACCACCTGGACGCCCGGCGCTTGTGTATCCTCTTGTACCGAATGTTTTCAGTGTTTTACCTGGCGACCGCGCACCGCTAATGAATTAGTGTTCTACCAGGATTATTGCACGGATGAAAGTGGAACGATCTCTTATGAATGGACGTTGCCATCCGGCTCAGGAGCTACCTTTATCGATGGCACCAACAAAAATTCTAAAAATCCCATCTGCCGTTTTCCAAACTCCGGCACCTTTAATGTATGCTATAAGGTCTTCCGTGGCAGTACGAAAGTCTATGAATGCTGCAAAAAAGTAACCATAGGTACCTGTACCAATGAACCGGAAGCTTTCTTCACTTTTACGTATAATAGTAGTACGCAAGAATATACCCTGGATGGGACCGTTTCAAAAAATGCCTCTGGATATGAGTGGGACTATGGTGGAGGGTCAAAAAGCGGAGGAACCGATTCTAAACCACGGGTGAAATTTACCAGCGGTAAATGTTATACGGTATGTCTTACCATCTACAATGCCTGCGGCAGCAGCAAGATATGTAAGACGTTCTGTCCCGGCGCATCTTGCACCAGTGATGCCACCCCACCTACCCACAGCGCACCAATCATTAGTATTGAAGATGACGAATTGTCCATCAGCGGCATGCCGGAATGGGATAAAACCGACTGGTCCTTGTCCAGTGGTCTGAGTTATGCCACAGGGTATTCTCCCACATCCCGCCAATTGAAAGCCCGCTTTGGCGCACCGGGTTATTACCTGGTCTGTGTCGTGGCCACCAAAGGATGCCATCGCATCTGTTATTGTTTCCCGGTTTATTATCCGGGTTGCTGCATAACAGAGTATGATAAAGTGACCTTTGAATTTGGACAGGTATGCGGAACGGCAATGACTGAAATAGATGTACCGGTGAAAGTGTATAATTTCTCTAACATTACCGGCGCCAGTTACACCATTCGTATGGAAGACACCATGGTAGGGCAGATCATTGGATTTAGTACCGTCAATTTGTTTAGCTCTTTGCCCAGCTTTTATGAACTAGAGCCCGGTGAAGTGTGGGCATTTTCATGGGTGAATAACGATGGGCTTACCTATCCGGACGGTACCACTTTATTTAACCTGCGAGTTAAATTAAAGAATATAGCCGGTCAAACCTCTAACATCATCATTGATAATGAACCTGTACCCATTGCGGTATACAAGAATGCCCTGCCGGTAGACTATTATATCCGGCATGGAAGTGTTTGTATTGGTACACCCAGCAAATACATTGAAGGAGAAATTATTTCCTACTCCAAAGAAAAGATCAATAATGCCGACGTTATCCTGATTGACAATACCACTCCCGGAATAAGCTCAGCCAGGCTATTCATTACCGGAGGATTAGGGTTCTACCGCTTTAATCAATTAGGCAGCGGCCGTATTCTTACCGTGGAATGTCACAAGTCTAATGATATCCGCTCAGGCCTGGATATCGGAGATCTCATCGCCATACAAAACCACATCGCCGGTCGCGCAATTTTTAGCAGACCAGAACAATACGTAGCCGCAGATGTAAATCATTCAGGCAGTATTAATTCCACCGATGTGCAGATGCTGCAACAGGTCATTTTGGGAGCTGCTTCCTCCTTTGGTATGCACCCCAGTTGGGTATTCATTCCCACTACCGAGACCCTCACCACTGACAAAGCGAAAAACCATACGTACCGCACAACCTATATTTTTAACCCCTTCAGTACCAATGCGTCGGGACGTAATTTTTATGGAATTAAAATAGGTGATGTGAATTTTAACACCAATTACCAGACTATTCAAAACAACCTGGCTACGCGTCAATCTTATACCTCTCTGAGTGGTCCAGACCTGACCGCGTCAGTAGGTACCACCTTGCAATACCCGTTGACCATCCAACCATCGGAAGGGTTAAGAGCTATAACTATGGAGGTTCATTGGGATGAATCAGTTGTTAAATTAGAGGATGTTAATACGTTCAACTTGGCATTACCTGGATTCAATGAACAAGCCTTGGATTATTCACGACTGGACCAAGGTGTACTAACCATCACCTGGATTGGTGAACAGGAAGTGACAAATCTGAGTGGCCATACTTTGCTAAATCTTAACTTCCGCACCATAGGACCGGCAGGCGCTTATACAGATATCCGTTTTGGTGATCCTCGGGTTTATGATGATCTGGGCTTCGAAACTCAGGCTCAGCTAAAAGACGGAAGCATCCACATTACGCCAGTAACCTCAAAATCTATTCCCGCCTTACTATTTCCAAACCCGGCGCGTAATATGGTCAACATTCAGGTCTATGAGCCAACTGTAGAGGTAGTAGAACTCCTCAATGTATTAGGCCAATCGACGAAATTGCATTGGAAAGGTCAAACCCAATATCAAATGGATGTTAATCACTTAGCTCCGGGCATGTATTATGTGGTATTACAAAAGGATGGGCTGCGTTCCACTCACCCTTTAATCATTAAAACCAACCGGTAGGGTTAAGTTATATTTTTGAATTTTTTGTTATTTGAATATTTTAAAAGAGGCAGGACAAAATCCTGCCTCTTTTTTTTATACCTCGATTAGGTCAAAATATGGCCAATGGCGGCATTTTTGTAGCACCGGCAAAAAAAAAGGTTAATGTTTTGAACTGCTGGCTGCAGTACCTTATTTTGCCTAAACTCACCAAATACGTTTTCATGAAATTCTTACTTGCTTTCGTAGGGCTTTGGTTGGTCCTGTCTCTACCGGCTCAGCCCAACCCGCAAACAATTGATCAATACATTGACCAAGCCCGTACTGCATGGCAAGTGCCTGGTCTTGCTGTGGCCATAATCAAAGATGGGAATGTGGTTTTGTCCAAGGGTTATGGCGTGAAAAGTGTGGGAGGTGTAGACAACGTGGATGAGCATACTCTTTTTGCCATCGCGTCAAATACCAAAGCCTTTATTTCCACCTCCATCGCACTCCTGGTTGAAGAAGGCAAACTAAAATGGGATGACCCGGTCCAACGCTATTTACCCTATTTTCAGCTTTATGACCCATATGTCACCAGTCATACTACTGTGCGTGATCTTTTATGCCATCGGGTTGGTCTGGGTACTTTCAGTGGAGATGTTATCTGGTTTAAAAGCCTTTACAGTGCTGAAGAATCCGTTAAAAGAGCCAGATACTTACCCCAAGCATATGAGTTTCGAGCCGGTTATGGGTATTCCAACCTGATGTTCATGGCCGCGGGGGAAGTGATTAAAGCAGTCAGTGGACAAAGTTGGGATAAGTTTGTCCATCAGCGTATTCTAGTGCCTTTGGGCATGTCCCGCACACAGACTTCCATTAGTACGCTGGCCACCGCGGGCAACTTTGCCACACCACATAAAAGCATCTTTGGACCGGCGGAACCTATAGCTTATGCCAATTGGGATAACATGGGGGCTGCAGGAGGGTTGCTTTCCAGTGTTCACGATATGACCCATTGGCTGCAGTTACACCTGAATCAAGGTTCATGGAACGGCTTCTCGATTTACAAACCAGAAGCGCAAGAGATATTTTGGTCACTTCACAATAGTTTCAATGTAAATCCGGCAACCCGTAATGTTTATCCAGGTCGAAATTTTGCCGGTTATGCCTTAGGATGGAGTATCAGTGAGACGAACGGAAAACGTGTACTCTCCCATAGCGGTGGTTATGATGGCATGTATTCACAAGTACTTTTGGTACCGGATCTAAATTTAGGCCTTGTGGTATTAACCAACAGTATGACGTCTATAGGCAGCATGTTATGCAATTATATCTCAGCCCAATATCTAGGCTTGCCAGAGCGTAATTGGAGTCAGATTGGATTGGAAAACGAACGGAAAGGGCAAGCTGAGCGTCGCCGCTGGGTGGAAGAAAGGCAGAAGGCGCGTGTATTAGGTACACGTCCTTTATTACCCTTAGCGCAACTAGCCGGTACTTTTTATGACCCTCTCTTTGGGGAAGTATTAATTGACGTTAAAGGATCGGATTTAGAATTGCGATTTCCGCATGCTCCGGCTTTAAATGCCACCCTGACTCACTGGCACCACCAGACCTTCCTGATTAACTGGCAAGAACCTCACGCCTGGTTTGACTTTGGCACTATCCAGTTTATCCTGGACAACAATAATCAGCAGGTCAAAGCTTTGGAATTCGATGTTCCCAATGAGGACATTTTTTTTGAAGAAATTCATGCAAAACGCGTGGATAAGAAATAATTTTTCCACCTTAAATGAAAAAAGAGGGAGTGGTCTGGCCATCCCTCTTCATATATCATAAAAAATATCCTATTAATATTCCCAAAGATCTACTTCGCGGTTCAGCAAGCTGTTTTTAATATTTTCAGATTCCAATAATATATCGATGCCTTTCAGGTAATCCTGTAAGCGGCGATCCAATACATTGGATTCCTTATAAATATAACTGGCAAACATCCGATCCTCAAGCACCATCTCCCAGGTCATGGGAGCGGCATCATTCGCCTCATTGAATACACGGTATTTGGAGAGGACTTCTCTAGCCTGGGGATAATATACCCAGAAAAGAGGCTCCTCATACTTCAGCTCTCCGGTAGTAGCATCTTTCACATCTTTGATCGGAGCTATACCGAGAATACGTGTTTTCATCCGGGATGCTTCCTTGTCAAAAAACCATACTTCCTTGATCCTAAAGCGTCTTATGTCCAATGGATCCAACTCATTGCGGTAAATTTTAGTGGTCACTTCGTAAGTTTCCGGGTCAGTTACCGCTAAAGTATCCATAGAATAAAGTTTCGATTCCAGATCCTCCGGCGTCATCATCATTTCGAATTTGTCGTCTTTAAACACGACAAAGTCCCCATTTTGAGCCCCTTCATTCAAAATTGTCATAAAGGGTTTTTCCGGATATACAAACGGGAGATTAATTTTTTCACGCGTATCCACTACCCTCCAGATCTTTTTCTCCCATGGCACGTCCGCTTCGCGTACCGGCTCATAGGGTAATACCCTATTTTCCAGGATCAGCGTTTTAGGCACAATGCCATCCAAAAATTGCCCATCAAGCGGGTTGCTGGACTCGGTCATAATTTTTTCAGCCTGTAAGGTCTGAGGATTCTGGGCTGCTAATCCCAGAGAAAGAAACACACAAGGAATGATCAATAAGTTTTTCATGATTGCTTAAAGCTTGCTTTTATTTTATGTTTACTACCAATTCAGGTAATTTTCTGGTGGCAGCATCTCCCGGGCATTTGCAGCGGATGTTTTCAAAGAAAAAACGATCGCCTGGCTTAGCCTGATTGATGATACCTACTGTACCTGGGGTAAAGGCCCCACCGGTATTGGTTTCAATCTGCGGGTCCATACCACGGCTGACCCGTACAATGCGGAACCCGGCAATATCACATCGAGCGTCGAAGTCAAAATTCTCCAAAACGGCTACCATCCTATCCTGGCCTTTAAAGGTACCATTACCCATTTCAGACTCCTTTATACCACCGATACGAGGAATCGGGTCCGGAATAGGTTTTACTTTATAATTATATTCTATTGGATTTATGCCATTGGCCGATAGCCTTATTTTTGCAGTTCCTGGAACTTTAGCATTGACAATGTATTTCGCTGAGCCGTTCGGACTCAGAGATACATTTTCAGCGCTTACTTTCAGGTCGTTACTGGATATACCGGCAGCAGCCACTGTAATGGGATTATCCACCCCTACATAAAATACATTCATTTTATCCAGGGAAACAGAAGCTGAGCGTTCGCCCACTTCATATTCAAATTCTTGAGTACGCGTGGTCACCTCTTTGGTTACCGGGTTGGTAAAAGAGATGCTGGCGTTATATTTTTTAACCCCAGGAGCACTGGCGGCAGCAGAAAATTTAGCTACCCCGTTTTGTACCGGTACAGCGGCACCATTGACCCGAATACTTAAGTTTTCTACGTTTTTACTGGCGGCTGACAAAAAGATGTTGGCCTCATAAGTCTCACCCTTAGTTAGGTAAGATTTTTTTGGCGCAGCCACTACCTGAAATTCATCGAATACGATATCCGTACCACCTACTTTGTCTAAGTAATAATCCAGGATAGCGTTTTCAGTACTTTTGGCATCATTTTTAAACTTGGTAAAGATCGGCATCGTAGCCCCCAAAGGCATCTGCCTGAAGTTAAAGTCCGCCCAACTCTTTTTGTCTTTGGTGGCTTTCCAGGACTCCTCGTCGATGTTTAAAGCTAACTTGCTTTCGAAAGCAGCACGGTCAGCTTCGTCAACATTCTCCAGAAATTTGCTGCGCAGCTCCAGTATTTTGGCTTTAATTTCTTCACCTTTACCTTCATCCACCAACATCTGGGTGGTTACGTCTTTATTCTTTATGCCTTTTAATTCTTTCCGGCCCTTGATATCATAATAATCTCCATCGCCGACACTTCCGTTACGGTCTCCTGCATCATCGATAAGTTTATTGACTATACCATCTATGTATTCGCTAAATTCTTGGGATAAAGCGCGTACTTTAGGCGCCATCTCCGCATATTTAGCCAGTTCAGCCTCTTTTTTCTTGGACAGTTTTTGGATTTGGTCTGGCTTTGCCGAATTTTCCGAATCCAATACGGTATTGGATTTTTTCAACCCGTCGTCAACCACTTTGAAAGCGTTAAATATTTCAGCAGAAACGTTTAAAGCCAACAATGCTGTCAGAACCAAATACATGATGTTGATCATCAACTGCCGCGGTTCCTTTGGAATAGACATGATCTATTATTTTTAGAGATTGTGTTTTTAAATAATGTTTAACTATCCGCGTGGGGCTGTATAAGCATTCAAAATATTGCCATACACAGAGTTCAGCGAATTCAGATTACGGTTTAAGGAAGCCAGGTTGGACTGGTATTGTTTAGTTCCTTCCAGTGTTTCATTCAGTGAATTGACACTCTCACTCATCTTATTGTTAAAATTACCGGCCTGGAAAGAATTAAGCACACCGCTATACACTGTATTCAAACCCGTCAGGTTTTCATTCAGATTGCTGATGTTGGAACGATATGCTTTCACATCTTCAACGGTCTCATGCATGTGAGTCATCGCCTCAGTCATACGCGAATAAAAATTACCCATGGTCTTCAGCTGGTTGGACGTTTGAGAAAAGTCCACTTCCTGCAAAGCTTTTAATGATCCAATACTGCGGGATAAGGTTTGCAATTCTGACAACATACCATCTAATTGAGCCTCAACCACTTCTCCGTTGATAGGGCGAGCCATATCAGGCAGTTCTCCCTGAGTAATGCTGGCAATGTTAGCATGATAATCGTCCAATCCCGGATATAATTTTTCCCAGTAATAGTCTTTTTCCGGAGGCAGGATACCAAGCAAAGCGAAGAGCACTGCTTCAGTAATCAACCCGACTGTAATCATGAATCCACCCCAGGGTTCACTGTTAATTTTTCCTAAGGCTCCAATCATAACAATTGAAGCGCCTACTCCAATGATGAAATTTTTGAAGTACTTAAACCATTTTTTCTTGTGAAAAGTCATTGCGTTTGTTTTTAAATTTGTTATAGAAAATATACACCTTTTCCTTTATGATGTTGTACACATCGATTTCTAACTACATGAATCAAAGGGGGGTGCAGATTCATTTTTTATAAGCTTTGAGATAAAAAACCTATTTCAGGTTTTTTAATCTGTCAGAGTACGACCTAAGTGCGTGATCACACAACGAAAGCCAACATAGGATTTTGACGTATCTTGATATTCCCAGTTGCGCACACCGCACTGCAGATAATACCCGATATCTTTCCACGAACCTCCGCGGATTACTTTTCTTTTCAAGACATCCGGGTCATCTTTTTTAGCCGTATATTTTACATCCGGGTTTAAATCATGGATGCGACTGTTTGAATTGTCATAATAAGCCGAAACGGTCCATTCAGCTACATTACCGGCCATGTTATACAAGCCGTAATCATTAGGGAAAAAATGGTCTACTCTGGTGGTATACTGCGCGCCATCATCAGCATAGTTACCACGACCAGGTTTAAAGTTAGCTAATAAACAACCTTTGGAATTGCGTAAATAGTAACTACCCCAAGGATAAGTAGCTAAATCGTGACCACCTCGTGCAGCGTATTCCCACTCATATTCCGTAGGTAACCGGAAACCCTCCGAATGACGTTCGTCCGGACGGTTGGAATTCCACATATTGGTTCTCCAGTTACAAAACGCATTGGCAGCTTCCCAGGTCACACCGACTACCGGATAATCATCGTAAGCCGGATGCCAGTAATAGTTACGGGTTAATGGCTCATTGTAAGAATATGAGAAGTCCCTGATCCAACACAACGTGTCAGGATAAATCGGTGTCTCATGTTCTGTAATCAGCTCTTGACGGGATTTATACTGCTTGCGCGCAGCCCGTTGCCAATCTATTTCTTTCCATTTATAAATGAGTTTTTCCGAATCCATTTCACGTGATCCGCTTAAACTCTCTTCGGAGGCAATGAACAATTCGCTCAATGTCTCGTCATTGTAATCCAGTGGAAGTTCCCAGTCTATGTATTCATTACCCAGGTCATCCTGCGTAAGATCTCCCATAATGGTGTGGGCGATAGAATCGCGCGTATGCTCTACAAATTGACGATACTCATTGTTAGAGATTTCAGTTTCATCCATAAAAAATCCCACCACGGAAACCTGTCTGGGTTTTTGTACATATGTGTTGAATATATCCTGATCATTGCTGCCAGTATGATATACACCGGATTTGATATAAACCATCCCAAATGGATTGATACCTTTCCAACTCGGGCGGTCCAATACACCCACCAATTGCCCAGTGTCTTTTTTGCCACAACTGGGCATTACGACAGCGATGATCGCCAACAACACCAGGACTAACGCGATTTTTCTCTCTTTATTCATAGCTTTACCAACAACTTAATTAATTTATTTAGCGATAATGATATTTTTGACTTTACGGTCTGGTCTAAGATTGTAGTTTCAACGTTTGTTCGGGCTAGCATATTTTGTCTTAAACAAAAATTTTGCCAACTTTTAATACAATGGATTATAGATGGTTTTCGGAGGCAAACCTAATCCAACTCTTTTGTTAAGATTATAGTTAATAATTAGTTCATGGGAACCATTTCCTACCCCGCCAATACCTGTAATCGGTACATCATAAGCGTAATAAACCTTCCAATGATGGTCCAACCTCAGCCCAAGATGTATTACAGCTGCGTCAAAACTATGTGCATTCCAGCCTCTCCACCCCAATCCGGCATAGTACCTTTCATCAAAGGTTGCCTGCATCACCACATCCGCCTGCGTTTGTAAAAAGTCACTTTTTATTAAAGCAGAAGGATACAGGGATAACCTTTCCAAAACCGGCCAATAATATTCAGCATACAAGTTTATCTGTGGTTGTACATTAACTTTCGTAGCTGCGGTATTATCTAACTTTAACTTACCCGCTGATAACTGATCAATACTTATGCCAAATTCTCCCAGGTTAGAAATAATATATACACCCAGTCCGACATTTGGGGCCAAACCTGATGCGACTGCAGCATCCAGAGCATGATCCTGATGGTCCACTATGTTGCCTTCATAAGTACCCTGTGGTGTCCTTAACAAGGTGCCATCCAATCGTTTCTGAATAACACCAGCCTTTATACCTCCGGAAATAAAACCCCAGGAATTTTCATAAATGTAATTATAACTAAGCGACAATCGCAGGTTGCGTTCAGCACCGATGTACTCGTTTTCAAAAGTCATTCCTACCCCCCCTTGCAAAATATACAACGGCATTTGAGCCGTGATGATCTGATTCACGGGTTGTCCGCTGACACCTTCCCATTGGCTGCGATATCCGGCTGTGATGCTAAGCGACCGGTCAAACCCGGCATAGGCAGGATTGAGTAAATAGCGATGACCAAAAAATAAGGAAGACTGAAACCCTTGTTGAGCTGACAACACCAAGGACCAACCAATGCACCATATCAGTAAGGGGGATTTCAGATATTGCTTTTAAAAGATGAAAATAAGCGTTTAGAACAGAGCTATCAATTCTTTAACGTTCGTAACCGGTTTTTGACAAGAAAAATTTTGACAAAAATAAATATTTATCCCGTTCCATTGGGGTTTATCCAGCATCGGATATTTTATTTGTGGTTCCTCAGCCCCCATGAGCACCATTTCTGGCAGAAAATGCGGGTACAACTCTTCTGCTTGATCCATACAACCATGACCAATCACGGCGACCTCCTTCCAGCCGGAGATCTCATTTAGCCAGGTTAGACCATAATGTGCAAATGCCGAAGGGTATTTTCCTATGGTTGGCAGTATATTGTTTAACACCCGACGCCCGATTTCTGCATAGTTCTGGTCACCGATCAGGTAATAGAGGCGTAAAAGACATTGTGCCATGATCGCCGTTCCGCTGGGTGTATTTTGGTCAGTAAGTGTTTGTAGGGGCAGCGGCAAATGCCGTTCGTCAACGGCCTGATCATAAAACTGACCTGTGCCGCTATCATAAAAATCGTTGATGACGAACTGGGCCAGCTGTTGAGCCGTTTCTAAATAGTTTAGCTCAAAAGTGCAGGTATAGACCTCCAAGAGCGCCTGAATATACAGAGCGTAATCATCCAGAAATGCTGCAATAGTATGACCATAATCTCTGGGCAGATGACTACATTTACCCGAAATCGGGTCCAAAAAATTCTGCTGTAAAAAAAAGAGCGATTTTTGGGCCTGTAGCAGATACTCCGCCTCTTTCCAGGCCTGATATGACAGGGTATAAGCTTGCACCTGGAGTGCATTCCAGCCCAAAATAAATTTATCATCTAACCCTGGAGAAATCCGCAATTTGCGGACATCAAGTAACTTTTTTTTTGCCGCTGTCCACCGCTCTATGCTGATGTGTTCGGGCAATACCGGACCAGCTTCATCCAGCTTAGTACGAGCAGCTAAATAAATAATATTTTCTCCGTCCCAGTTGCCTTCCGGGTGAAGGTCATATACTTCTTTAAACCACTTAAAATCTTCCTTCAGAATAGCTTCTAATTCTCCTGACGTCCATACATAATAGCGCCCTTCTTCCCCCTCCGAATCGGCATCATAAGCAGCATAAAAGCCCCCTTCCGGACTTGTAAAATCCCTCTTTATACAGTCTAAAGTCTCCTGCCCGATTCTGCGGTATATCGATTTTCCGGTTATCTTATGTAAGTTCGCTAACACCATCACCAGTTGTGCGTTGTCATAAAGCATTTTTTCGAAATGCGGCACTTTCCATTGGCGATCTGTAGCGTAGCGGGCAAATCCTCCTCCAAGGTGGTCATAAATACCCCCTCTATACATCTGTTGAATGGTAAGTTCTACAGCCTCTAAAGCCTCTGATTTACCAGTAAAATGGTGATAAGCCATCAGATACTGCCAGCTTCCACATTGAGGAAATTTGGGTGCTTGGCCCAGACCTCCAAATGTTTTATCCAGCTGTCGTAATAATTGTTGTGCGGCAAGATCAAGATGATCCCGTGCATCAGCAGTACTCAGACCACCTGATTGAGTCAGATAGGCTGTTTGATCCCCGATAGCAGAAAGTAAGCGCTCACCTTGTTCTTTGATCCAGGCCGGCTGTTCCTGGTACATTTGCCGTACACGCTCCAGGATTTGAAGCCACGATGGTCGACCATAGCGACTAACCGGTGGAAAATATGTTCCTCCAAAAAATGGAATTTTATCCGAAGTAAGAAAACAATTTAATGGCCACCCGCCTGACCCAGCGATCAGTTGAACAGCTTCCATGTAAAAATGATCAACATCCGGTCTTTCCTCACGGTCCACTTTAATACATATAAAATGTTGGTTCATATAAGCTGCCGTAGTCGCATTGGCAAAAGACTCGTGTTCCATGACATGGCACCAATGGCAAGCGGAATACCCTATACTCACCAATACGGGCTTGTTACCTCGTTTGGCTAAGTCAAAGGCCTCATCTCCCCACGGTTTCCAATGGACCGGGTTGGTGGCATGCTGCCGCAGGTAAGGGCTTTTTTCCAGATGCAGTAAATTCATTACGTGTCAATTAGGTTAACCGTGCTGTTAAATTAAAGCTCAATGGTTAATCCATCATAGCCTAAATGCACTCCATTGGGTAATGCCGCTCTGACCTCTTGATACAAGCCCATATGATGGCTGATGTGGGTGAGGTAAGCTGCACCCGGTTGGATGCGATGTATTAACAACAAAGCTTCCTCCAAGTTTAAATGACTGGGGTGAAAATTATGGTGTAATGCATTAATAATCAACACATCACAGTTTTTAATGCGGTCTATTACCAAATCAGGAAGATATTTGATATCGGTCAAATACACTACCGGCCCGAAGCGAAATCCCAGGATAGGCAAGGTGCCATGATGAACCAATAAGGTTTCGATACACAAATCTCCAATAGTAAGAGTGGAGTCTGCCGCCACGGTTTGCAAAGTTAATTCCGGCGCCCCAGGGTATTTTTCTTCTTCAAAAATATAATCAAAACGTTTACTAATGGAATCCAGTGTTGAAGCTAATCCATAGATAGGAATACTGCTTTGCTGGCTAAAATTAAAAGGCCGAATGTCATCCAATCCGGCGATATGATCATTATGATGATGGGTTATTAATACCGCATCTACCCGTGGAACTCGGAATTTTAGCATTTGCTGTCTGAAATCCGGACCTATGTCCACCATCAGATGGACTCCACTCCACTCCAGCCAGGCTGAGGTGCGCATTCGATGGTCACGATGGTCAGCTGAAGTGCACACTTTACAGGTACAGCCGATAACAGGAATGCCTTGCGAAGTGCCGGTGCCTAACAAGACCAGCTTCATATGGGATGAGCCGCTAACCAGGGCTTAAAAGCTATCCACCGTTTACGATTTTCTTCAGAAAGTTCGGTCACCTCCACCTTCAGTTGATTTAGGATATCCAATAAACTGTATACCCGGCCATGAACATCAAAAAACTTATTGATCAATACAATTTTCTGATCTTCCAACACACAAAATCCGCTCTGGAATGTGCCCTTTTCATAACGAATGGCATACCCTAAATCTTGATAAATAGCCTCCAGGTTTTCGAGAGATTTTTTGTTAAATTTTGGTTCCACAAGCTGGAGTTTATTGTAAAGATATGAATAATTCATATGTGTCTTTAAGACTAAGTACATCCGGGTCAAAAAAAAATGCGGTCAGATGTTTGTACACCAACATTCTTAATGTTAATTTCACAGACCACGGATTAATTTTTACCATTGACCCGTCCACACATCTGCCTGTTTTTCCTACTACTGCCCTGGCTTGCTCAGGGTCAGGATCAGAGTCGTTTTAGGATTGGTGTGCTTAGTGGTCTTTCATTATCTCAGATAGATGGGGATAATATGCAGGGGTATGATCATTCCGGTTATTTCGGGGGATTACGATCATCAGCCATTATCACCGAGAAATTTGAATTCCAAATAGAACTTTTATACAATCGACGAGGCTCGGAAAATAAAGGTCGCCATACTCTGATGAAAACCCGTTCCATCAAAGCAGATTATGCTGAAATAAACTTGCTTTTAGCCATTAAAGATTGGTACAATCCCTTTCGCAAATTATACCGTTTACAATTGTTCGGCGGGGCATCATTAGGACGACTCACTAAAGTTCAGGCCATCGATGATGCGGAGGGGGAGATCTTATTTACTCAATTAATTCCTGAAATGAATAACAGGGATTTATCTGTCGTTGTCGGTGGCGCTTATTTTATCAATCAAAACATGGCGCTTGGTTTTCGGTTTTCGCGCTCCCTAAGCCTGTTGTTTGATGCAAGCAAAAGCATTTATTCTGATGCGAAAGTAAAAAACATGCAAGGGTATTTTATTGGATTATATGGGCAATATATGTTTTATTGAGGTCCAAACAATACTGCACAATTTATTTATTTAAATAGAAAAAGTTGAATCAGTATTTACTCTTCTTCTTTTCCATCGCCCATTTGATGGTCCGCATGCAATTGATTAAACAAGGACTTTAAACGGTACATTTCATCCAATGTATCATCCAAAAAAAATGAAAACTCAGGAATACGTCGCATCTGACTTTTAAGCTTTTGGCCCATAACTCGTTTTAGATGAGCATAGTTATCTTCCAGATGCAGAATTACCTCTTGTTTATTTTCAGTGTTATAAACGCTTAGATATATTTTTGCTATGCCCAAATCAGCCGACAAGATTACATTGGTCACCGTAACAAAGGCTTGCTGGCCATACATATAGCGGCCCTCTTCTTGCAAAAACAAAGAAAAGGTTCGTTTGATATTTTCAGATAATTGTTTCTGACGGATAGAAGACATGGCGGTGAATTGCTCTTTACCTGCGAAGATAAGATAAAAAAGCCTCGTCGGAGCAAAGCGTACACCGAGTTGAAGTATATTTTAAAATTAGTTTTTTACCGACCTGACCCAAAGTGTGTACCACTTAACCCAAGTCTCTTTTTAAATACCTGATTATAAAAAAAGGAGATTTTGCTAGAGCTGAGCCTAGTTATTCTCCAGGAAAATTGAATTAAAGGGAAAGTATAAAAACAAAAAAAGCCCGGGTAAAACCAAGGCTTTTTTGAAAAAGATATAAGGTTGGCAGCTACCTACTCTCCCAGGTGTAACCCAAGTACCATCGGCGTGGAGGGGCTTAACTTCTCTGTTCGGAATGGTAAGAGGTGAACCCCCTCGCTATAGCCACCATTATCTTTAACTCCGAAGAGTTATATTTTAAATGTTAAAAAACAGGAGGAGAACTAAAAGATCATTTGTCAGCATAAATTTAAAGAAAAAAGGAAGCATTTGGGTAATTAGTACTACTCGGCTGCATACATCACTGCACTTCCACCTGTAGCCTATCAACGTAGTAGTCTTCTACGACCCTTTTATCATACCGAAGTATGAAATGGAACACTCATCTTAGAGCTGGCTTCGCGCTTAGATGCTTTCAGCGCTTATCCAAACCGAACGTAGCTACCCTGCGGTACAGCTGGCGCCATAACAGGTACACTAGAGGTTCGTCCGATCCGGTCCTCTCGTACTAAGATCAGACCTCTGCAATGTTCCAACGCCCACAACAGATAGGGACCGAACTGTCTTGCGACGTTCTGAACCCAGCTCACGTGCCACTTTAATGGGCGAACAGCCCAACCCTTGGGACCTTCTCCAGCCCCAGGATGTGACGAGCCGACATCGAGGTGCCAAACCTCCCCGTCGATATGAGCTCTTGGGGGAGATCAGCCTGTTATCCCCGGAGTACCTTTTAT
>JAYRWN010000184.1:0-37159 GCA_041917975.1 Saprospiraceae bacterium | reverse complement strand
TGCTGTAACGCAGACTATTCATCCTAAATAATGTAACACAATAAATACATCCCCTTTACCCTGCTGGCTTTAAAACTGGCTTATTTTTTCAACATTAAAGTTGAAGAAATTTTTACATCGATGAAGAGGATTTTCGGAATATTAATGAAGAAACGACCGGCGACTGAAGGATGATTTTAATCGCCTGTGGGGTTTCATTATTTTTTAATCGCCTTGATGATGGTTCCGGATGGGACGACTTCAGTCAGCAGCATACTATTCACAATAGCCAATTCTTCATGTCTTTTTTCAGGTATTCTCCAATTGACAAACAAGTCTTTAAGAGTAGCCTGACGGTCGACTTTTTTTAGCGTAATTAAATCCGGAGTAACTTGAATTTTACTTTGATCAGTTAATTTTCGGAAACCGCGCATGGTGTTCAAGAGTAATAACTCATAACGGGTAAATTCGGTTTTCGTGGACACTCCATGAAACTCATAAATGAGATTATTATACGAAATAAAATAGGATAGAACACGAACTGTGGCATTAGGATCTTGCTGATTAATCTGTTCACTGCGCATGACCAAAGCAGAAAGACCGTTAACTGAAGATCTCTCCTGACCTTGAACAGTTAATTTATAATTTTGGGTCGCCAGCTGAGCCGCTTCCTCGAGGCTTTTCCCAGAAGACAAAGTCAATAGCAGCAATGCCTTGCCATCGGTTGGAGCCATCTGCACTTGGGATGGAGAATTTACAGTTTTCCACTCGTTTGGTATAGGAAACTGAAATAGCATTTCAGGGTGGTAAAACACCTGATTTTCTACATACCCTTGACGTGGGTCTTCACCATATACCAGCCCTTCCAACATGGCCAAATAGCTATCACGACCTACTAATTTAGCTCCAGGTGTCTTTTTTTGGGCTTCATCGGCCAACTTGTTCACCTGCACATACCGATCACCCGGATCAGGATGGGTAGATAAGAAGGTAGGAATACGAGCACCTCCTTGGTCAGATAGTCGTCCTAAAGTCTTAAAAAAATTGGCCATATGATGAGCATCGTACCCAATTTTGGTTGAATAATCCACTCCTAGCTGGTCAGATTGACTTTCGTTATCCCGGCTAAATTTTAGAAATAACAAACCCACACCTTGGGACAATTCCTCTGCAAATTCAGCCACCTGCGGCACTAAAATCATCCCCCCGATCAGAAATATTGATGCGAGGGTTTGTTTTGTCGCTTGACTAGCAGAGTGTCTGGCGGTGATGTGGCCAATCTCATGGCCCAATACCCCGGCCAACTCAGCTTCATTATTAAAATGTGCCAAGATACCCCGGGTAAAGTAAACATAACCGCCAGGCAAGGCAAAAGCGTTAATTACCGGGCTATCTAGAATACGAAACTTATAGGTCAATTTATTTCGGTGCGAAATAGCCGCCATTTCCTGTCCTTTTTGATCAATGAAGGTTTGCAGTCGAGCATCTTTAAATTCACCATATTCTGTTATTATTTGTGGATCAGACTGATCTCCCAATGCTTGCTCCTGAGCCTCACTCATGAACATGACTTGTTTTTTTCCTGTGACCGGATTACGGGAACAAGTATTTATGAAAGTTAGCAGGGCAACTAACCCTATTAATTTGGTGAACCGATGGATAAGGATACTCTTCATTTTGATTTTAGATTAATCTTGGTTAAAAAAAATCCCCGACACACGTAATGGTCGGGGAATCATTCATACTAAACCTGACTAAAATGAAATAAATCTTTAATATTTTAAGAACTTAATTATTTCAAACTTGTCACCAACTTTTACCTCTAGCACATACATCCCTTTATTCAATTCCTCAACATTCACTGTAGTGTTAAAGTTTTCCGCCGGGCTAAAATAAGAATTTTTTAACCAAACCTTCTGGAATGGATCAAAAATACGAATTTCTATAGGATTTTTGTCCAATTTTTTCTTCTGAATGGCCACCGAAAGCTGATTTATAACCGGAATTGGAAAAGCAGCGGCTTGAAGTTCAGGTTCCTCCTGAAGCGGAGTGCCGCAAGCTTCACCTATATTTACCTTATTGACGGTAATAAAGTTATTTGATAAATCATAGCAGTCGGTGGAAATAGCTGATCCGACTAAAGAGTCACCGACTTCTACCAGTATATTACCTGTATATGCGGCTCCCCAAACCCTGGAAACGCCTGCCTCCGTTGACTCAAAATCAAACACTGGTATTAATGGTAATGCTGTGATAACGTTATTGGTGTCTGTGATGAGATATTGATAAGCGGTAAGACCATTGGAATTATTGTTAAAGACAAAGCGGTCAGTCTCTGTGTCGCCAACGCAAATTGTCACTTCAGTATCTCCGCCAATCAGTTCTACTTCTCCTCCGTCAGGAATAGCTTTGATAATTTCCACAAAACCACTTGTAACAGCAAAACAACCATCTGCAAATCTGGCTTGATTGATTAGTTGGGCCGTAACCGGTAACAAATCTCCATTATAGGAGAGACCATATACCAAACACAATCCCGCTGGGAAATTATTGAAGTCGATGGAGCTAGTGTCAAACACACCCACTACCCTCTCATCCGGGCTGGCCACGATATAAGCATAATGTTCTCCACTAGAGGCTTCATGTCCGAAGGTTATGAAATTCGCTGTAGCATCTGTGCAAATGATGAATGGGCTTGTACCGTTTTCAATTGAGACAGCGCCCACGGCGACAGTTACTTTAGGAATACCTATAAAATTTGAGGATAACATGGAACAACCACTGACCAGATTAGTTCCCGCATGGATATCCGTTCCTGGTGAGGCAATTATATCACCCGTGTAGGATATCCCGTAGACCCGATAGTTGTCCGGAGTGTTGGTGCCTTCAAAATCAAAATGAGAATTAACCGTGGAAATGATGAAATGATCTTGATCATCAGTGATTAAATAAGCATATTGCCCAGAACCAGTGGTTTTAAAACGCAGGTTATCTGCATACCCGTTACCATAACATACCTCGTTAAGGACATTATTCTCTGCCAGGGCCACTTCTCCGCCCGAAATGTCAGAAATATTCAACACTAAGGGTATCCTGGAGCGGTTATAGCATTTGTTCGATAGTGCAGATGTGCTCACCAAGTCTCCTATTTGGGCCGTAATATGCCCACTATATATGAAGCCCCATAAATTGTAGGTACCTTCTAAAGTGTCACTTAAAGGTAAAGCCAATGAAGTAGTATCTA
Source organism: Saprospiraceae bacterium (assembly GCA_041917975.1). Lineage (GTDB taxonomy): Bacteria > Bacteroidota > Bacteroidia > Chitinophagales > Saprospiraceae > JAYRWN01. Next base: position 33,936 of record JAYRWN010000184.1, on the reverse strand, counting down.
AATAAAGTATTATTCCATCTAAATTCGTTACTAATAATCCTTGTTTGCCTCCTGATGAGCCAACGATTTGAGTGTAAAGAGTATCTTGGTCAGATTCAACGTTACAGATAAATATCTGAGTGGCGGAGTCTTCAATCGCTTTTAAATCAAAATCTTCTATGGCTGTACGGTTTACAGTCACAAAGTTTATCGACGTGTTGTAACATCCAATGGGAAGCACTCCGCTGATATTAGTACCCAATATATTTGGTAATGGGTTAGCATGTGATAATCCGTATATGCGCACAGGTCCTCCACCGGATCCTTCAAAATTAATGGCGGCATTGGACGACACAGACAATATTATCCCATCAGAGGAGGTGACTACATAAGAATAGTTAGTTGAACTTGCCGTGGCTTTTGACATGATGATCACGTCAGCCTGGCCATCACTTACACAAACATCCCAGGATGCTCCCTTGTCACTTGAAACAGTTCCTCCCTCCACCGCACTGGGATCTCCAACAAATATGGCTAATTCCTGGTCCAAAATTTTTGCGCAGCCGCTTGAAATTACGTTCGAATCGAGGTCTTGGCCTACATCCAAAAGAAAATCACCAGTGTAAACAACACCTTTTATTCTCAAATTTGCAGTGCCCGTCCCCGTATAATTTATTTTGAGTTGCTCATCGGCAATAGCCAAAATTTGATTGGTTTGATCAACTAAAAGCAGTGTTTGAGATTGATCAGGTTCAGCATTTTGAATCTCGAAAACAACGGAGTCAAGGACAGAACTATTAGCGCAAAAATATAATGTGTCTCCGCGGTTTGAGGTGAATCTAAAATCTTTTAGTAAAGTTGAGCGAATAACTATACGGTTCGTAGAATAGACAGCACAATCTGGTGCTTCAGGAAGTTCATCACCAATTTTAAAGGGAGCCGTTTTGGCGTAGTTGACCCCAACAATATATATTGCAGAATCTACTAGTTCTTCGTCTACTAAAGTATCACCTGCTAATATGCCAATTATTTTTTGATTCTTATCCAAAAGAGCAAATGCATAATTTCCATCCCGGTAGGTCTTCTGTAATATCACCAGAGCCTCTTTATCATCTTGTAAACATAAATCCAGAGTGTCAACGCCATTAGCTGAAATGGTACTTTCTTGCAGGTGCACCAAGTTGAGGTTGATTTGATTGTCGGACAAAGCCAGACAACCTTTAAGCGTAGAAAGGTCTATACTATCACCCACCTTAATAGTTTGGTCACCAAATAACGACATCCCGGTGATAACCAGGGAATCTGCTGACCAGTTGGCATTGATCGTTAAGAGCGAATCAGAGACCTGTAATACCCGTTGCTGCTCATCTTGTATTATATAAAAATAAGTTTGATCAGAAACACTCGTTGTCGATAAGCCTAAGGTAAGACTTCCACCTGGAACTACACATATATCTCCATTTGCAGTGCTACTTATTTGTCCTCCTTGTATTAAAGCTTTTTTAACCTCTATAAAGTTATCTGATACCACAAAACACTGATCTGAGAAAATGGCCTGTCCTATTATTTGGCTATCTACAGTATTGAGCACCCCATTATATGAGACACCGCTGATGCGGGCCACATCAATAGGGATGCTTTCCAAATCAAGGCTATCGGCTATTTGTGTAAATATTATTCGCCCGTCCAGATCTGTCAGAACATATAGATAATTTGACTTACCCTGCAGTGAATTAGAAAGGAAGAGAATGTCTTGGATACCATCACCTGCGCAAAAAGTTACCATTCCAGGTTGACTTGCACTTACCGTGCTGCGAGTGACAGGGAGGGATTGAATGACCAGAAAGTTAAAACTTAATTCATAACATTGGGTCGCTAATGATGCAGATTCTATTGATTCTCCGACTACTACTGTCAATTGGCCATAATGACCAATGGCATAGATATGTATTTCTTGTTCGCTATAAGCACTAAAATCGAATGTATCATTAATTGAGCTACCCAGAATTTTTCCTGCTTTATCGGTGACGATATATCCTGAGGAAGGAAAGGATTCTGCGGTCTTCTTGACGATAATCTTGTTTTCCACCGAATCGGCGGTACAAATATATAAGGAGTCAGCTGCGGCACTGATGACTACTGGTTTGATCTCAGCACCTTGAACAATATGAACGGTAATGCGCGAGGTGGAAACCTGATAACATTCTGTAGAAGCTATAAATCCATCAATGGGTTCGCCGATTGCATCAAGCAATTGACCGGAATAAGAAATTCCGTGAATGTAATAAGTCGATTCAGTAGCTGTATCGAAGTTAATCACAGGTTGGCTAAAAATATTCTGGATGATTCCTGCCTCATCAGTTAAGGCATAAACATAAGGTTCTGAGGATTTGGTAGTAGATTTGACTTCCAACATGTCCGGACGATTATCTCCCAGACAAATAAAGGCCTCATGTGCCCCATCCAGGGTAGTGATTTCTCCGGCTTGAGCAAAAACTTTGGTCACTGTTACATAATTGCTGGTGACCCCGACCAAATAACCTTTTACCTTTACTGAATCGATGTGTTTCCCAATGGTTAACGGTTCAAACAATCCGATATAACTTATCCCATAAACCCGGCAAACCCCTGGTTCTTCCCCTTCAAAATTATATCTTGAACGGACGTTGTATTTTTGAATGATATCATTGGTATCGGTAATAATTAAACCGGTTTGGAATGCAAAGGTAGGCGGCCAAAAATAGACCAAATCAGCAAGCCCGTCTTTCGTACAAGTTCTTACCTGGTTGGTTTTTTGCCTCGTAGTAATCACCCCATATCGATCAACACTCTGAGCGGCTAAAACAATAGGGAAAACTACTATGACCATGGTCATGATCAAGTATAACTTTTTCATACAAATGTAGTTTTGGTTAAAGGTTTAAGAATTAAAATCGTCTTTCTGAATTGAACAACCGAATGCCTTAGTAGAACTGCAAATTTGTTAAAATTATTTTAAGACAAGTGTTAAGATTAGTTGTAAATTTGTTTTGATCATTCTAATCCATCCAACAAATCTGGACGCCTTTCAAGGGTTCTGGCCAAAGCCTGATCCATCCTCCACTCTTCTATCTTTTTATCATGACCACTGAGTAAGACCTCTGGAACTTTCCACCCCCTGTAATCAGCCGGGCGGGTGTAAACCGGTGGGGCTAACAAATTGTCTTGAAATGAATCCATAAGTGCCGATTCCTCATTATTTAGCACGCCGGGTAATAATCGGGCCGTGGCATCAACAAGCAACGCCGCCGCTAATTCAGCACCCGATAAAACAAAATTACCAATGGAGACTTCACGGGTTACCAAATGTTTTCGTACCCTTTCATCGACCCCTTTGTAATGACCGCAAAGTAAAATGATATTGTTCAATAGGGATAATTGATTAGCCATAGCCTGATCGAATATCTCCCCATCGGGAGTCAGATAGATAATTTCATCATACACGCGGTCATTTTTCAGAACGGATAAGCAGGACTCTATGGGCTCGATCATCATCACCATTCCAGCCCCGCCTCCAAATTGGTAGTCATCTATTTGTTGGTGTTTACCTATTCCATATTTCCTCAAGTCGTGCGTATACACTTGTAAAAGGCTCCTTTCTACCGCACGACGCATAATGGAATGACTGAATGGGCTATCCATCAGCTCCGGAACAGCACTTATTATGTCAAACCTGAGCATATGGTTTTATCACAAGTCGGCTTCAGTGTAATATTTATAAAAATAAGGGATCGTTTCTATGCCTTTCAGAAAATTGAAAACCCCATAATGTTCATTCGGTGAATGAATGTCATCCGAGTCAAGCCCAAAACCCATCAGGACAGACTTTACACCTAAAACTTTTTCAAATAAAGCTACGATAGGTATACTTCCACCACCTCTTTGAGGAATAGGTTCCTTCTCAAAAGTGGTCAGCATGGCTTTAGCAGCGGCTTTATATTCTTTACTATCTACCGGAATGACCACCGGATAACCACCATGATGGGGTGTAACCTTGATATTCACAGCCGGTGGAGCTATTGCCGTGAAGTGCTTTCTAAACAGTTCAGTGATGTGCTCCGGGTCTTGATTTGGCACTAAACGCATTGAAATTTTAGCGAATGCTTTGGCCGGAAGGACAGTTTTTGCCCCTTCACCAATGTAACCACCCCAAATGCCGTTTACATCCAAAGTGGGCCGAATACTCGTTTGTTCCAGTGGTGTATAACCGACCTCTCCTTGCAAATCCTTTACATTTAAATCTGATTTATACGCTTGCAAATCAAAAGGGGCCGCATTCATAGACTCGCGCTCCTCCGGGCTCACCGTTAACACTTGGTCATAAAAGCCAGGAATGGTAATCCGTTTTTGGTCATCTTTTAAGGAGGCAATCATTTCACATAATATATTCACAGGGTTTCCCACCGCACCACCATATACTCCGCTATGCAAATCCTTGTTCGGGCCCACCACTTCAACTTCTACATAACTCAGTCCTCTCAACCCTACATTTAAGGAGGGCACATCATTAGCAATAATGGATGTGTCTGAGATGAGGATGACATCACAAGCTAATTTAGATTGATTAGCCCTACAAAAATTCTCCAGATTTTTCGAACCAACCTCCTCTTCTCCCTCCACCATAAATTTGACATTACAAGGTAGTGCTTGATGTTTAAGCATCAATTCCAAAGCTTTGACGTGCATATAAACCTGGCCTTTATCATCGCATGAACCACGAGCATAGATTTTACCGTCTTTTATGACAGGTTCGAATGGAGGTGATTGCCATAAATCCAAAGGATCAGGAGGTTGTACATCATAGTGACCATATACTAATACAGTCGGTTTTGATGCGTCCACTGTTTTTTGTCCATAGACAATAGGGTGCCCTGGGGTTGCAATTACTTCCACATCTTCTAAACCGATGTGTTTTAACCGTTGGGCTAAATATTCGGCTGCTCGGATGACTTCTTGTTTATATGCAGGATCAGCACTGACCGAGGGAATCCTTAACCATGTAAATAATTCTTCTAAATACGCTTCCTTATTTTGCTCAATTTCAAATCTTAACCATTCCATAATTGATGTTTTTTAACAAAAATCCAGTTGAGTGTGCCTACCTTCCCCGGCCCAATGCTTTTTAATTCGACAACCCCTCCAGAATTAAGGTGTAAAACTAGCCAATATTAGTTAAATCAGGTCTTAACCTAAAGGGGTTTTTCAATTTAGGTTTTGAAAATTTTGAATATTTTGCCAGGATGGTCTAGATTCGCCAAATGATAAAATGTCTCCAGTTTATCCACATATTCACCTTCTTAGCCATTGTCTTACCTGGTTCAGCGCAAATCAATACGACTGCACTCACAGCTCAAAAGTTGGAAAGTTTGATTGATCAAAAAGAACAGGAATTGAACAAACATCGAAAAAATTTGGATGAGTTAAATCTTTCGTTACAAAATTTGAAACTTAAAGAAAATGCTGCCAAAGATAGCAGGGATCAACAAGCCTTAAAAGAGATCAGGTTACACCTTCAAGACCTCCAGGTGAACCTCTCGAAAGTCGAGTCGCTGGTGACGACTACCCAAAAAAAGTTGGAAGAACTGTTACAAATTAATCGCGCTTCTCCAGCCCATCAGTTAAAATGGATAAAGAAATACGAACAAACTTATGGTCCAATTATACCAGTAACGCCTGGGCTGACTCAAACTGTTCAAACGATTAATAGCACACCCCATATTGACGAAAATGCAAACACAAGGCCAAATACCTACACGCTATTTTCAGAACTTACCTTACCTACCTCTAATCCAGATAGCCCATGCAAAGTGGTCACTGAAACAAATAATAAGATTACAAAAGTTACAGTTGGCGGAATTTCTGCCTTTAAATACACGCCTGAGGCGCTAAGTTCCTACTATAAGGATAGGGCTTATATGGAGGCGGAAGCTCTGGTGTCTACCCAACCCGGATATCAGTATTTATCTTTAATTATCACCATTCATTCTGACCGTGCACGCCAAAGTTTTGGGCAATGGCAACAGGGTTCACACCTAAGTTTGACTTTGATTAATGGAGAGTCTGTGGTACTTACCAATACCCTCAACGATGGCGGAACAGTTGACTATCAGAAAAAGATCACTCTTTATAATGGTAATTTTATTATTTCCAGTAAAGACGAAAAAACCCTCCAAGAAACACCCATAGAAAAATTAAGGATTGTATGGTCAACAGGATTTGAAGAATATGAAGTTTATACCATGGATTTCCTGATCCGGTTGTTGACCTGCATGCAAAAAAATGGTTAATGCTAGGCTTAAAATTACCTACAGATCCACGATGGGTCGATCTCGCAGCTATAAGCTTGGAAGACATTCTTACCGATCATGCCTATTGTGAACAAAAAGCAGCGACATCCTGTATTTCCTTAATCCAACAATACCCAGATAAAACCAGGATGGTCGAAGAACTTTCACCCATCGTTACCGAAGAGTGGGGCCACTTCAGAGCTGTGTTAAACGAATTGAATAAACGGAGTCTTAAATTAGGCTACCAGCGTAAGGATGAATATGTTAATGAGTTACTTAAATTTGAAAAAAAAGGTGGTTCCCGAGAACAAAGGTTGGTTGAAAGGCTACTGGTTTGTGCCCTAATAGAGGCCAGAAGTTGTGAGCGTTTCAGGCTTCTTTCTTTAGGCTTGGCCGATGAACATTTACAAAAATTCTATCACAATTTTATGGTTTCCGAGGCAGGTCATTACCGCCTTTTCATAGACCTGGCCAAACAATATGGTACAGAAGAATCAGTAAAAGAACGTTGGCAAGAATACCTCGACCATGAAGCAGCTATTATGCACCAATTAGCCATTCGCGGGGACCGAATACATTAAGCGTAAAAAGGAAATTGGCACCTTTAACATTCTGATTGTTTACCCAATAATAAAAATGGCTATCTTGGGTGGTCTAAGACTTAATGCGTCCTTATGAAACAATGGTTAACTTTTTCGTTTGTTTCCCTATTACTAGCATTTTCTGCAAGAGGTTTAGCCACTCTACCCTATGTACCTGGTCAAGTTCTCGTTAAAATTAAATCCGGGTGGACTAAACCAGATCTTTTGGATCAACTAAACAAGAAAAATAATTCCCCCTTCTATCATTCCATAACTCCGATCAGTCATAAAGCCGGCGTATACCTCTTATCCTTTAATAACGGCCCGTTCAGCACCAATCAAATTTTGCATCAACTGCAGCAAAATCCTGTGGTAGAGGTGGCTCAAATGAATCATCGGATTAAAATCCGCAGGCTTCCCAATGACCCGCGTTTTAAAGAACAATGGTCATTGTTTAACACCGGACAAATTATGGGCAACATCGGAAATGATATAAACATTGTCCCAGCTTGGGACTACACTACTGGAGGCAAAACAGCGCTGGGGGATGATATCGTAATTGCGGTCTTAGATGATGGAATTTCGTTAAGCCACCCCGATTTGTCAGCCAATATCTGGGTCAATCCTCATGAAGTACCTGACAATCAACTGGATGATGATCAAAATGGTATTGTTGATGATGTCCATGGCATGAACACTTATACCGGCACTGGGCTGGTATCCGGAGGAGATCATGGCACTGAGGTGGCAGGAATTATCGGTGCTGTTGGTAACAATCGGGTTGGGGTAACCGGAGTTAACTGGCAAACCAAACTGATGATGGTTAAAAATAATCTGAATGACCTCACTGAAGCTCATATACTTAGAGGTTACGATTATGTTCTGCAACAACGTAAACTTTATAATGAAACCGAAGGGATAGAAGGTGCATTTGTTGTCGCCACCAACGCCTCATTTGGTATCGATCAAGGTAAACCCGAAGATGCACCGCTTTGGTGTTCTATTTATGATGAATTGGGCCATGAGGGCATCTTAAGTGTTGGATCTACCACTAATGAACAGGTTGATGTGGATGAAGTTGGTGATCTTCCGACAACCTGCCCCAGCAATTTTTTTATCGGAGTTACTGCATGTGATGAGTATAACAGCCTCACCTCAGGATTCGGATTTAACCACGTTGATCTTGTAGCACCCGGTGTAAATATTCTGACTTCAACCGGTGATGAAGCGTATCTGGAGGTTGAAGGTACATCATATGCTACCCCTTTAGTCAGCGGTGCAATAGCTTTATTGCATGCTGCCCCTTCTGTTAACTTCGCCCATCAACTAAAATTGGATCCGTTGAATACTGTTTTGGCTTTAAAAAATATTCTACTAAATAATGTGACCAAAGTCGAGGCTTGGGCCGGATTAATTCATAGTGGTGGGCGTTTAAATCTTAGTTCTGCCATGACCGAGCTTATGACCAGTTTTTCGGCTTGCCCGCCTCCATCTAACCTCGCTATAACTAACCTTACCGATCAGGTTATCATAAAATGGGACAATGCGTTAGAAACTGACCATGTAGATTTGAGATGGAGATACTCCGGCCAAGAGTGGAATGTTATCGAAGGTGTGGAAAGTCCATTTGCTTTGACGAAGTTATCTTCTTGTTCAGCTATAGAAGTCCAAATACGCTCCGCTTGTTCAGATTCGAAGGGCGATTTTTCTTCTTCTACGATTCATCAGACATTATGCTGTGAGTCACCAGTAGCTATTACCAGCACCGGTGCGACAGACAGTTCTTTAACGATTGCCTGGACACCACAGGATGCCGCGGTAATTTATCGTGTCGAATGGCGTGAAAACAGTTCTCAAAATTTTCAGTCATCGACGACCACCACCAATCAAATCACCCTGCAGGGTTTGCAGGCTTGTACCATTTATGATGTGCGGGTTTTAACCGTGTGCACAGATTCCATCAGTGAGCCCGGGAACTCCACTTTACTTCAAACGCTATGCCCGGAATGTGAGGTTAAGAGATATTGCACGTCCATGGCATTAGATGCTTCTTATGAATGGATAGACAGTATTCATTTGAATCAGCAAGGATTTAAGAGTGGACCTAACAAGGGCTACGCGGACCTTACGGATTCAGTACAGTTTTTAGTGATGGAACATGAAAAATACAATCTAAATTTAATACCTGGCTTTGCCGAAAACGTTCAGTCCAAAGTAGTTTGGCAAGTGTGGATCGATTATAATTTCGATCATGATTTTAATGATGCAGGCGAATTAATTGTGGAAAGTAATTCTCGCAGTGATTCGACTTTCACGGGCAATTTTTTCGTGCCAACCCTTACAAAATTAGGAAAAACGATTATGCGTGTAAGCATGAAGGCATTGGTAGATAGCGATGATTTACCCGGTTCGTGTGACACCATATTTGCCGGAGAAGTTGAAGATTTTTGTTTAGAATTATCCACTTCTGTTAAAGAATGTGCTAAAATCAACGGATATAAGGATATTGCAACTAATGCCATAGGTATGCAACTTCAGTGGGATACCGTTCCAAATGGTATTGCCTATCTGATCAGATATAAAAGAGAAAATGAAAAAGAATTTAATGAATGGGAAATAACCATGTCTGACACCATGCATGCTTTGGCTGGCTTAAGACCTTGTACAGATTATATTGTTGAATTACAGTCTATATGCCGCTTTGATTCCAGTATAGTCTACCAGCAAATTATTAAAACCGGAGGAAACAATTGTACCGTGGGGGTTGACTTTCTTTCTGGCTCCTTCTTAGATTTAAAGGTGTACCCAAATCCATTTTATAATGACCTGCATCTTAACTTATCTTCCACAAAAAACAGTTTTCTTTTTGCCTACCTCTATAACATGCAGGGACAATTGATTGAAGTGAAAAATTTTGGCCGAATAAAACAAGGTGAAAATGAGTTGTTTTGGGACCTGCCTGATGAGTTGGGCCGTGGAGCGTATTTCGTGCGATTTAAAACATACGAAGGATTTGCTTCTTCAAAATTGATTAAAAATTAATCAGGTAATCACACGTCCAACATTCCTTCTTTTTTTCCGTTACTCCATATTATGCTGATGCTAATATGATCGGTTGGCAATTTTCAACGTTTATCCCGCGGCCTTCAGGCTCTACATTCGAAAAACTGCTCAGGTTTTTTCAAGAATTACTGTTATATACGTCTGGTGACGTTGCGGAAGCATTAGCCTGGCTTACTGAACTAGACAAGACTTATAAATTGTCGACCCCTCAATATGGGATAGGTGATTTTATTCAGGAATTAAAAGATCGTGGTTTAATTTCAGATGATGAGCGAGGTTCCGCAGAGCCTAGAATGACTCCAAAAATGGAAATGGCCTTAAGGAAAAAGTCTCTTGAGGATATTTTTGATACCATAAAAAAGAGCGGCCGTGGCCGTCACCCAACCAAATTTACTGGCCTGGGTGATGAGTTATTATCTGAAATTCGCCCTTTTCAATTTGGCGATCGAGTAGATCAAATCGCGCCTTCAGAATCCATTAGTAATGCTCAAATCAATCATGGCCTCGACGATTTTACCTTAACAGAGTCAGATTTACAAATCCACGAATCTTTTTTTCAAAGCCAAACTTCCACTGTGCTGATGATTGATATCTCTCACTCCATGATTTTATATGGTGAGGATCGAATTACCCCTGCAAAAAAAGTGGCTCTCGGCCTGGCTGAAATGATTAAGACACAGTACATAAAAGACACGCTGGATATCATCGTCTTTGGTGATGATGCCTGGGAAGTGGAATTGGAGGACATTCCTTATTTACAGGTCGGGCCTTATCATACGAACACTGTAGCCGGGATAGAGTTAGCCATGGCTATTCTACGTCGGCGAAAAAACCCTAATAAACAAATTTTTATGATTACCGATGGCAAGCCTACATGTATAAAAATAGGCAAGAAATACTATAAAAATGCTTTTGGAATTGATCGTAAAATACTTTCCAGAACTTTAGCCTTAGCAGTAAAATGCCGCAAATTGCGCATTCCCATTACAACCTTTATGATTGCTCAGGATCCTTACCTTGTTCGCTTTGTAGATCAATTTACCATGGCAAACCAAGGCAAGGCTTTTTACAGTTCTCTTGATGGACTTGGTGAATTTATTTTTATGGACTATAAAAACAATAAACGCAAACGTCGATGAATCTTCCGCTAACTTTAGGTGAACTTAAACACAGTGGTTACCTCTACCAGACCGTGAAAGATGAGTTAAGGAATAACCTTATTCACGCTGTCAGGAATAACCAGACTATTTTTGCTGGCATCCTTGGCTATGAGGACACGGTAATACCTGATGTTCAACGTGCTATATTATCTCGGCACAATATTCTATTTTTAGGTCTGCGAGGTCAAGCAAAAACTAAGCTTGCACGGTTGATGACTCAGTTACTGGATGAATACATTCCAGTGGTCAAAGGATCCGAAATTAATGATCATCCTCTGCACCCTATATCAAAATTTGCTCAGGATAAAATTAGAAATGAAGGTGATGATGCCGAAATAGAGTGGATTCATCGTTCCCAAAGGTATATTGAAAAACTGGCTACTCCGGATGTTTCTGTAGCAGATTTGATCGGAGATCTTGATCCGATCAAAGCTGCGAACTTAAAATTGCCCTATAGTGATGAACGGGTCCTTCATTTTGGGCTTATTCCACGATCACATCGGTCCATTTTTGTTATAAATGAGCTTCCTGACTTACAACCTAGAATTCAAGTAGGTTTATTTAATATTTTACAGGAGGGAGATATTCAAATTCGCGGGTTTAAGGTGCGTTTACCATTGGACATATTATTTGTATTTACGGCTAACCCTGAGGATTATACCAATCGTGGATCAATAATTACCCCACTCAAAGATCGTATTGAAAGCCAAATTCTGACCCACTACCCTGTCCAACTTGAAACATCTCAAGCCATTACCAGCCAGGAAGCCCAAATCCCGGATGAACAAAAACAAAACGTGTATATCCCCGATTTGGTCAGACGAATTTTGGAGAGAATATCCTTTAAAGCCAGAGATAGCGAATTTGTTGACCCTAAAAGTGGCGTATCAGCACGATTAAGCATATCCGGCCTTGAAAATCTTTATTCAACTGCCGAACTAAGAATGTTGAAAAACAAGGAAACCTCAACAACCATTCGTTTAACGGACTTTTGGGGTGTCATTCCTTCAATTACCGGGAAAATAGAGTTGGTTTATGAAGGTGAGCAGGAAGGTCATTACAATGTGGCTATAAAGTTATTGGGGCAAGCGATCAAAGACGAGTTTTTAACTATTTTCCCCCATCCATCTAAAGAAGAAAAAAAGGAAAAAAATGACCTTTATTTAGCCATTCGGCATTACTTTTCAGACGGGAATCAAGTCGTGTTCTCAAATGATGATGCTGATTCTATTTACAAGGATAACCTTACTTCGATAAAGGGACTTTTAACAGCCATAAAAGCCATAAAAGTTGATCCAAAAGACGAAGATGTTTATATGGAATTAATTTTACATGCCTTGGCTGAGTTTAATATCTTAAATAAAGAAATTGTCGGAAATGAGCTTACTTTCAACGATATTCTGGCGAATATGCTGGATGATTTGGATGAGGAAGACTAGGAAAGACCCAAAATTAACCTGCTCATAACGGATTCGACGCTAAAATACTCTATATTTGAGCGTTTTTTTAAACACTATTTCAATTTCTTGACCTGTGTGGCTATTCATTCTTCTCATTGTTTTTTATCTGTTCACCAGCATCTCCCTTTATTTTCTTTTTCCCAAAGCTAAAGAAACGGCTTGGAAAGGATTAGTGCCTGGTGTCAATTTTGGATACTGGGCAAAACTAGTTGGGCGCTCAAGCCACCATGCTTGGTGGTTGCTTTTTCCAATAGTAAACATCTTTATTTTCGCTGCTTTAGCCATAGATTTAGCCCGTTCCTTCGGCCGTCATTCGTTCCTCGATGGTGTATTAGCAGTCATTGTGACCCCATTTTATTACCTGTATCTAGCCTTTAATAAAAAAGTCACTTATGAAGGTCCTGTATTAACTCAAGAAAAAGAATATTATCATAAAATCACCCAAGCTAAAACTCAAAACCAAACAAAGACATTAAAAACCTTACTTGAGAAAAACCCGTATAAACGTTCTGCTCCAAGGGAATGGGTAGAATCAATCATTTTTGCTGTTTTTGCCGCAGCTTTTATCCGTATGTTTCTTATCGAAGCGTATGTTATTCCGACTCCATCCATGGAAGGCTCTTTATTAGTGGGTGATTTTTTGTTTGTCAGTAAAGCACACTATGGCATACGAACGCCCATGACGGTGGCGATGATTCCGCTTCTGCATAACCAGATTCCTATCCTTAAATCAGAATCGTACCTAAAAAAGCCCTCACTTCCTTATTATCGGCTACCAGCATTGGAAAAAATAAAAAGAAACTCGCCTATTGTATTTAACTGGCCAGTTGGAGACAGTGTTTATGTCACCAATGAAAGATCATGGACCGCTCAACAAGCTCAGGCTCCATTTGTTAAAAGTCAGGTCCAAAATGCAAACCTGCGTGTAAGACCAATCGATAAAAAAGATCACTATATTAAAAGATGTATTGCCTTACCCGGCGATAGCCTGGAAATCCGCGATAAACAGGTCTATATCAATGGTGAGATGGCCCCAAACCCATCTAAACTACAATACCTTTATATCGTCCAAACAACTGGTACAACATTAAATCCAAAAATGCTTGAAGATATGGGTGTTGATGTTTCTCAAGGGAGTTTAGAACAAGGGTACTTTTTCCTTAATAATGAACAAGTTGAGAAATTAAAGGGGATGACCGGGGTAAACGTCATTCCATATCCAAGAAATACAAACGATGGACTTTTTCCTCAGGATACAGCACGCTATGGCTCATGGTCCCAGGATAATTATGGCCCGATCTGGATACCTAAAGCTGGCGCTACGATTAGCTTAAATTTAGATAATTTATCTCTTTATTTTAGATTAATTACCGTTTATGAAAATAATGACCTGGAGGTCAAAGAAGGGCGTATTTACCTAAACGGACAAGAGACGACTACTTATACCTTTAAACAAGATTATTATTGGGCCATGGGTGACAATCGCCATAATTCAGAGGACTCTCGCTATTGGGGTTTTGTACCTCATGATCACATTGTTGGAAAACCCCTGTTTATTTGGTTCTCCACTAAGAAAGGGAATATAGGCAATGGTATCAATTGGAGCCGTTTGTTTACCTCGGCAAATAAGATGTGATGAGGAGTCTTTTATTATGGAAGTTTCTTATCCTTCCATGGGTGCTTTTTAGCCAATTGACTTCACCTCCGGTATCACATTTGTTTTCATGTCAACTCGAACCCTTCCAGGATAATTTTTTCGTAAAAGACGTAAAGTATTTGTCAGGTTTTAACACTTTAGGTTATAATAATCAACCCTATTTTGTAGGGGAAAACCAAATAATGATTTGCTCTGCTAAACCATCAGAGGCTACAGATATTTACCTGCTATACTTAAATCAACAGCTCATAAAACCATTAACCGACACACCTGAACCAGAATATTCTCCCAAACCCATTCCGCATAAATCAGCTTTTAGCGTGGTCAGAGTTTCACAAGACACTGTTCAGGAGCTATGGGAATATCCCCTAGAACCTGGACTAAAAGGAAAACTCATCATCAAAAACTCCACTAAAATAGGTTATTATACCTGGGTCAATGATACTTTGGCTGTAATTTATCATGTCGGCACGCCAAGCGTATTAAAGGCAGCAAACCTTAAAACCGAACGTACTATTACCTTTGCTTCTGATGTAGGCCGTTGTTTGATGACCGGTGCAAATAAACAGGTATATTATGTACATAAATTAACCAATCAACTTTCGTATCTAAAAAGTTATGACCTTTTTGAAAAGAAATCAATATTGATTACCGAATCCTTGCCAGGTGTCGACGATTTTACTTTAGTCAATGATCAACTTATTATTATGGCCAAGGGCTCAGCATTATATTATTTTAGGGCCGGCACTAACCAAACAAGCTGGAATCTTATTCAAGACTTGGCTCCCTATGGTTTAAAAAATATTACCCGACTTGCCTATCAAAATGGGACCCTGGTATTGGTTGATCAACCGAATTAGCCTTTTATTTTTTCTGATTTTTCCGGGTTGGATTTTCTGCCAAAATCCAAGGGAAACGTTTAAGGAATTCAAAATAAATTATACAAAGAGCCTCAACCGGCAGATTTGGGATACCTCACAGTACGAGACTCGTTTTTATACCTGGAAAAAACGTTATCTTATCAAAGCCATCTTGATACCACAGGACACACCCCAGGTGGTGCAATTAATTCAAACCGATCAGTCGGTAAAAGAATACCTTGTCTTCGGTCAAATAGCATTTAATCTTCATGGTAAAGATTATTCACTTTCTGCATTTAAAGAACTTAGGCACGTTCGCAACCCACTTTTGAAATCATTAGTATTTGTCCCCTTTAATGATCAAACCAATGGTCAATCCACTTATGCCGGTGGACGATATTTACAAATTAGACATACCAAAGAACAGTTGGTCATCTGGTTAGATTTCAATTATGCCACTAATCCGCTATGTGTTTATCAAGATACCTCTTGTCCTCTCGTCCCACTTTCAAACAAGATCAAAGGTGTGATTAGGGCAGGTGAGAAAAAGCCAAGAATTAAATAAATATCTTAAGACGTTTTTGCTTACCATGGCAGGGTTTTAAACAACCTAAATTTTCATTACACGTCCATATCGGCAGTACCTGATATGTCGAATACATCTCAAATGATAAAAACATTTTTTATCTATTTAGGGATAATAATAAATGATACATCAAAGTTCAGTAAAATATATCCAACTTAGGAAGTAATTTAATAATATTGCTATGTATAGACCTATATGACTGTTGCTGGTAAACTACTTTTATCGCTTGCACTGATATGTCGATGTTTGCTTGGTTTTAGCCAGGATAATGGCTGGCTTGTGCAGTTCAAACCAAATTTTGACCCGATTTCTGATTTACAAAAGATTCAAGTCAGGTCAAGTAAACAGCTGATAATCAAAAAAATATCAGCTAGGAAAAACATATATTCTTTATCAGGGTGGTCAAAATCAGTTGATGATATTCTTTCTTTGCCCGAAGTATTAAAAATTGAAGAAAATCGAATATTGTCTGTCAGGACAACAACGCCGAACGATCCACAATTTGCACAACAATGGAGCCTGGAAAGGATAAAAGTGGATCAAGTATGGGATATTACTACCGGAGGGCAAACGGCTTTAGGTGATGACATTGTTATCGCCATCTTTGATGACGGGTACGATCTTAATCACATAGATTTGCGAGAAAACCTTTGGCAAAATCCCGGAGAAATTGATGGAGATGAGCTGGATAATGATGGCAACGGTTATATAGACGATGTTTATGGCCTGGATGTATTTGGACGGAGAGACAATCATGCTAAACGGAATCACGGCACCTCTGTATCTGGGATAGTTGGTGCGATCGGCAACAATACAACCGGAGTTAGTGGAGTAAATTGGAAAGTCAAGATATTACCGTGTAGTTCAAGTGCAAGCTCCATCCTTACTGAGGATTTATTTCTGATGTACGAATATGTCATTCGCATGAAAAAAGATTATCTGGAAAGCAATGGTCAGAAAGGAGCAAACATTCTGGTAGCTAATGGCTCATTGGGTATTCAGGGCGAACCGGTATCAAAATTTCCCATTTGGTGCGACTATTTTGAAGATATGGGCGATGTCGGTATTTTATATATAACAGCCACTACCAATACGTTGACCAACGTCGATATAACTTTTGACATGCCCACCAATTGTAAAAGTCCCTTTCTGATTGGGGTGACCAACACAGATATCAACGACCGTTTAGCTAACGCAGGATATGGCCCAAAATCCGTTGACCTGGGCTCACCCGGCAATGGCAGTTACACGACCCGTGTCGATAATGGCTATGCTACCTTTGGTGGCACTTCTGCATCAGCCCCACATGTCGCAGGTGCTATTGCATTATTATACAGTTTTCCATGTGAAGAATTTGCTAACCGCATTAAGTCTTTACCCAGGCAAACCGCCCTTGATATGCGGGATTTTATTCTAAATAATGTTGATAAATTGGATGATTTACAAGACAGTACATCCACCGGAGGACGCTTGAATGTGTATGAAAGTTTGGCTGATCTCCAATCTAAATATTGTCAAAATATCCCAGTGGGTAAATTGGTAGCGCGGCTGGATGGTATTAATTACTCATCCGGAAATATTACGGTCACCATTGGTGGATTGCCGGATTTGCCGGTTAAATTTATGTTAACCAATGCTTTAGGGCAAATTATCTATCATGAAACTTCAGATCAAAATGTCTTATATAGGTACCGGTTAGAACTCCCGGTTAATATAAAGTATCCTGGTATCTATTTTCTTACTGTCCAGCAGGGCAAGGAAATACGCACTATTAAATTTTTTTATATGTAAATCTTTAGATGTTTTTGGTGGATTGAAAAAAAATAATTACATTTGCACCCACCTTTTTATAAAGGGTAATGTTATTTAACTAAAATCGGCTTCGTAGCTTAATTGGATAGAGCATCTGACTACGGATCAGAAGGTTACAGGTTCGAGTCCTGTCGAAGTCACAAATAATAAAACATGTCAAAAGTTTGTCAATTAACCGGTAAAAGACCCTTGAGTGGTCATCATGTTTCCCACTCAAATCGCAAGACTAATCGGCGTTTTATGCCCAACTTGCAAACTAAAAAGTATTTCATTCCTGAAACCGGGGAATGGATTACTTTAAAATTAGCCACCAGTACCATGCGGACTATCGACAAATATGGTATTTACGCCTATTTGAAGAGTTTAGAAAAGGCTGGTACGTTAACCGGTTTAAAATTAAGTTAATCTGAATTTATTTAAACCATGGCAAAGAAAACAAAAGGTAATCGTCTTCAGATCATTCTTGAATGTACAGAACACAAGACCAGTGGGATGCCAGGTACTTCCAGGTATATCACCCAGAAAAATCGGAAAAATACTCCGGATCGTTTGGAACTTAAGAAGTATAATCCCATTTTAAAGAAGTATACTCTTCATCGTGAAATAAAGTAAAACTATGGCAAAAGTTAGTAAAAACGCAAAAGTTGCTCAAAGGGCAGCAAGCGCCGGCTCAGGGAAAGATCACGTTAAAGTGATTAAACCAGTAAAAGATCCCATCACTGGCAAATATACTTACAAGGAAGCTATTGTGCATAAAGATGCTGTAAAAGAGTTCTTCGGACAGTAATCTTTTCGAATTTTTTAAAATTCTAAAGGCTTTCTTAAACCAAATTGTTTTAGGAAAGCCTTTTAGTATTTAATGAAATAACATCCGACTCAAATGAATTTTTTAAAACGTTTTTTTACTAAAGAGCGCCAGGAAGATCTAGACAAAGGATTAGAGAAAACCAAAACATCTTTTTTTGAGAAGATAACCAAAGTAGTCGCCGGCAAATCCACCATAGATGAAGAAGTTCTGGATGAACTGGAAAATGTATTAATCAGTTCTGACGTAGGCCTGGATACCACCATAAAAATCATCAAACGCATTGAAACGCGTGTTGCCAAAGATAAATACTTAAACACTAATGAATTGCACACTATTTTGAGAGATGAAATCGTTCAACTTCTCAGCGAAAACAACACAAGTGATCTTGAAGATTTTGTAATAGAAAAAGGTCATCAAAAGCCCTTCGTGTTATTAGTGGTTGGTGTAAACGGTGTTGGTAAAACAACCACAATTGGTAAATTGGCCTACCAGTTTACTAAAGTTGGTCATTCCGTGGTTATTGGAGCCGGTGATACCTTCCGAGCAGCTGCCGTTGACCAATTAAAAATATGGGCTGATCGTGTCGGCTGTCATTTTTTCAGTAAAGGCATGCAAACAGACCCGGCTGCAGTAGCTTACGAAACCATCCAATATGCCAAAATTCATCATCTTGATATTGCAATCGTTGATACCGCAGGCCGACTGCATACTAAAATCAATTTAATGAAAGAATTGACCAAAATTAAAAACTCCATTGGAAAAAGTATGGCCGGTGCCCCACATGAAGTTCTGTTGGTTTTAGATGCCACTACAGGTCAAAACGCCTTTGAACAGGCTAAACAATTTTCAGAATCGACAGAAGTAACAGCCTTGGTACTCACTAAGTTAGACGGAACCGCAAAAGGTGGCGTCGCCATAGGAATTTCAGATCAGTTCAAAATCCCCATTAAATATATTGGCGTGGGTGAACAGATTGATAAACTGCAAATTTTTAATAAAAGACTATTTGTTGAATCACTCTTTAATAAATCCAATACCACAATTTAAGGCACTTTTTCGTTCTTTTTATATATTATTTTGCGATTGTTAATGTTTTAGGCTCATTCTCGCAAATAGTTACTTTTAGGTCTCAAGTACAATAAGATCTCAAAAAGGACGAATCATGATCCAATTAAGAAACCTACTCCCCCTGGCTGCTCTAATCGTTTTGGCCAGGCTCAATATATTTGAATATGCTGACCCTTCAAATGGCAAAACCGGAGCTCCCGGCGAAGGCAATTGCACAGAATGTCATGCACCGGCAAACCCTAATTTTTCCGGAAGTCTTACACTTACGGGTATTCCGAGTCAAGTAAGAATAGGACAGACATATACACTCACCTTGCGCACCAATAAAACCCGTGGTAATGCAATTACCGCAGGGTTACAACTGGTTGCCCTCAACCAAAATAATCTAAATGCGGGGATTTTATCCAACCCTACCAATGTGGGTGGTGTTCTTACCTTCAACAATCGTACCTACCTCGAACACAAACTTGAGCCGGCAAGTTTTGGTAAAGATTCATCTGTTAGCTGGACAGTTGATTGGACCCCTGGTAACCTGGCCGAAAATGACATTGTTACTTTTTATGCCAACTCATTAATCTCCGATGGTAATCGCAACGTTACTGGTGATCTTCAGGTGCATCGACGCCTGGTCACCATCGTCACCAGCGGCCCCCCACCCTTGGTTGTTGATGCAACACTTAAACAAATAACCTGTCAAGGGGATAATAATGCTGGTATTACTTTAAACGTGAGCGGTGGTACGCCGCCTTATAACTATGCATGGTCTGCCAATACACCTGATAGTTTGACCAATATGCAACCAGGCACTTATACGGTCACAGTAACTAGTCAAGATACCCAACGCATTGTGCGTAGTTTTTCATTAACAGATCCACCAGTCTTAAATTTCTCCTTAGCCTCGTCAACAAACATCAACTGTAATGGTATAGCCAATGGGCAAGCGATACTGCAGGCCACCGGAGGTATGCCCCCTTATTTAGTTGCATGGCCTGATGGTGGCAGTGGATTTAGTCGATCTGATCTTTCTATTGGAAAATATGTGGTGACTGTATCAGATATCCGCGGCTGTCTTAAGACTGCTCAGTTCGAAATTAGCTCTGCCATAAATATTAACCCGCGTCCTGGTGCTGTAAATGAAACTGCGCCAAATAAAAATGACGGTATCGCTTTTGTTAATCCAACTGGAGGAACCCCTCCATATCTGGTATTATGGGAAAATGGCATTATCGGTGACACAATAAAAAACCTGGGACCAGGCCAATATACAGTGATAATTGCTGATCAAACAGGGTGTTTGGTTTCCGATACGATTGAAATATTGCAGGGAACTTGCCCGCTGGATATTCAATCATCCCTTACTCAACCAACATGCGCTGGCGAAAAATCCGGAAGTGTCATTTTAACACCGCTTAACCCAGCTAGCAGAATCTCCTTTGAATGGTCAAATGGTACAGATTCATGTTGTTTAACCGCAGTGGGCCCAGGAACTTACAGGGTAAATGCCCTGGATACCATCGGTTGTTCTTTCCAAGACACTTTCTCCTTGGTGTCCCCACCAAATTTAGAATTGTTGATTGTTTCTCAAAAAACGGCAACTTGTGATACCGCCTCCGATGGCGCCTTAACAGTGGGAGTAATTGGAGGGTTTGCTCCTTATTCCCTCGTTTGGTCAAATGGCGTTCTTAATGATACATTACAGAATGTCAAAGCTGGAAATTATCAGCTTTTGGTCACCGATTCTAATTATTGCACCATTCAAGCGGCTTTTGAAATCACTGCAAAAGATGTGGAAAGCCCTCAGTTAATAAATAATTTTATCACCCTGGATTTAAATCAGAAAGGTCTGGCAGAGTTAACTTTGACCCAATTAGATAGCATACTTATCGATAATTGCTCTGAAACAATTGTAGCCTCTTTACGAGACTCTTTCTATTGTGGTGATATAGGATCTTTGCGATTACCTATCCAAGCAGCCGACATTTCCGGAAATCTATTATCAGATACATTGAATCTTTTAGTGCAAGATAAAATTAGCCCTGGCTATAATTTGGTTGGATCCACCGAATTCTCACAGTGTTCTGGTTTCGATTACCCCATAATAATACCTACAGATAATTGTGCCGTACAATCAGTAACCAGAATTGATGGTATAGGCCCAGCAGGAATTTTTCCGTTTGGCAAAACCACCGAAAAATATTTAATATTAGATGGCGCCGGTAACAGCACGGAGTTAAGTTTTGACATAATCATCGAAGATCCTTTACCAGTCCAATTGAATGTCCAACAACCTCGTTGTTCAGTCGATTCTTCTGGGTCTATCACCATTATTCCTCTTAAAGATTCTTTATTGTATTCTTTGATCTGGAACGATGGATTTACTGGGTTCACCAGAACTGCTCTACCGTCCTCTATTTATTTAGTAACTATCAATGACTCCACCGGATGCTCAAAATTACTGGATATAGAGCTTGAACCCAGAGAAATCACCCTAAATGTTGATTCTATTTCTCATCCTGAAAAAGATAAAAGTGACGGATTTATCCAACTTACAGCACAAGGCCAGGTGAGTCCATTCAAAATCATCTGGTCCAGAAATGGAACGCCATTTGCTGAAACTTTTGACTTCTTAAGGCTTAATAATTTATCTGCCGGAACTTACCGCGCTGAGCTAATTGATGCCGAAGGCTGTAAAAAAGTAACCGATTCTATTCAGCTCGGCGCAACCAGTGCGGTAAATCCTTTGATCATACAAGCAGGTTTCAGCCAATATCCTAACCCGGTGAATGGATATTTATCCTGGACTCTATACTCTGGTATAACCGTTGAGCGGGTAGATATTTATTCGGTACAAGGTCAACTTATGTATAGTGAACGGCCGATTACGAACCGAAATATATCTGTCCAGCACCTGCCACCTGGCTCATATTTTTGCCAGTGGCACTCCACTATTGGTAATTTTATTTCAAAACTTATTAAACTCTAATGGGAATTATTAAATCCTTGGTTGGGTTTATTAAATTTGCATAAATATTATTTCAATTGGGCACGATAGAACAAGAAATTCATCAAAAAAAATTTAAGAATAATTCTATCAAACTCGATGTAAATATCATGTTCACGGCCTCCTTTATGGCCCTCGTCAAAAAACGAAATCTTGATAGGTTTGGAATTTCTTGGCAACAGTTTAATATCCTTAGAATCCTTCGAGGTGTTCATCCACTTTCTTATTCTCTTAAAGACTTGACCGATAGAATGGTCGATCGTACATCTAATACATCCAGATTGGTTGATAAATTGATTACCAAAAACCTCGTCATACGTGATACCAGTGACAACGACCGCCGCAGAGTCAATATCACCATTTCCTTTAAGGGTTTAGAACTGGTAGATTCTGCTTCCACTACTTTGGAACAAGAGCTGGAAAAAAGTCTCCAACATTTGTCAGAAGAGGAACTGGTTACCCTAAATCAGTTGTTAGACAAGGTTAGAGGTTAAAGAGAAAACGCGCAAATCATTTAAAGATATGTTTTTCCCTTTCGCCTAACAAAATGTTTCCCTATACAATATTCATCCATTGTGAATAGTTTCTTTTCTTTGTCCATTGATTTTCAGATTATTTATCATGCTTAGATTCTTTTCTACTTGTACAATTTTAGTTTGTTTGACCATTTCAGCCATTGGAGGTGTGAAATCTGTCTTAATTACCTACCGAGATACTATTTTGGGAGGTAAAACATTTGGCTCAGCTGGGGCTTACGAAATTTGGAAGGGAGAAGTCGTTTTTGAGTTCGATCCGCGCAACAGCCAAAATGGACGGATTAGTGATATTAGCCTGGCTAAAAAAAATGCAAATGACTTGGTTGAAGCCAAGGCTAATATAGTTATTTTAAAACCGGTAGATCTTTCAAAAGCTTCCGGGATTGGTCTGGTTGAAGTTTCTAATCGGGGCGGAAAATTTTCGCTGAACTATTTTAATCGGGCAGCCACAAGCATTTTGGATCCTCAAAAACCTGAAGCTTTTGGCGATGGCCTGTTGATGGAGATGGGGGTAATTCTTGTCTGGATTGGTTGGCAAACTGATCTTCCGGTACAAGAAAATATGTTAAGATTAGAAGCTCCTGCGGCATTCGAAAAAGACGGTAACCCTATACAAGGCCTAATCAGATCTGATTGGGTTATTGATGAACCGGTTAATACGCTTAATCTCGGCCATCGAGATATGGTTCCTTATCCTGTTAGCAATCCCGAAAGTGTCATTAATTCTCTCACAGTCCGAAATTCTAAAGATGGTCAAAAACGCACTGTACCTAGTTCAGAGTGGACTTTTGGAAGATACGAAAATGATTCTATCATAGCTTCGCCTTTAGAAGTTTCCATGAAAAATGGTTTTCAGTCTGGGAATATTTATGAATTAACTTACATGGCTGAAAATCCACTTGTTTCTGGTTTAGGATTGTTAGTAATCCGTGATATCATTTCCTTTATGAAATATAACCCGGCGTGTGATTTTAAGGTAAAGCAAGGTATAGCTGTCGGTGTTTCCCAAACCGGCCGTTTTTTAAGACAGTTTATCTATGAAGGCTTAAACGCTGATGAAGCCGGACAAACTTGTTATGATGGCTTACTTATTATTACTGCAGGAGCTGGGAGAGGAAGTTTTAATCACCGTTTTGCCCAACCTAGTAGAGACGCTCATGCGTACTCATCTTTTAATTATCCGGTTGATATTTTTCCATTTACAAGTCGTACTCAAACTGATCCTGCTCTCAATAACAATTCAGATGGTTTGTTCTATCGCAAAAACGACCAGGCCAGAAAAATTAAGATATTCCATATTAATACGGGCTATGAATACTGGAATAGGGCCGCTTCCTTGATTCATACTGACATCTTTGGACTTAAAGACATTCCCCCATTTGATAATGAAAGAATATATCATATAGCTTCTGGCCAACATTTTACGGGAAGAATTCCAGAATCCTTTATCGACACGGTTACCTATCCTTATTTTAGTGAAAGTCCAGTGAACTTAAACTTAAACTATCGTTCATTGCTGGTAAGAATGGTTAAATGGGTCACCGATAGCATTACTCCTCCCGATAATAAATACCCTAAAATCGAGAATAAAACATTGGTTACGGCGGGTAAGAACTATAATTTTCCAATTTTGGAATCCATCTATAAACCCACAACTCAACATTCTCCCCGGAGGGCTAATTATGGCTCTGCATTTTCCAGGGGTATCATCCAAAGCGACCCGCCTATTTTAGGAGACCCCTATCCCATCCTTGTCCCGCAAGTAGATTTATTTGGTAATGAATTAGGCGGCATACGTAATCCCGAAGTAGCTTATCCCGTAGCATCGTACACACCGTGGAGTCTTCGAGGTTCAAATCTAACCAACCCATATGAGCTGCGCACTTTTCGTGGAAATATGATTCCCTTGGCATTGAATAATCAAGATCGGGTACCCAATAAGGATTTAAGACCTAGCTTGAGTACCACTTATCGTTCAAGCAAAGACTATTTCCGTGTTATCAGCAATTATACTGATAGCTTAATCGGTCAGGGTTTCATTTTACCTCAGGATCGATACTTATCAATTAATCATGCCATGAAGTTATGGGATGCAACGCTACAACATTATTCTTCAAAATTTAATCGCAACGTACAAGCACCTTCAAATGGTACTTTGATGTTAATTGGTGGCGGTCAAATTAGTAAAGAAATTTATGATCGGTTTGCCCAGGAAATTGGTGGCTATGATGCTCCCATCATAATTATTCCTACTGCTATGGAAGAGCAGGAATTAGGCGAAGATCCAAAATTTGAAAAAATTAAACGGACTTTTGAATCGTTTGGCTTTAAAAAAGTTTATTTTTTACATAGTACTGATCGAAATGAAGCCAATCAAGATAAGTTTTATAAAGATTTTGATAAAACCAAAGGTGTTTTCATTTTAGGTGGTCGGCAATGGAGATTAGCTGACGCTTACCTTGGAACTAAAATGATCAGTAAACTTCAAAATTTATTAGCTCAGGGTGGGGTAATAGCTGGAACTTCGGCAGGTGCTACCATTATGGGATCATACCTGGTAAGGGGCGATACTAAAACCAACCAAATCATGATGGGAGATCATCAGGAAGGGTTTGGATTCATAAAAAATGTGGCTATTGATCAGCATGTTTTATCTAGAAACAGACAATTTGATCTTTATGAAATTATTAATAAACATCCTTCTTTACTGGGCTTAGCGCTGGATGAACGTGCCTGTCTTGTAGTGAAAAATCAATTAGGGGAAGTCATAGGCGATAGTTATGTATTAGTCTACGATGGAAAAGAATGGTCTGAAGAAACCAGCACCTATCATTATACGGTGCCTAATGATCCAAATTTTTATATTCTCCAGAAAGGCGATAAATATGATTTTTCCAGTTTAAAGATTATCCCAAAGTCAAAGTCTGAGTAATCCATGAGGCTACTAATCCCAACCTTGCACAAAATTCTATTCATTTTATTTTTTAGCTTAGAAGGGCTTGCTCAAAAAAACATTGGCAGATTTTCCACGACCGATCCAGTGTGGCAACGCGCTAATGAGTTAGCTCATAAATTTATCATCACAGATGGCCATGTCGATCTTCCTTATCGCTTAAAAACTATAAATTTTAGACTCGAAAAGGAATTTATTGGCATTCCTATTGCCTCTGAACAAGGAGATTTCGACTTTAATCGAGCAAAAAAAGGTGGATTAGACGCCCCTTTCATGAGCATTTATGTTCCGGCCTCCTATCAAAATGGGGGTGCGAAACATTTTGCTGACTCGTTAATAGATATGGTAAACCATATTATTTCATCTCACCCTGATAAATTTTCTCAGGGTTTGACTCCTTCCGCAATAGAAGAAAATTTTAAAAAAGGTTTAATTTCATTACCGTTAGGAATGGAAAATGGAGCACCTATTGAAGATGATTTATCCAACATCCATTATTTTTATAATCGCGGCGTTCGATACATCACCCTTACCCATTCAAAATCAAATCAAATATGTGACTCATCATACGACCCAAATAAACGCTGGCAAGGATTAAGCCCATTCGGAAAAGAAGTTGTCAAGGAAATGAACCGTATTGGGATCATGGTGGATGTTTCGCACATCTCTGATCAAACATTTTTTCAGGTCATGTCTTTAAGTACCGCACCCGTCATTGCCTCACACTCATCATGCCGCGCTTTTACACCGGCATTTGAGCGAAATATGTCTGATGAAATGATTCAACTACTGGCCAAAAATGGAGGAGTAATCCAAATTAATTTTGGATCCAGTTTTTTAGATGGTAAAATTGAAGCCAAACAAAATAAGAATCGGGAAAAATTAAGCAATATCCTGGCAAAACATAATCTCACTTATGATGACCCTTCGGCTAAGAAGTTTACGGAAGCATTTAGTCGTAAACACCCTTCATTATATGCAGATGTTGAAACGGTGGCTGATCATATTGATCATGTCGTAAAAGTAGCAGGGATAGATCATGTTGGTCTTGGTTCGGATTTTGATGGAGTTGGTGATTCGTTACCCACCGGACTCAAAGACGTCAGTCAATACCCTAATCTTATTTATATACTTCTTAAAAGGGGTTATTCTGACGAAGATATTGCTAAAATATGTTATCTAAATATTTGGCGTGTCTGGAATGAGGTGATTAAAGTCGCCTCAAAAACTTAATTTCTAAGACTTTAAATGCGCAAGGCTTTTGCCTTTAAAGAACTCTTTAAGGGATTCCAGGGATCATCATAAGAACGAAGGAAAAACAATTCCTTGAAATGGGCCATAGATCTTATTATCCGCAAATAAATTCCATTGTACAGAAACATTAACGGGACAAATAATAGTAAAAAATGCTTTTTATCCGGATTAGGAGCAATTATCTGAATCATGATAAACTGCATGTAATTGGCCACGGTGTACAATAACATATTCATCGGAATTATATAATGAAGCAATCCGCCATAGTTAAAGATAATATCAATTATATATATAAACCATTTAATATTAAAGATAACATTATACCCAATGTTTTCCAGCGATGATAACATGTTTAGCATTCTAAAATTTGCATTTGGGTAAAACACATCAAAATGTTTTCTTAGCCGGAAACGTATAATGGATTTATCCCACCTTAAGCGTTGTTTGGCTAATTTAGCAAAAGTGTTAGGTACGCTGGTTAAACCATTTGCAGTGGGCTCGAAATGAACTTTATAACCCAACTTCCTGATTTTGACAGTTATATCTCCGTCCAATCCTGGCCCAATATCCCATCCTCCTAATCGCTGAAGTATATCAGTACGAAAAGTGCCAAAGGCTCCGGATATTATCCGATAGATGCCTAAATATGAAGTTACCATCCTTCCAGTCAGAATAACTTTTAGATATTCAATACTCTGTAATATTGTTGCTAAGGACTCTTGGTAATTTCTTACTTCCAAACTCCCTCCAACGGCTGCTATTCGAGGGTCATAATAAAAAGGTATTAACGTATTTTCAATTGCATCACGATCAAATGAGCAGTCTCCATCTAGATGCACAATGAATTTGCCTTTTGAATAACTTAATGCTGTGTTTGCTCCTGAAGCTTTGCCGCCACGTACTTCATTGGATATGAATAAAGAAATAAGACCATTTTTTTCCAAATCCCTGCCAATCAACCTGGTTTGATCGTCAGACCCGTCATCGACCACAATAAGTTCAAAATTTTGATAGGTTTGCTCCCGCAGGGATTTGACCAGTTTATAAATATGCTGACCTTCGTTTTTTCCCGGAACAATAACAGATACAAGCGGATTCTCTTCCAGTAAATGTTGTTTTGCATCTTGCCATTTTTCGCGATTTAAATACCGGCTCAATTTAAAAAAAGCAATAACAACAAAATCCAGGACAACGTATCGAAATAATTCAAATATAAAAAAATACCAAAAAACCCGCATTAACTTATTCGGACCTGCCGACATCCAATAATCCAGAAATTCAATGTTAAACATGTAACCTTTGGAGATTAGCATCCATATCTATTGTTGGATCAATTTTTATAATGTTAAACTTGATATCCTCAGCTTTTATATTAAAATTTACTTCAATAAGGTTTTGAATAAGGTAAGTTAATTGTTCTGTGATACGGGTTGCTTTAGCCATTTCAGTGTTGTATAAGGTAAAATATAAGTCACAGTGGTCTATGGCAATTTCATCAAAACAACCTAATGCCGGACTTATAACTTTGATTATTTCGGACCAAAACTTGTTGATATTTTGTTTGCCAAATAGGTGCTCTATATTTGGAAGAATATTAAATTGCATCACACTTAAACAATCCACTCCCGACTGATTTTCTTTAATCCTGTTTTTTAGTAATATCGAAAAAGCTCGTTTAGACAAAAATGAGCTTTTATCACTGATACTTTTTCTTTCTAAAGGAAGTGAGTGATTAATTAAAGCCTCAATACTATTTTCTATTACACTATATTTTTTAACCTGTTGTTTTATTAAATGTTCCACCGGAGTATCATTCTCACAATTGCAACACTTAGCCCATACTTGTACCTGTTGGGATTGATGTTGACATTTTTGACAATAGTGCATGGAAGAGGGTTTATCATAATCCACTCCGATATGTCGTAACTCGTGGTCACATTTTGGACAAGTCATAGTTGAAGTGCTTGTCTTTCTAAAATCCCTCTCTGGTCTGATGGTGGCACACCTGAAATGATGGATTAAATTTTCCTCTTCCAGATGGGGACTATGACATTTTGTACAAACTTCTCTGTATATCATATGGCTATGTGTACAATTTGGGCATAAATGCACATAATCATGGAATGTTCCTTGCAGAAAACCATCTTGTTCAGCTTCATTTAGCAATGCATACTTGCTCAATCCATCGGTGTCCGTATCAAGATCATTTACAAAGGGATAGCTATAACCTGTTGCAGAGGACCCGTCATGAACAGGTATAATTTCATGAATGGTCCGTGTATATAAATAAGATAAAAATTTGACCAGCCTAACCTCAACTTTAAAATTATACTTATCAGGCCATAAATTCTTTAACCTTTCGTAAATTTGATTTGACTTAATAAATAAAGTATCTGTATTTCGAATATCAATTATCAGACCATCTGTATTCTTTACCATAAATGAAGAAGGAAGCCCGGCAAAGTTGTAATGAATAAATAGAGGTTTTAAAAAGAGACCTGGATGCAGATGTATGTTCTTAACTAACCGATTAGTGAAATGTAGAGAAGTGTATTGAATAATGATCCCTTCGAACTCACCCAAAAAATCTAATTGTCCGGAAAACGAATCTTTTATATAGGCAAACCCTAAATGCTCTATATTAATTCTATCAAATTGACTGGATTCTCCTAACCTATGATTATTTGGAGATAGTTTGCGGATATGCATAATGATGGCAGTATTTGAATAAAAATATAATGGGGATAAAATATAAAAGGAGATAGGTACTGAATCTTAGACTAAGTGAATAGTTAAACAAACTCATATTAGCTTAGTTAAATTGGGTCTATGCTATAATACACATATCAATTTTCGTTCCAACCGCTCAGCAAAGACCCCATTATCCTAAAACCAACGATTATGTCTTCTTCTTATTTAATCTATATGGTCTCTATAAATTCTGGAATACAATTGAATATATATTGAATATAGACAAATATATATTGTACGAATACGACCGTAGGTATTTCTAACACACAACCCTTTTCCAGTTACTGGAGTTTAGCCCAGTCCATAAAAGCATGAATTGCTATGGTCGTACAGTTATATTGGTTTCGAAACTTATTAATAGTATATTCCATCTCTGAAGAAGAACTATAGTCATTTACATTAAAACAAAACGACATTTGGCCTCTCGAGACCCTTAATTCATCAGCCAAACGACTATGCCAAGCTTCCATATTTGCTTTGCCATAAACCATGATATAACAAAGGGATGTTTTCTTATAAATCTCTTTAATAAAATCTTGATTAAAATGGAATGGAATGGCGGCAGTGACCTCACCTTTTGCATGTAATAAGTTAAGAATTTTTAAATACTTATGTTGATAATAAATTTTATTTTCGGGCCAATCAGGCATTGTATGCGGTTCAATGTCAATATGGAAGCGCCCATGCGGTAACCTATTGATGCATTTTTGTAAGTTTCTATCGGACAACCTAAGCCATTGGTTATAACCTATCAGGTGAACCACTCTGATATTCGTATTCTTTAAACCCCGGCATAAAAGCTGTTTTTTATGCTTCAGCAATGAATCTTCATCATCGGATATAAAAGCCTGTTGTACTTTATGTTTAATTAATAGAGCAGAAAGTTCGCTGTTGCTGATCGTCCGAAAATCTCTTGACCAAATATAAACAGAGGTATTAAAACTATCCAGCAGTGATTGGCTCGTCAAATGGTAAGTCGATAATAGAAACAGAATAAAAATATTACCTGATTTCATTGATCTTAACTGATGAGTATTGACTTACCAATACTTCCATTTATAAATCTGTACATTAAGTTTATAAAATGCTTTCCATTTTTCGATTTCCGCTTCATCAATAGGGTAAATATCCGCCGCAATAGACCGTGTTATGGGCTCATACTTTTTCTGCAATTCATCAGGCAACTGATAGGTAGCAAAGTAGAATCGCTCCAATATTCCATGGCTTAAAGCTCCATCAGGAAAAACAATTAGTACTTTGTCACCAGCATTGACGTGTTTTAATGACTTTTGATCATAAAACACCTTAATAAAAAGATTAGCAGGTTTATGGATGGACATAATGATTTCCGACTTCATGGCAACCTCGAAATTCTCCTTATTTATCTTGGTTATTGTTCCTTTAACAGGAGATACATACACTTGGTGATTTTCAACTGGATTCGTCAATACAAAAGAGTAATCCGGATTATTAATGTCTGCTATATGCCTTTCCATGTTACTTAGCCGTATTTGTAGTTCAAGCATATAGGTGTTTAAGAGCGATGTCTCCTCCTTTAAAGCATCAATCTCACTTTCTAATTGAACTTGACGTGTGGTTAAATTATCTAACTTATCCACTGTATAGATATCCAGCAAAATGGCTTCTTTCATGCGGCGAATATCATCTTTAGTTTTAGTAAGCAATTTCAGTTTTGAGCGTGTGTCAATTCTGGATTGGTAAATGTCATTTCTTGTCTGTAATATTTCCTTATCCAGCCAAGATAGATCAGCTTTGTCAACTATTGTTACACGGGAAGTATTAGAATACACCTTTTCTCTTTCTGGAAATTTATTTAAGTTATATTGAAACAAAGTATCTCCAATATTTACTGTATCGCCTTCATTGACGAATATTTCACTGATTTGAATATCTTCCGGGTATTGGATATCTAATTTCCTAAATAAGACTTGACCTTCGCCTTGTACCAACAAAATAGAACGCAAAACTAAAAAAATGATATAAAGTAATAAAATACCTAATATTACTAAATATATGGTTCTATCCCAGTTAACCTTTTTATTCTGAGGTTTTATATCGTTTAATACACGTATAGAATTTTGACCAGATTTAAAATCAGTGCTTTTCATTGAGTCCAATAGTATTAAATTGCAACTTTAACCAGATAGTTAAATTCTGAATTGCAATGTTTGAAATTTTAATTTTATCAGATATTTTGTCAACATAATTTCTTAATTCATCAATTGAGTTAAATTCTGCACCTTGAAGTATTATCGAAATATTTTGTTTTTGTTCCTCGGTAAGTAACGCTAGTTTATTATGTAAATATTCAATCTCAGGTTTTTCGTAAACTTTGAGAAAAATGGCTATATCATTTGAAAATAGTTCACCCATAAACTGTGTACTTGTCCATATTGGCATCATTAAAGAAACATCCCCTTTTTTCTTGAGATGGTGAATAATGTATGACATTTTGATTTCCCAATTTGACATACTATGTTCAAAACCCTCAGCGATATCCAAATTGAGACAATAATTGCCGCTTTCTAATTTATTAATTTCAAGTAAAAGCAAATTATCAGGCATAGTCAGCCATCGTGAGTCAGAAAGAACTGTCGAATATTTAATATCCCTCTGAATTAAATATGAATAAATGGAATCTGCTTTTTCTGGAGTTGACTCAACCAATACATTTACAAATTTATTTTGTTTGAGATGTCTCATAATGACCTCCAGTGGCATAGAATTAACAATCTTATGATCCAATACTACCGAATTAATAGATGGCTTTATCTGTTGAAATAATGGACTAAAATGGAAAGCATAATCGCTTATACTTTTATTAGGCAAATACGTACTGATTTTCAAAGCTTTTAAATACAATAATTGCAATACTTCATAAAGCTCTATTTCTATTGTTAAAAGGTGATCTACATATTTGCCCATAGCAATCGGGCTATAATCATTACTGTCAAAATAAATTTTAGACTGTTCCCGCTCAATATTAGTTGAGGTAATCAGTCGTTTATAATATAAAGTAGTAAATTGTTTTAAATGTAGTTTAAACTCGTAGTAGTGGTTTAAGATGTCATTAGCCAAATTAGCGTACTTCTTTTCATTCTGTAGCCGTTTATTTTCCTGGTCAAGGCGATTCAGGTCTCTGTAGTTTTTTATTTGTAAGGGAAGTGGAACACGTAATGTAATCCCAGAGGTAAAATAATTTCTATCCGGGCCTACGATATTATCCTCGTTGAAAGCAGAATATCGAATGAACGTTTTGACACCCACTTGATCCAATACGGGATTAGTAGTCTTGTTCGTCAGTCTAAGGTCCAATGCTTTTTGATCAGCGGCATAGGCCAGAGCATCTGAAGTAATTTTATTTATGTCTAAATCAAAAATGGGAAGATCGGTTACTGTTAGATTATTCAATTCAGCCGGAAGTTGAATATTTTCCTGATAAACCATATAATTTTCAAAAACAACCTGTGTTGTCGAATATTCGGCCTCGAGACTTAAAACCTCTTCTTCAAGAATTAGTTTCTTATTTTGCATTCTTTGCGCTAGGACCAACTCTTCTTTTATGATATCCAACCTCTGTGCGAGAAGTCTTGTTTTAATTGTATTGAATGTTTTAATAATAAAATCGTATGTGTAATCATAATGGACCTTTCTAAATTCTTGACTGGCGGAATTAAGTA
The DNA here is from genome assembly GCA_041917975.1 of Saprospiraceae bacterium. Classification (GTDB taxonomy): domain Bacteria; phylum Bacteroidota; class Bacteroidia; order Chitinophagales; family Saprospiraceae; genus JAYRWN01. The sequence goes on along the minus strand of JAYRWN010000184.1, from coordinate 380 downwards.
ATTTTTCCTGTTTTATTACTTCATTATTTGCTTGTATTCGCCGGTCAAATAATCCATCTTTGAGCAAATCCCAACTTAATCCTCCCTGCCACCTGCTTCGATACAGAATGTCATCATCATCAAGATAATTTGTATTAAAGTTTGTTAGAAACCCAGCTTCAGCGGTTAAGCCCAGGTCGTTTCGAAGTCTTTTGATCTCGGCTTGACTCGTACTCTTAATAATATTGATGACCTCTGTATGCTCCTTATTGAGCGTATTAAAGACAACCAAAAGGTTATCCATACTTATGGATTCTGGTTTATACCATGAAGTGCTTTTCAGCATTTGTTTTGAAGTCGCTTCTAAAGTAAGACCGCGGACTTTCAAATCCTCTGCTTGG
>JAYRWN010000183.1:0-20811 GCA_041917975.1 Saprospiraceae bacterium | reverse complement strand
CGAAGCTACCGAAGACACGCTCTTGGGTTTGACTCCGGGGATCTATAGCGTCACTCTTACAGATGCGAACGGATGTATGACTTCCGGAACAACAACTGTGGCTGACATAGACTGTTCCGGATTTATGTTAACCATTGACAGCATCATCGGCGACACAGTCAGTGAAATTTTTATCACAGCTAGCGGTGGTCTTGGTGATTTAACCTACCAATGGTTTAAAGATGGCGAATTAGTGGATTCGTCACGTAATTTATTGGGCGCATCATCAGGTCACTATTCGATCCGGGTGTCTGATGGGCGTGGTTGTATTATTCAGGATACCCTATCGCTGATTTCCACCACCATCATTAATGTCCACCTTTCTCACCAGACCAGGGTTTACCCTAATCCTGCTTTGGATGTGGTGAATATTCATTTTCCTGATGCCTTGCTGGGTGCTCAACTGGATATCTATAATCTGCATGGTCAGCTTATACATCGGCAGATAGTTACCGAAGTGACCCACCAGGTAAATTCGCAACGTTGGCCAACGGGATTATATGTCTTAAGGGGTAGTCGCCAGGGAATAACCATAATGAAAAAATTTCAGATAGGACGTTAATAATAGTAGCGTTAATCGGAAAATCTGATTAGTTTTGCCCCTCATTTTTATAAATTGTATCCATGGGTAAAGGAGATGTTCGTTCCACCAAAGGCAAGATCTGGAGAGGATCATATGGTAAAAAAAGATCCCATAAGACTAATCATCCCGTTCCGGAGACTAACCATCAGGCTTAAACCGGACTGAGTTAATCTCAGACAGGTATGTCCAGAACTCTGGATATTGAGCCATTTCTGACTTGTATATCTATGCAGGATGTCGTGCTTTTGGATGCACGCAGTCCCAGTGAATTTCGTCACGCTTCCATTCCCGGCGCGCATAATTTACCTTTGTTAACTGATGACCACCGTGCTCAAGTAGGTACGGAGTATAAGCAACGAGGTAAGGAAGCCGCTATCATTCTTGGATTCAAGCTGGCCGGTCCACTTTTTGCACAACACATTGAGCGAGCCTTGGCTTCAGCGCCTCATCGGCGAGTGGCCTTGTATTGTTGGCGTGGAGGCATGCGTTCACAGATTCTCGCCTGGGTACTCGGTGTAGCTGGATTTGAGGTAACCCTTCTCCGTGGCGGCTATAAATCTTTCAGGCATTGGGTCTTAAATCTTCTTTCCGCCGACCTTCCACCGGTGAAGGTTTTGGGTGGTAAAACCGGTGCAGGTAAAACAGAATTATTGGAGGAACTGAAAGCCACAGGAGCACAGGTGATAGATTTAGAACATTTGGCGAATCATCGCGGGTCAGCTTTTGGGGCTTTGGGTTTAGGTGATCAGCCTTCTCAAGAGAGTTTTGAAAATGCATTAGCCTGGTCCTTGCAGGGCTTGATTCCCGGTCAGTCGGTGTGGATGGAAAACGAAAGCCGACTGATTGGTAAGCTAAAATTGCCGCCAAAGATATATGACACCCTGCGCAGCAGTCAGGTGTACGAAGTTGATCTTCCGTTGGCAGAAAGGATGGACCGTATATGGGCAGAGTATGGGGTTTTTAACCAGGAAGATTTGGTTGCTTGCACAAAAAAAATTGAATCCAAGTTAGGCACAGAACGTTGTCGTCAGGCCATTAGAGCTCTCGAACAAGACGATGCTCATGGTTGGCTGCAAGAGATTTTGGCGTATTATGACCGGCAGTATCAAAAAGCTTCCGAGACCCGAAGCCCTGATTCGCTCCATACTTTTCAATTTGACCGGTTTGAGGCAAAAAAAATAGCGTCGGTGTTGACCGACGCTATTCGATATTAATATAAATTTTCTGTTAACTACGCGGCGTAGTCTTATTCTTTTGATGCATTTCATACAATTTGCCAATGTTTGGCACCACGATGATTTCTGTACGGCGGTTTTTCGCATAGGCTTCTTTGGAACTGCCATCTTCACTTGGTAAGAATTCAGCTCTTCCGGCAGCCGTCAGTTGGTGCGGATCTACCCCCAAACTGATCAATTTACGCACCACTTCTATGCTACGGGCAGCACTGAGATCCCAATTATCCTTAAAACGGGCTGTAGAAATAGGACGCTTGTCAGCATGACCTTCGACGATGAAGTGCAGGCTGGGATTTGCTTTTAACATAGCAGCTATTTTATTCAGAACTTCTTTATCATCAGGGCTTATTTTGGCTTGGCCCGTCTGAAAATTAATCGCATCACCCATGTCCACATACAGCATGTTCTCCAACTCTTTGATGCGGCTATTAGAAGAGCCAACTGCACTTTCTACGGAAGAAAATGCGCTGCTGAGCTCAGAACGCATTTCATTAATCTCTCCCTTTATTTGCTGTTCATTTTTTTCAACCGTCATCAGTTTGGATTGCGTGCTGGAAAGTTGGGATTTAACATCATTCATGCTTTGATTGAGCTGGTTCTTGTCGGAGGTTAGTTTGGTGTTATCCTCTTCCAACATTTTAACTTTTTTCTCAATATTGGCCAGACTATTGGCAAGAGCATCTTTTTCTTGTTGCAAGGCAGCGAACTTTTTGTTTGTGACGCAGGAAGCAAGCAGCATCACAGCTACCATGGCGTACATCATTTTTAAGCTTGGATTTTTCATCTATGATATATTTTTGAATTTTATGAAATTGTTTGACAAAAATAAGTTATCGACCCTCAAAGTAAAAATTAATGCCTACCAAAACCTTAAAAAAATGCATAAAATTACCGTTCTAATTAAAAACAATATATAAGTATAAATTCGAGACGCCAAAAAGCGTAAGACGGATTGGTTGGTTCACTGAATCTTTGCATGAGCAAAACTCGCGCCATTGGTGGGTCGGACTACCAAAAATATTATTTAATATAGTGTTGCAAAGTGTAGAAAAGTATATATCTTTGCCATCCTTTTTGTTCTTTGGCATGGAGTCGCGAAGTATTTATGATTTGCCAGTGGCTGGTTTTGGCTCAGGATTGCACCATTTTACGTACCAAATTGACCAGGAGTTTTTTGGGTTGTTCCCATCTTCTCCGCTGGAAAAAGGTCAGTTTGAGGTTTTCGTGGAAGTGGACAAAAGGCATGATGGGCTGACCGTGATGATCGAAGCTCATGGGTATATGGACACGAATTGTGACCGGTGCCTGGCGGGCATTCGTCTTCCCTTGGAAGCTACTCAAACCTTCTTATACAGGTATAGTACACGAGATGAAAAAGATGATGAAATTTTTTTTATTCCTCCGCAAACGCCTGTTATTAATGTCGCAGATCATATTTACGAATCTATCGGGTTGGCTATTCCCATCATTAAAAAGTATGCTTGTGAAGAAGAAGCCGTACCACCCTGTAATCGCGATGTCTTGAAAATGATTAAAAAACAAAAAGTCCCTCCAGTCACCAACAATAGTGTCTGGGAAGTTTTAAAAAACGTTCAATACGATAAAAATTAAATAGCGATGCCACATCCAAAGCACAGATTGTCAAAACAGCGTAAACGCAAAAGAAGAACCCACCAAAAGCTGGATGTACCTACTATTGCCACTTGTTCCAATACCGGTGAATCTCACCTGTGGCACCGGGCCTATTGGCACGAAGGGAATATGTACTACAAAGGCAATTTGGTCATTCAAGTCGGCGAAGAAAGCGAAGCTTAAGCTTCGGATAATATAATATAATCTAAGCTGTCTGTAAATTCTTGAGCCTCATTGTCTTACGGTGAGCTTCAGGCTTCTTACAGATGGCTTTTTTATTGATATTTTTGTAATTATGGACATGAAAGAAATCATCAATACGCCTCATGCCCCGGCACCGGTGGGCCCTTATAATCAGTCTACCAGATGGCAAGGGTTATTATTTATCTCCGGTCAGATCGCCATCGACCCGGTCACGAATACGATTATTCAAGGTAACATCGAAGAAGAGACGCACCAGGTTCTTCGTAATCTTGGAGCGATCCTTCAAGCGTCCGGCATGGCATATAAAGATGTCTTGAAATGTTCTGTTTTTGTCAAGGATATGCACATGTTCAGCCGGATTAATGCCGTATATGCCCAATACTTCGATGAAGCCACCGCTCCTGCTCGCGAACTGGTCCAGGTCGCCGAACTGCCAAAATTTGTGAATATTGAAATCTCAGCCATTGCGGCAAAATAATGTTATGGAAAGGAAACGGATATTATCGTGTATACAACCCACCGGGCATTTGCATTTGGGACGTTACCTTGGCGCAGTAGAGAATTGGGTTAATCTACAGGCGGACTACGACTGCTTATTTGGTGTCGTAAATTATCACGCTCAGACCATGCCTTTCGAAAGCTCCCGATTGCGCGAATTGACCTGGGATGTTTCCTTTAAATTGTTAGCCTGTGGTATTCATCAGAATAATATTTTCATCCAATCCTTAGTCCCCGAACACACCGAATTGAATTGGATTCTGAGTTGTTTCACCAGCTATGGGGAGTTAAGCCGTATGACTCAATTCAAGGATAAAAGCCAACAACTTAAAGAAGCCGACAAGGAGTTCTTTATTTCTGCCGGTTTATTTAGTTACCCTATCTTGCAGGCCGCCGATATTATTATTTATCATGCACATTATGTGCCGGTGGGTAAAGACCAGGAACAACACCTGGAATTATCGCGCAATATAGCCTTGCGTTTTAATCAAGGCGTTGGCCAGGAATATTTCCCTCTTCCGGAGCCCTTATTTACGAAAATACCTAAAGTCATGTCCACGGCAGACCCTACGCGGAAAATGAGCGCCAGTTTGGGTGAAAAACATAACATCGACATATTTGCTGCACCTGAAAAAATCCGCAAACAAATCATGAGCGCGGTGACGGACAGTGGCGACGTTCAATTTCCACAAATGAGTCCAGGCGTGGAAAACTTGTTAGCCATTCTTAAGAATTGTGGGGCGCAGGAAATCTATGAAAATACATTCGCTCAGTACCAACAACACACCTTACTTTATGGTCATTTAAAAAAAACCGTGGCAGAGGTAGTGATTGCCAAGACCCAACCTTTCAGAGATAACTTCTACCAATTGTTAAATGATCGGCAAGAGGTGGAAAACCAGATTAGAGTATCATCAGCAAAAATCCGCGAACGTGCTCAAAAAACCTTACGTGAGGTGAAGGCGTTAACAGGTCTGATTTAATTGATCGTTGGTTTCTGCCGTTTTTTAAACCAGGCAAAAGCGAGCAAGCCTACGCCGATCAGGATCAGGCCAGGTAAAGCTTGAGCAGGTCGCTCTTTTAAAACATAAAAAGCAAAAACGGTTTGCAACATTACAAAAATAAGCGGTACCAGAGGATAACCCCAGGTACGTACAGGTCGTGGCAGATCTGGTTTGTGTTTGCGAAAATAAAAAATGGTTGAAGCGCCTAAAGCAAAAAATAGCGCATCCACGAAGGTGACAAAAGTGATAATTTTATTAAAATACCCCTGGAAAAAGAACAAAATAAGCAAAGCCCAGAAGACCTGAAATAACATGGCTGCTAAAGGTGTATGCCAGCGGTGGTGAATCTTGGATAATGCCGGGAAAAAAATCTGGTCCTGAGCCATGGCAAAATAAATGCGCGGAGCAGACATTGAGTAAATAGAGATGGTGCCTAAGATGGACAGCATGATGGCTACTGACGCGACCTGGCCTCCCCACGGAACTATGTTGGATAAAGCCACTCCAGCTATGCGATCAGTCAGAGCTATCTCGGATAAAGGCAACATGAACATATAAGCAAGGTTGATCAGGAGGTACATCGCGGTAACGATAAATACGCCATAAATCATGGCTCGGGGGACATTGCGCGCTGCATTTATCGTTTCGCCGGCTACAAAAGTAGCGTGATGCCAGCCTCCTACAGAAAAATTTACTCCGACCAGGGCTAAAACCAAAGGACCAAACCATACTGAAGGCATGGAGCCCGATCTAAAGGAAAAATCCAGGGGTATTGTCTGTGGATCATATACCATAAAGCCAACTATTATGATGCCCAGGATGGCAAGTAATTTTAGGGCGGTAAAAAAATTCGCCAGGTGTTGGCTTAAATGCACTCCAAAACCATTTATAAGGGTCAGCACAACCATTACCGTTCCGGCGAGGATCATTTTCCCTGACTCAGTCATGGTAGGCCAAAATACTTTACTGTATTCGGCAAACGCCACACTTAGACCCGCCAATGCTCCGGTGTTGATCACCAAAAGGGTCACCCAGCCGTACAGAAAAGCTGGCAGGGGACCGTAAGCTTCCTTGAGAAATACATAAATGCCTCCTGAGCGGGGAAATAAACTACCCATCTCACTAAAAGTCAATGCGCCAGTTAGAGAAATGGTCCCTCCGATTATCCAGGCCAATATTACCAGGGCAGGGTGCTGAACCTCTTTTACAATTTGTCCCGGAGTAACAAAAATTCCGGAGCCTATACAAGATCCCACGGCAATCATGGTGAGTCCGAAGAGGGTCAGTCTTTGTTGTAGGTGAGGATTCATCGACAAATAAAAATATCTTTAATTTAATAAAGGTAGTTTCTAAACTTTAATGTAAGGAAAAAGCCTTTGAAATAATGCTTTGGCCAGAGATATACATCGCACTTACATGTAATTATATCGAAGTTTAATTTAAAAGTTAAAATAATGTTTATTAAAGATTAATAAATAATAAATTAATGTTATATATTTGATTTTGGAGTATGGGCTAAATAAAATCTACCTTTAATGTTAAAACCCATCTTTTTTTGCCTTTCCAGGCAGTACACCTAGTACAAACGATTATATTTGCGCTTTAATTTAGGATTCCAATGCCGCTGCGTTTGGATTTAAGTTTGCTGAAAGATTTGAAGATGAAAAATTGGTTACTATTGGTATGGTGTACAGGTTGTATTTGGACGGTTCAAGCCCAGCCTGCAAGGAGTTTAGACGGATCAAAAAATAACCCGTTTTTGCCACTTACCGGGGCAGTGGGATCAGAATTGGTTCGCCTGGCTCCAGTGCGTTATCAGGATGGTTTGGGAATTCCAGTTCAGGGGCCCAATCCGAGGGAAATATCTAACCTGATGATGTCTCAAAAAGGCTTGGAAAGTAACGCCATGGGACTGAGTGCGGCCGTATGGGTTTTCGGTCAGTTTATTCACAGTGATTTGGCTTTTGTGCCGGATAATGTCAACGAACCATACCCTATCGTAACCCCATCAGGTGACCCTTTAGGACCAAGCATCAATTATTACCGATCGACCTATTCAGACGCCAGCGGTAAGAATTCTCCCAGAAAATTTATTAATACCGTATCCAGTTTCCTTGATGGGTCCGTACTGTATGGATCCGATGTATCCACCGCCAAATGGCTGAGGACCTTTAGCGGAGGTCAACTAAAAGTTTCCGCCGGAAATCTGATGCCATTTCCAACTGTCAGCGGTGAATTTAATGATTTGAGGGATTTTGATGCTCCGGTAATGGTTGATATGATGGGTTCGGAGCGCTATATGTTTGCCAGCGCTAATCCCATGGTAAATTATAACCCGTACCTGATGGCTATGCAGACGTTATTTTTACGTGAACATAACCGGCTGTGTAACGAACTGATCAAAAAACATCCGGACTGGACAGATGAACAACTTTACCAACATGCCCGGCGTACCGTTATTGGATTAATCCAATCCATTACTTATCATGAATGGTTGCCAGCCATGGGGATTGAAATAGGTCCTTTTGGTGGGTATGACCCGCTGATCAACCCCGCGGTCAGCAACGAGTTTTCATTGGCTGCATTCAAACTTGAAAACACGTTGATGAGCGAACAAATTTTGCGCTTGGACAATAATGGCAAGGAAATACCTCAGGGTCATCTTAAAATGAAGGAGTCATTATTCCATCCTCTGGAGCTAGTCACCGGTGGAGGGATAGAGCCTTTGTTAAAAGGTATGGCGGCACAAGCTCAGCAAGAGTTTGACGCTAAAATGGTGAATGATATCCGTAATGCCACGTTTGAAAATAAGTCCGGTGGATTGGATATGGCTGCGATTACCATTATGGCCGGCCGTGACCGCGGATTAGGAAGTCTAAACAGCATTAGACGTACTTTAGGCCTGGCGCCTTATAAAACGTTTGAACAAATAAATGTGCATGGCGATGTGGTGGACCTGTTAAAAAAAGTTTATTCTAATATAGAGGAAGTGGACGCCTGGGTAGGCATAGTTTCCGAAAACAGGATGCCGGACCGTTTATTTGGTGAAACTACTTTTAAGATTATAACCGACCAGTTTAAACGGGTAAGAGATGGTGATCGTTATTATTACGAGTTAGACCCAGGCTTGAGCAGGGAAGAGGTTAATCGTATTGCCAACACTCGTCTCAAAGACCTTATTTTGCGCAATACGGCAGTGACCGTACTACAAAACGAAGTGTTTAAGGCTGTCAAACACGAGGAGATACCTCATGCTAATGTAGTAGTGGTAGAAAGACACCTGGATGCCAAAATATTTCCCAATCCTGTTGAATCCAGCTTAAATACCAAGATTTTTTCTGTGTCGGAAGGGTATTGTGAAGTTTTATTTATCAATGCCTTAGGCAAGGAAGAATTACGTTACTTGCACTATTTACATCGTGGAGTCAATGATTTTGCTTTAGCGGTGGATAATAAGCTGACACCGGGTCTATACACGGTACGTTACCGGATGGGTAATACTGTCAACACAGCCAAGATGCTTAAGCGTTAGAAATATTTTTTATATTTTCATTTTCTTATAGCGACGGTGGGACCACAGCCAATCCGCAGGATGACGACGGATATCTTCAGCGAGTAAGTCGGCATAACGTTGAGTTATTTCTCCACGCAAAGATTGTTTAGGGTTTTCCATCAAAACTTTGGATTGAAGGTGATAATGTCCTCGGCTCACCTTACTGATAAGGCTGTATATAACCGGTAAGTTATACATCCGGGCTATGTCATCCGGACCGTGCACAAAGGGCACTTTTTCATTAAAAAAATCTACCCAAATGGCCTTTTCCATATTATTAGGTGACTGGTCTGCCACCAGGATGATGCAGCGGGGTTTATCCACTTTGGATGCCCAAATATTAGCAGACATTTTCACTGGTAAGAGCTCCGTGTTATACTTGGAGCGGTGGCGAAATAAGAAAGCTTCGATCGGTTTATTGCTCAAGGGTTTATAAATACCGACGCAATGATGAGGTAATAATTTACCCACCCACAGCGCTGCCCATTCCCAATTGCCCATGTGAGAGGTGACCATAATTACATCTTGCCCTTCCCGGAAATACTGTTCAAAAATCTTCACATCACCAGTAAATCTATTTTTCATTTCTTCCGCGCTAAGAGAAATACCCTTTATGGTTTCTATGAATATTTCGGTTAATATCTGATAATAACTGCGCATTATTTTGCGTATGTTTGAGGATGGAAGGTCAGGAAAAACCCGATGCAGATTGGCTTCAACCGTCTTTCGGCGATAACGCAATACATGGTTCATAAATCCAGCCAGAACTGATGAAAAAGCATATAGTACAGACCATGGTAAAATTGAAAATACAAATACAGCCATTCTGAATAGTATGTAGCCTGTGATCTGCATAACTGATTAAATGATTAAAGCAATAAACTTGGGCAAATATAAAGGCGATGACCAATAGAAGGAGATTTATTCATCAAAGCATTGCTGCTCCGGCGGCTGGGTTAGCTGTTTTACAAGCCTGTAAGGCCCCTTCGCGGACTTCAATTGGAATCTTAACCAAGCCGGTAGTTCTTTCTACATGGGATTTTGGACAAAAAGCCAATGCCCGGGCTTGGCAAATATTGCAAAACCAGGGTCACGCACTTGATGCCGTGGAAGGGGGAGTCATGGTTATTGAAGCAGATGAATCCAACCAAACAGTAGGCATAGGCGGCCTGCCGGATAGGGATGGTCTGGTGACTCTGGATGCGTGTATAATGGATGAACACGGTAATGCCGGCAGTGTTTGTTTTTTACAACACATCAAACACCCAATCGCCGTGGCGCGACGGGTGATGGAAAAAACACCCCATGTCATGCTAGCTGGTACCGGGGCTTTAAAATTTGCATTGGAACAAGGCTTCACCAAAGAAGACCTGTTGACTCCGGCATCAAAAAAGGCTTGGGAAAATTGGTTAAAGACAGCACAATATAAGCCGATCATCAACATAGAAAATCACGACACCATCAGCATGCTTGCTTTGGATGAGTCCGGGCGTATGGCCGGGGCTTGCACGACCAGTGGTCTGGCTTATAAAATGCATGGAAGAATCGGAGATTCACCCGTGATTGGGGCCGGGTTATTTGTGGATAACGAAGTAGGCGGCGCTGCTGCCACTGGCTTGGGCGAAGCTGTACTGAAAACTCTGGGCTCCTTCCTGGTGGTGGAGTTGATGCGCCAAGGGCGTACTCCTTTGGAAGCCTGTAAAGAGGCGGTCATCCGCATTGCCAAGAAACAGAAGAATCCGCGTGAAATGCAAATAGGGTATCTGGCCATGAATATGTCCGGAGACTATGCGGGTTATAGCCTGCAAACTGGATTTTCCTACGCGGTAAAAACTAAAACCTTGGATAATATTATAGCCGCTCCATATTACCTCACTTAATTAAATACTACTACATGATGACCCGGACAGTAAGTTTACTGGATGGCGAAATACTTTTTGTCGAAGCGTTTAAACTGCTTTTAGCTCAAAGTCCACACATCCACTTTGAAATTGTTGGCACCTGGCATAGCCTGCAACAACTCGAATTTGAATTGACTGGAGATGGTCCCGATACTCTCGTCATGGAATTGGCCCTGCCCGATGGCGATGGGGTAGAGTACATACGAAAAATCAAATCCTCCTGGCCAAACACCCGCATCATGATCCTCACCCGATATGCTCAAGCAGATCTGATCAAACAAGCCTTCCAGGCCAGCTGCGATGCCTTTGTTTTGAAAAATCAGACCCTTGATGATTTATGGGAGGCCTTTGATGAAATATTCAGGGGCTTAACATATCTTCCAAAGCAACTGCAATTCAGTCGACTAGTTCATCAAAAAAAACTGGATAAACCAGAAAATTCCTACCACCAACGGGATGCTTTTCTGATCAAGACAAAACTCACCAAACGTGAGGCGGAGATATTAAAGTTTTTAACTCAGGCGAAAACGAATAAAGAGATTGCCGATCTGCTTTATATCAGCGATCAAACTGTAGGTGTACACCGCAAAAATATCATGCGTAAACTGGGGGTTAATAATGCCGCCAGTCTGATCAATAAAGCCTTCCAGCTAAATCTTAATTAAGGGGGGCTAGGTAAAACGGGTGAAATAGAGCTACTGTACCCCATGATCCTTTTCGATAAGAAAACCTATAATATAGAAAAGGACCGATCAAATGACCTAAGGTGCCCAAAGTCGAAGAAATCTGACTTCCTTTTTTTAGTGCATCAACCATCAGGCACCAGGGGGCGAAGAAAATATTTTAAAAAAAAATAATATTTTTTTGAGGCTAAAAATGGTCGATTTTTTTTAATGTAAGTGATAAGACATTCATCAGATTTTTGGAAGTAAATAAATTCTCTACCCTAAATCATGGCGGATAATATTACGAATTTAACTTATGTGTAGCATTATAAAATTCAATAATATGAACGCGATTTTGAGTAAAATATTTGCCTCAAATTGTTCATAAAATTTACTGAAAATTTATTCTGAGACTCCGCCTTGTTGGTGGGCTAGTGGCCTTATTTTCTGGTGGTTATGGATTAAGACCAAACCTCATGTTATAACTATTTTTAATAAAAGCTGGTCTGGATTTTGTTTTTATTAATTCGGTAATAACCAAACACTTACACTTTTATTAAAACCATGACGCATGGGCAAGACGAATTTTACATTTGTAGGATTTATAATGCTGTTATTGTTATCAGCATCAATGCCAACTCCGGTAAAAGCTGGCCAGTATTCGCTGGCCAATCTTTGCCAGATTAAGAACTTAACTGTTCATAATGGAGACCTGATCAAAACTGATTTTCAGGCTAATCAATGCAACGATAAGTCGGGTAACGAAAACCTGGCCCCAGGCCAGTATCATTGCCAGTCGATAACCAAAATTTATTCGGCTGAACCCAATCAATTGCTGTCTATTAACTTTCTAAGTAATTACATCATCGGATATCAAAATGATGATATCATTACTGGACGACTGCTTATCCTGAATGGGATAGTTGATGTACCATTGACTTCTGTATCCTGCAGCAACCTAAATTTAGGCTCTTCACCTTTTGAAGTTAATCCGGGATTGGTGCTTTTCGACAGTTATAAAGATGGGAGTCAATTCGACTCACTATCTATCACCAAAATATCCAGCACTGCTAAAGGTGGAGGATTGACGGTAGTTGTACTGTTATTATCCACGGACTTAGGGAGTTTTCCATTTACTATTTCCATGGTGCCGACTCCAGACGTTGTTTGCGATTTGTCCTGTATTGACCAGGTAAATATTTCACTGGATCAAGCCTGTTCCCGGACTATCACACCTTATGATGTAGATTTAACGTGTACATTTTCCCCTGGACTGGACCCGGATCGGTATGAAATAGTATTGCAGTACAATTATCCGGAATTATATGCCAAATATGGACCGGATAGAGTAGGCCCCGAATTAATTGGTCAAAAGATTGTTTATCGTTTGCGGGATTCTATAACCGGAAATTCTTGCTGGGGCCATATCAAAATAGAAGATAAATACCCTCCTATAGTTAACCGAGTGACTCGTGATACCATTGCATGTCTGGATGATGCTTATTTGGATAACATTCAGGTATCGGTTAATGCCTGTGACAGTTATTATGGCTTTCCGGGACGGGTCCAATTTTTAAGTAAAAAATTTCAGGACTTTGATTGTGATGATCCGTTGTATTCAGACTTTGTTGGACGCATTTTCCGTGAATTCAGGGTAACTGATTTATGGGGAAACGGAGGGACATATAAAGACACCATCTACCTTTGGCGGTTAAGCGCATCGGACTTAGTATGTCCACCGGATACTTTTATTGATTGCTCGAAGATTATTGTGCAAAGTGATGGCACCGAAAAGGACATTTTATGGTCTGATGAACGCTTTTATTCGGATGCTGCCAGTGGTTTGCGTCACCCCTATCCTACGGAATATCAAGCTTATCCTTCGGATAACTGTGAATTTGCCTTTCCTGCTCCCGGTATTGAGTATCAGATCCCTGGCCATCCCCTGGATACAGCATACCTGGACGGTAAGTCCTTGGGTAAGTGTAATATTGTCGTGAAATATGAAGACATGGTGTTCAAAACTTGCGGATCATCTTACAAAATCCGCCGGTGGTGGACCATCTATGATTGGTGTACCAACTTGGATACCAGTTGTGTCCAATGGATAAAAATTACCGATACGACTGAACCGACCGTGGACCATGATCATCTGGCTTTAAATTATTACCGCCAATGCACCACAAATCCACAGGGGGCATTGACCGAATGTGTACCCGGATTATTTAAGTCCGATGCCGTCACTGAAGACGAGAAACCCTATTTCCCGATGGCACCATGTAAAAATGTTGCCGCGTCGCCCAATTGGCAGGAACGCTTTGATGAACTCATCTCCACCGCACGGCTATATAAAGATGTGGTTGATGATGACAATAAAAGTGAAGACGAATATTTTATTCTGCATCCGATTGGCAAATTTAATGTGCGCGAACACGAATGTTCCGCTCACGTTTCCTTTCCTGATTTTAAACAATGGTTAGATAAAAATTCTTGCCGAAAAGAAGTAAAAGTATTTTATTCGGTTGAGTACGATCAGGATACTCATCCGGGTAAGACCATCACCCAACACGGCGAGGTCACACCTAATGGCTTCATCTATTTACCAGCCGGATGGCATTGCGTGCTGATAACCTTCCGGGACGATTGCTGGAATGAAAGTTCTTATTGGTGGCGAGTGGCCGTATACGATAATACCCCACCTACGGCGGTCTGTGATGCTCACACGGTAGTAACCTTAGATCCACATAAATGTTGGGCACGTATCGAAGCTCAGGATCTGAATGATGGCAGCCATGATAATTGCTGTCAGGAACTCCATTTTGCTGTAGCTGCTATGGACTCGGTTACCCATTGGACTGAGCATTGGGAAGACTATTTCCATACTTGTTTGGGAGCAGATGCTTACTACAAACATATCGCCGATGGAAGTATAAAGGAGGCTATTGATGAGTGGATTAATTGTTTCGTGTTCAGTGATTACATTGATGTTACTGGGTGTGGCCCACAAATGGTAGTGATGCGTGTGTATGAGGTTTGTGGTGCGCCGCATTACGATCCGCACATCTTTAAAGGGTCGAAACATCAGTGGTACTGGTACAATTTAAGTGACAATTATGCCGGATGGTTCCATTGGAATTATGATCAGATAAGAGACCAGTATGTGGATGTTCCACGCGTTGGTTTATTTTGCGATTACACATGTAACGATAGATTTAATGTTGGCTGGGATGTGCCTTATGCCAACTGGTGCGTTTATAAAGATGATGATGATTATGATGGCGTATATCGGAAATCCAATGTTTGTTCAGGGACACAGGAAGTGAGTAGTGAGCATGGACCTTACCGGAACCATGCCTCCTGGACTTTTGAAACGGCGGCATGTGATCCTACACCTACAGATGAAGACTGGAAGAATTATGAAGGTCGAGTGGATAGAGAAACCAGGGATTTCCTGCGGGTTATAGCTGACCTTCGGTACGCTTGGCCGGTGCGCTGGAATGAATGCATGGTTGAAATTGAAAAACAAGATAAAGTAGCTCCGGTGTGTTCGGCTCCGGCTGACGTCACCGTCTACTGTGATGGTGTACCTTATGCGGGATATATTCAGGTAGGCCGGGATAGCGTATATTTTAATGAAGCAAATGATGCCTGGAAAATCTGTGATGAGTCTGATGACCACAGCAATGGATGTGCCTTAGATAATTCTACCGCAGAGGCTTGGCACACAGCAACCGGTGGCTCCACTACTGGTGATTTAACCCGCGAATGGTGCTATAAATCCGGTCCTGTTCTGGACAAATATGGGCATGCGCAAGGGTACTACAGTGCTCCGCCTGCACATAATTATTCAGGTTGTGGTGAAGGGTATAAAAATATTGAAGGTGACTGGCAGCCCATTTATTGTCGCCTATGGTTATTGTTGGATCAATACGATACAGGCACACGCATTCATGCCTCAGACTACCTGGGTGATGATGAAGATGTGGATGTAATAGAATGTAGTGGATATGATATCTTTCATGAGGATGAGGAAAAATTAAACGAATGCGGTGTGGGTACGGTGACCAGGACTTGGAAGGTTACCGAACAATGTGAGCCTGGGCGCAGCACCTATTGTTACCAGAAATTAACTATCAAAGGCCGGTCAGATTTCGAAGTGTGCTTTCCCAAAGACCTGGTAGTGGATTGTTCTGAATCCGCAGGATTAACCCCTAATGATATTGATGCTGCATTTGGTGAGTTTGCCGGAACGCCTTTTATCAGCGATGATGATTGCGAATTGATCGGCATACATTATGAAGATCAGGATTTCGGCATAGTGACTAGTGAAGAAGGCACGTGTCGTAAAATAATCAGAGTGTGGACAATTGTGGACTGGTGTATCTATAATCCGGACACAAAACTTCATGCCCCGGATGTGATCGTGGATGATCGGGAAACCGCCGGTGAACAGCGCTCTTGCGTCTACCGCTGTCTGAAAGATGATGGCGATGGCTACATGACTTATATTCAGATCATCCGTATTAAAGATGATAAGGCTCCTGAAATCGCCTGTAATGAACTGGAAGTTGGTCAGATTACTGGTGTTGATTGTAACAAATTAACTGTTGAACGTGATTTGGGTAAGGCTACCGATGCTTGTACACCCGAAGATCACCTAAAATATCGCTGGAGCATCAAAGGGACCAACCTGAAAGGTAATGGTAACATTATGACGGTAGACTTAGCTCCTGGTCAGTACACGGTAGTCCTTTATGCCTCGGATCGCTGTGGAAATGAATCCAATTGCGAAACAACACTGGTCGTAAAGGACTCTAAAGCGCCTACCCCGTATTGTTATAGTGGAATTGCCACTGTACTTATGTCGATCAGCGGAAGCCTGGATGTCTGGGCTAAAGATCTTGATGCCGGCAGTTTTGATAATTGTGTGGAAGATAAGCTGAGGTTCACCTTTTCGGAAGTAGCTCCGGAAGATGATCCGGACTATGATCCATCTCAAGGTAGTTCAAAACGGGTATTTACTTGTGAAGATTTGGGCGAAAACAAGATACAAATCTGGGTGTGGGATGCTTCTGGAAATGCCGATTTCTGTGAGGCAACTTTATTAATTCAGCAAGGTACCAGCGGGTGTACCGATATCAGTACGTCCATGGTGCTTGGTGAAATCAAAACTGAATTAAACGATGCTGTAGAATTTGCGGAGGTAACCATGAAAGAAAACACCTCCACACTTAATACTATGGTTACTGGTGTGGACGGAAAATATGTGATCGCTAATCTTCCCAAGAATCATCTTTACAGCATGGCTGTGCAGCGCAATGATGATCATGTAAACGGTATTTCTACCCTGGATATTGTACACTTGCAAAAGCATGTTTTAGGCGTAGAAGCATTAAATTCACCATATAAAATCATCGCCGGAGATGTGGATAATAACCATCAATTGTCAGCAGTAGACATTGTGACCCTGCGGCGTTTGGTGCTGGGTATTGATGAAGGATTTAAGAAGAATACGAGCTGGAAGTTTATTCTCAAGAGTTTTATTTTTGCCAACCCTGCTGCACCCTTTGATTTTCCTGAGCCCTATAAGATGCCATCTATGGAACAAACGGAGGTAAAAGTGGATTTTATCGGAGTAAAAATCGGAGACTTAAATCTGACAGCAATTCCTAATTCCAGCAAACTTAATAGCATAGAGATCAGGGAATATCAACCTCTGATCATGCAGGTGGAAGATCAGTTTATCCCCGCCGGTGAACCAGTGCAGATTAAATTTTATGCCAAAGATTTTTATGGCATCCAGGGGTATCAATTTACGCTGGAAGGCGAGGGACTGGTTATTAATAATCTGGCCGGTTTGGGTTTGGATGTTCAAACCGAACATTTTGGGTGGCCGCGTCAAAGCCACCAGCTGCTTACCAGCAGTTGGAGCCAGCCGGTCATGTTGGACCTAAACGACGGTACGCCTCTCTTTAGCGCGACCGTGGTGGCAGAGAAAGCTGGACAATTATCAAAAATGTTACAATTGACCAGCACAGTAACTCCCGCAGAGAGTTATCGTTTTGGCCAAAATAACCCGTTAGTTCTGAAGTATGTAGCACCTGGTGGAATTCTGACGACCTCAGGTTTGTCTTTGTTTCAAAACACTCCCAATCCTTTTGCAGACGAAACCGCCATTGGATTTACCTTACCTGAGCGAAGTGAAGCAACTATTAAGATCATGGACATTCATGGCAAGGTGATAAAATTGTATGAAGGCACCTATTCGAAAGGGTATCATGAAATAAAATTGAATCGTCGCGATATAGCTCTTCCTCAGGGAGTTTTGTATTACACTATCGATAATAAGAAAGCGTCAGCTACCCGTAAAATGATTTTGATCGATTAGGTTTGGTTAATACATATATTTAAAGTTTCAAAGGCTTGAAGATTTCTTCAGGCCTTTGTTTAGTTTATAAACGTTATTATTATAAAGCCAAAAGAGTGATTGTACATTGGAAATAAATTTCTCAAAAATGACCACAAGGTCAAATGAGTGTCTCAATTATTATTTCTAAAAAAATGGTCAAAATTTTATTAATAAGGTACTAGAATGTTGAAGTACAGCCTAAAAGGTTAAGAGCTCTCTGTACTTCTTCATATTTATCTAAACTCAATTTTCTTCAGGATTACGCATTAAAAATCAAATTCCCCGATAAGGAGAGCATATCATTTTGAATTATTTAAATTACAGAGTTTTATATATTCATATTATTGTTTATGTGTTTTTATATAAATTATTTCAACAAAATATACATGACTTACATAATATTAAACTGCGATTTATGCATAAAATAATGATTATTAAGGTGTTGATAAATTTATGTTTATACTTACATGATAATGATGAATATTTCACGTTAGTTGATAATTGGATAATGAAATAAATAAATTTTTTAATGAGGAGACCGGTTACATACAAACTAATAATATATAATTACGAAGCTTACCTCTTATTATTCAGCGTATTTTAAATTACAAATACTTATATAAAACATATTTTCAGAGCTAAAAAGTAGCGTAAGTTTTAACATTTTAGCTATACATATGATGAATTTATCTTAGAAGCTATTGCTTCATCTTCAAGGAACTTTGCATTATGCGCAATGTTCATTCAATTAATACCGTAATCACGGTAATTTTCCTTTACCTGAGCGACGTACTTTTGTTATTAAGTAAGGTGCCTACGGGTATGGTATGCCTACTCCAAAACCAGGTATAAAAACGACAATTTTATCTCATGAGCTTGACGAAATTTACACAAAATTGCAGGTATTTAGTACTTGCCCTCTTCTCTATAGCCCCATTAATCAGCTCTTACGCCGGAAATTATCCCCTGGCAGAATTATGTAGTTATAAAACCCTGGTCGTTCATGAAAATGATGAAGTATCAGCAAGTTTTATTTTTGGTAACTGTCAGGATAAATTTAACAGTGGGGTGCAGTTAGGTCGCTACCATTGTGAATCCATCACCTACCTCAAACCCGGAGCTTCCAATGAAGCAGTAGTCCTCAAGTTTAAGGACGGTTTCTCTATTGGTTATCCCAATGACAAAGTAGTCACCGGACGTTTAATTATCCTCAACGGCCTGGTGGATATGCCTATGAACAGCAGTTCATGTACGCCAGATGGCACAGTGACTGATGGGTTAGGTATGGATGATGCTGAGGTGCTTTTCGATAGTTACAAACACGGTTCTAATTTTACTAACCTAAAACTAAAGGAAATAACCAGTACGGCTTTGGATGGTGGGCTGACTGTGGTGGTGCTTTTATTATCCACCGATTTAGGTACATTCCCGTTTACAGTCTCTATGAATCACATTGATAGGGAGTGCCACCTATCCTGTATTGATCAAGTCCATATTTCTCTTAACGGAATGTGTACCCGTACGTTGTTGGCCTCTGATGTGGTCACCTCATGTGATATTCCCTTTGATCAGAACCGCTTCAGTGTTGTCCTCAGTTATCCTTACCCTGCGCAAAAGACCACTTATGCCCCGAACAAAGTAGGGTTTGATTTGATTGGACAACGACTGGTTTATAAAGTGATGGACAACGAAACTCAAAATTCATGTTGGGGGTATGTTTTAATTGAGGATAAATATCCACCCAGAGTGCAGATTAAGACCAGCGATACCCTTCCTTGCTTGGATGACCGGTATGAAGATGCCATCATGTTAGCCGCTCAGGGATGTGATTTACGATATAACCTGACGAATTCTAAAGTTCAATTCTTAAGTAAACGTTATGAGGATTTCGGATGTGATAATGTGACTTACCCAAATTTTATTGGCCGCGTTCTCCGGGAATTCCGGGTAGCTGATTTATGGAATAATTCCGGTACATTTAAAGATACCATTTGGCTTTGGAAATTACGTGCGGACAGCCTGTATTGTCCGGTGGACACAGCCATTAACTGCAGCGCCACTGTGCTGGAATCAGATGGTTCTGTAAAAGATATTCTCTGTCCAGCCGTTTTTACGAACAAGATGGTTATTTACATCCTTATCCTACGGAGTACTCCACCACGCCCAAGAGTAACTATACCCACGCCTTTCCGGCACCCGGTATTTATTATCAGATTCCCGGCAAGCCAAGAGATACCATCTATTTGGATCATGCTGATGTCTTTAATACCCATGGAAAGTGCAACATTACCTACAAATACGAGGACATGAAGTTCCCGATATGTGGCAATTCGTATAAGATCAGGCGTACCTGGCTGATTTACGACTGGTGCACCAAACTTGATACCCAGTGCGTGCAGTGGTTTAAAATCATGGACCATGATGGACCTGTAGTTCAATACCCCGATAAAATCGCCGCGTATGTAGAACCTCACCATTGCAAGGCTGGATTAAGCATTACACCTCCGACAGTTTTAAATGATTGTGCACTTAAGGGTAATGAAGATGGACTGGATGGTTTTCAGTTTACTTACGAATTAGTCTATTCAGATCCAACTCATCCTGGCAAAACGCTGGTTCAAACAGGAGGTTTAAAACACAACGAATCAGCTCATATTTATATTCCCGCCGGTAAATATTATCTTAAATGGGTGATTATGGATCCCTGCTGGAATACTACCCTGGCTGAACAATGTATTTGGGTAAGTGATTTAACGCCACCTACGCCGGTATGCGATCGCCACACCGTCGTCACATTGGATCCGGATAAATGTTGGGCCCGGCTGGCCGCAGTTGATTTTGGCGACGGTTCATATGATAACTGCTGTACAAAAGTTGTTCATGCCGTAGCACATATGGATAGTGTGGAATATTATCGTAATTATTGGCATGACCGCTTCCATGAGTGTTTAGGAGACCGCTTTTATTTTCATAAAGATGAGGTGAATAAATTCGTCGAAGATTGGATCAATTGTTGGGTCTTTTCTGATTCCATTGATGTTTATAATTGTGGAACCGATTCATTGATAGTAAGAGTATATGAAGCTTG
>JAYRWN010000182.1:0-5990 GCA_041917975.1 Saprospiraceae bacterium | reverse complement strand
AGAGGATTTTCTAAACCAATACACATTGAATGACCAATAAATTAACCGCCAACTTCCATACACAAATAAACAAATACACAAATACACATTGAATGACCAAGGGCCTATGGCTAACCACCAACTCCTGCCTATTTAACAATTGGTTATTTTATTTCTAGCAAAGCCCGCAAAGTTCACAGAGGATTTTCTTTATTTAACAATTGGTTATTTTATTTCTAGCAAAGCCCGCAAAGATCACAGAGGATTTTCTTTATTAACCCATGGCTAACGGCCAACTTCTATACACAAATACACAAATAAACAAATACACATTGAATGACCAATAAGCTAACCGCCAACTTCCATACACAAATAAACAAATACACAAATACACATTGAATGACCAAGGGCCTATGGCTAACGGCCAACTCCTGACTATTTAACAATTGGTATTTTTTTTCTCGCTAAGCCCGCAAAGATCCTTTAGATTTGAGGAAGTAATAAAAATTAACATATTATCATTATTACTATGTATAATTTTCTTTTTTGTTACTTTTTTCTTTTGTTAAATTAACATGAATATGTTGATAACTTAATGGAGCGCAGGAGATGGGGAATTAGGCAAAGACCAAGTAAATAAAGACTATTTTGCGTTTTAATCCATCTCCTGTGTTTTCAAAGCAAGCTTCAAATAGAAAATCGGGAAAAACCCAATATTAAGGTCTTGAGAGTGCTTTGAAGTAGCTCCGTTTACAAATTTATTAATTTTAAATATGACTTACCAATTTTTCATCGGTTGTGACACCTCCAAGAATAAGTTAAACTTTGCTGTGAGGTATCAAAAAGAGATTGTTCTAGAGCATGAATGTGCTAATAGCGTGGTTGGTGTTAAAAAATTTATCAAAACATTGTGTGCTCTGATTGATTTTTCATTAGATCATGCTGTGATTTGTTTGGAACATACCGGCATCTATAACCATCATCTGTTGAAGGTGCTTCAGAGCCAGAATGGTAATATTTGCATTGTTTCAGGTGCTCATATCAAACTTTCCCTTGGCCTGCAAAGAGGAAAGAATGATGAGGTAGATGCACGGCGAATAGCCGAGTATGCTGACCGTTTTTCAGATAAACTGTGTGGGTGTGGCTCCGCTGTGATGTAAGATATTAACAAAAAGTATATATTTGTAGTACCGACCTAGTAAAATAGACCTGAAGATTAACACAAAAGACTTTAGGTATGAAAACAACAATTAAGAAGATTGAAGGTAATGAGGTTACCATGGAGCTCAAGTTTAAGCTGGAAGGGAGTTTATTAAGTATGGAGGAGGCGATTGAGAGGTGTATCAATGCTGCTGGGGTAAAAGCGACGAGATTAGCCATAGAGAAGTTTGACACAGATGGAAGCCCACTGTTAATAGGAGGAAAGAAGTTAACGAGTAAAGGCTTGGTAAAAAAAACTATGAAAGTCCGTATGGGCGGTGTGAAGTAAGGCGACACATCTATCAGTACAGTGCAGGAGGCAAAGTTTATGTTCCACTGGAAAGAAATGGAAGGATGGTGGATACAGCTACCCCCAAATTTGCCAAAATGGTAAGTTTTAAATACGCCATGCAATCTGGAGATACGGTAGCCAGAGATTTAAGAGAGAATCATGGACGGGTGATTAGTAAAAAGTATATCCAAAAGATTGGTGCGAAAGTCGGAGAAATTATGGTCGAAAAAGAAACGATATGGCACTATGACAATAAGGTGGGAGAGCAGCAGGTAAAAATAATAGCGGCAGGACGAGATGGTACCCGGGTGAATATCAAAGGAGAAGGATGGAGTGAAGTGATGGTTGGAACATTGGCCGTGTATGATGAAGAAGGGAAGAGAAAACACACCCTATATATGGGGTGTGCCCCGGAAAAAGGAAAAATGACCTATGATCATATATTTAATAAAATGCTAGAAGAGTATAAAGAAAAATATCCGCTAACAAAGAAGATAGGCATAGCAGATGGAGCCATAGATAATTGGAATTATCTCATACCAAGGACGGACGTTCAAATCCTAGATTATTATCACGCATTACAATATCTGGAAAAATTTGCAATTACTTGCATAAAAAATGATAGCCAACAGGCCTGGTTTAAACGACACAGAAGGCTATTAAAAAATAATCTTCAAGGAGCAGACCTCTGTATCCGTGCCATGACGGACATTTATAAAGACCTAAAGGGAAAAAAAGCCAATGAGGACGGGTTAATATGCATAAACTATTTCAGAAAATATAAAGACAAAATGAAGTATAAATCCTATCAGAATCAACTATGGCCAATAGGATCAGGAGTAACTGAATCAGCCTGTAAATCCATGGTTAAAATAAGAATGGGTGGCCCTGGAATGCGCTGGACCCGGCTTTCCGTAGACAATATTTTAATGGCCCGAGGATTAATTTTATCAAATTATTGGAGACAATTTTGGAAAAAATTTGATGCCTATGGATGTGCTGCTTAGCACATCACAGCGGAGCCACACCCAACTGTGTCTATGGCAGCCGCCTCGCCAGGTTATTGTTAAATTAAAACACCTAAACACTTTACGCGACCGTTTGGTCAAAACACTAAACCAATTACGAACTCCCTTAAAAGAAGGAAAACAGTTCATGGAGTTGGAAGACTGGAAGGCCTTGAAGAAAAACTGCCATGCTTCAATATTAGCTATTGAAAAAGATATTGCCGGTGTTGATCACCAGATTGAACAGCTTATTCATACCGATGAGTACTTGAATAAAATTTCTATCCAAATCACTTCAATACCGGGGGTAGGCACTCAAACAGCTAATAATGTGATTATCCACTCTAATGAGTTTAAGGATATCTCCGATCCAAGAAAATTCGCCTGTCAGGCAGGTGTAGCTCCCTTTAACAACTCTTCCGGTTCATCCATAAGAGGTCGACCTAAGGTGTCACATAAAGCTAATAAAAAACTAAAAACTCTGTTACACCTTTGTGCCATGGCTGCCATAAAAGTCAATGAAGAGTTAAGAAATTACTATCAAAGGAAAGTAGCTGAAGGTAAAAATAAAATGTGTGTACTCAATGCAGTCCGTAACAAAATTATTCACCGAATTTATGCCCTCGTAAAAAATGATGTTATGTATCAAAAAAATTATCATTTTTCCTTTGAAGTACCATAGAAAACGCAGAGGATTTTCTTTTATTTTCCAAGGGCCTATGGCTAACGGCCAACTCCGATACACAAATAAACAAATAAACAAATACACATTGAATGACCAAGGACCAACCGCTAACCGCCAACTCCACGCTATTTATCAATTGGTTATTTTTTTCTCACAAAGCCCGCAAAGCTCACAGAGGATTTTCTTTATTTTCCAAAAGCCAACCGCTAACGGCCAACTCCTATACACAAATAAACAAATAAACAAATACACATTGAATTACCAATAAGCTAACGGCCAACTTCTATACACAAATAAACAAATACACAAATACACGGTAATTCTCTCACCGACCAATTACAATCCTGCAGTAACTTCACTGATTTTGACCGGGCGTTTCTCTTCCACCGATTTTTTGGCCGCGACGGCAACAATGGTTGCTTTTAAGCCGTCTTCACCGCTCGCCGGAAGAGGCGTGTCGTGCATGAGCGCCTGTGTAAAATAGTGCATTTCATTTAAGTAGGAAGCGGTATAACGGTCCATAAAAAAGTCCAGCGGTAGAGCGTGGTGGATGCCCTGTGCATCGGAGATGATGTTTCGATGGTGTTGATTATTTTCCACCTGGATCATCCCCAGATCACCAAAGATCTCCAGGCGCTGATCATAGCCATAGGAGGCTTTTCGGCTGTTATCAATGACAGCGTAAGAGCCATCTTCGAAAATAAGGGTCGTTAATGCCGTGTCGATATCGCCGGCTTCACCCACTTGCGGGTCCACCAACACCAGACCCCGCGCATACACTTCTACCACTTCTTTGCCCATGATATAGCGGGCCATGTCAAAATCATGAATGGCCATATCCATAAATAGGCCCCCGGAATTTTTTATATAATCCAGGGGAGGCAATCCCGGGTCGCGGCTGGTAATTTTGACGATCTGAATTTTACCGATACGTCCGGCCAAAACACTCTTTCTGGCTTGTAAAAAATCCGGATCAAATCGACGGTTGAATCCCAGCATCATTTTTATACCGGCCGTGTTAGCTTTTTGCACCAATTCTGCGGTGCGGGACAAAGAAAGGTCTACCGGTTTTTCACAAAATATATGTTTGCCATGTTGGATGCATAAATCGATGAGTTTGGCATGCGAACTGGTGGGGGTACAAATCGCCACTGCATCCACCTGGGGTAGGTTTAACACTTCTTCTGCCTGCGTGGAGAAAATGATTTGAGGAAACTCTTGTTTGAATTTCTCTGCTTCAATTTGCGGGTCGGCTACAGCCACTACCTCCACTTGGGGAAAATGACGCGTCAGATTATTAAGATGAATTTTTCCAATACGGCCAATACCCAGAATGGCAATGTTTATTTTTTTCATGGAGGTTTTCAGTTTTTAGTTAAAATTAATTCAGCGAGTTATTTATTATAGGCCGATATTATTTAAATAACGGCGGTTATTTAAAGCACATAATTTAGGTTTTCCCATGCCCGGCAAGACATCCTGTTCTACCACGATCCACCCGGAATAATTTTGCTGAATTAATAAATCCTTCACTGCAGCAAATGGTACATCACCTTGTCCTAATTCACAAAAAATACCGTTTTGTACAGCTTGAAAATAATCCCATTGTTGTTCCGCAGCTTTTTGAGCTAGTGTGGGGCTAAAATCTTTAAAATGCACATGCCAAATGCGGTCATAATGGCGGCGCATAAACCCGACGACATCCTGGCCTCCGCCGAGTCTGTAATGCCCGGTATCAAAGCATAAGCCCACCAGAGACGGATCGGTGTGTTGGAGCAGCAGGTCTATTTCTTTCGGTGTTTCGATATAACCGGCCCCATGGTGATGAATCACGGTACGCATGCCATAAGCTTCTTTAACCGCACGGGCTACCGTTTCGGCGCCACGGGCTATGGTGAGGTATTGTTCAGGGTCAAGCATTTGACTGGCGGTAATGCGCCCGGCATGTTTGGTGCGCTCAGGTACACTGCCGTTTTCATCAGCCAACACGATAAAGGCGTCCGGATAACCGGCGTCATGCATAAGACCGGCCGTTTTGACTGCTCTGGCTGCACCTTCAGCCCACCGGTCCTGATGCAACAGGGCTACGGGAACAAAAGCCCCCAATAGGGTGAGCTGCCTCTGATGAATTTGCCGCTGCAATTCTTGGGGTTCAGTGGGCATAAATCCCCAATCACCCAATTCAGTACCGGCATAACCGGTTTCAGCTATTTCATCTAAAACCTGGGCGTAACCCAAAGATTCGCCTTCCAGGTCGAACTCGAGCACACCCCAACTGCACGGGGCATTGGCAATATTTATTTTTGATTTCATTTCAGTTGATTCATTTATTTATTTTATTTCCCGCTATAACTCCTTCATTCCCTAAGCCGAACCAGCCGGAATCAACAGGATAAAAAATAACTAATGTCTTTTCGACTGAGTCGAACGAAAGTTTTATAAGAATCGTATCCTTCATCTTATACTCAATTAAAATAGAATAGACTATGTATCACGAATGGAGAAATCTATTTTGTGCCAGTCAGAGATTCCTCCGCTACGGTCGGAATGACCAAATGATATTTTGCTAACAAATGCCATAATTTTATATTCAAGGTAATTACAAACATTAAATAATATTAGATTCATTTTCTAATCTATTAATTATTAATTAATATGGATATCTCCGCTGCGGTCGATATGACAATAAATTTTTGGTTAACATTATATTGGGACTAATACTGACTACTAAATATTCATAATTCATAATTCATAATTCATAATTCATAATTCATAATTCATAATTCATAATTCATAATTCATAATTCATAATTCATAATTCATAATT
>JAYRWN010000181.1:0-7342 GCA_041917975.1 Saprospiraceae bacterium | reverse complement strand
TCTTAAGCGGTGCATTAATAAAATAATAACTAACAGTTTTTTACCTGGCATAAAGCAAGGTATTTTTATTTAATAATTACAATTTTTTATTTTAATATGACTATTTTGGGATGCATGCAATCATTTCAATTATCGTAAATTATGCATTTATTCGCGCTTCGTTTTTTTTGTGTTTCCAGCGCTTATGACTCCATAGCCAGTTATCCGGATGCTTGTGGATGGCTTGTTCCAGGAGTTTAACATGTATTTTGGTGATCTCATATTCAGGTAACAAACGGGGATGCTCACAAATCGGGATGACCTCCAGGTTATATTGCCCTCGTTTTATACGCTGCGAATTAATATATACTACGGGGCAGTTTAAATAAACGGCCATTTTTTCAGGCCCTAAAAATACCGGTGTTTCCCGATGCAGAAAAGGCGTCCAAAATTCAATACTTTGTTTAGTAGGCGATTGATCAGCAACTAATAAGGTAATGGTTGGTTTATCTGTTTTTTTTAAAACTGCTTTAAAGGTATGTTTAAAGCTAATTACTTCAGCACCAAAACGTTTACGAATATTAAAAATGTAATTACTAAATCCTTTATTGGTTTGAGGTTTTGCAGCCACAATAACTCTGAAGGGGGTGTGCTCCACCAGGGCCATGGCTCCTAGCCACTCCCAATTGCCAGTATGGCCAGCTACGGCAATAACGTTTTTCCCTTCGTTAAAATATTTTTCCAACAAGGCATAATTGTCGAAATGAACGACATTTAAAGCCTCTTCATGAGTCATGGTCCGAAGGCGCAATTGTTCAACGATGATATCTGCAAAATTTCTGTAAAATTGTTTTGCAATGGTGCGTATCTCTTGCTCCGTTTTTTCCGGAAAGGATTTTTTTAAATTGTCAAACACCACGCTTTTTCTGTATTTGACCACATAATACATCAGGAACTGAATAAAATCTGCCAGGGCGTATAACCCTTTGACCGGCAGGTGCGACAGCACAGGCACCAACAAAAAAAGCAGTTTATTCAAAAAATTCATGGGGCGCAAAAATATAAAATATATGATTGTAGAGTGACGGTTTTGCCGGGTATCGACCGCGAGTCCTGGCCGGTGAGTTTGGTTTTTTGAACAGCCATATAACGGGCTATTGGTTATGTCACATATTCACGGCCGCTACAGTGCCTTTCCGGCGGCTTTCTTCCGCTTGAAAACCCATGAAGTGGCTGGCCATCGACACCTCGATGGTGGAGGAGAGTAGCGCGGGATCATTGGCCCGGACCGCGGCCACAAAATCATGTACCAAACCATGATCGCCTCCGCCATGACCGGCTTGATAATTTGCGGTCATGGACATATCCCATTTTTCTTGTTTTCCGGTGGCGAATTGGGTCATGGTCATGGCCTGTTCATCACCCACCAGGTCTCCATGGGTGCCGAAGATGTTGGTCCTCCGGCCGGCATAGTGCGACATGGCTTCCATGGAAAATGAGGCAGTGATACCCCCTGCAAATTCAAAATTGGTTATCTGGTGGTCCACCACATCATTGTCGCAGCGGTATACACAGCGGCCATACGGTCCGGTGTTTAGCTCACGCAGGATGGTTTCGGGAGAAACGGTTTCAAGGTTCAGATGCTGTAACCAAATCCGTTGCTCCAGATAAAGTTTTTTGGCGGAGTAGGCACATTCCCGTTCCACAGCACAGCCACCGGTGCAACGCGCCGTAGAACCGGCCGGAGCATAGTCAGAATGGAAATATTTGAGTGAACCAAATGAGGCTACTTTCTGGCAGGGTTTGCCAATAATCCAGCGCAGAATATCCGTATCGTGGCAGGATTTGGAGAGTATCATAGGGTTGGATTTGGTGGTGTTACCCCAGTTACCCCGCACGAATGAATGAGACATATGGATGTGTTCCACCGGTTCAAGTTGTTGAATGCTGACGATGTCCCCAATAAATCCGGAGTCCACCACCTCTTTCAATTTGCGCCAATAAGGATTGTAACGCAGGACATGGCACACCGCCACAATGGCATTTTTTTTCGTGGTCAGGTCCAGGATATCATTGCATTCCCGCCAACTTTGAGCGATCACCTTTTCGAGCAGCAGGTGATAACCGGCAGACAGGCCGGCCATGGCCGGACCGTAATGTAAATGGTCAGGGGTAGTCACAAACAAAGCATCGGCAAATTTGGGACGCTCAAAAACCTGTTCCCAGGTTTCAAATTGATTCGCTTGGGGGATGTTAAAAGCCTGCGCTATTCTTTCGCGCCGGTATGGAATGGGTTCAGCGACCCCCACCACCTGTAATTCTCCCGGAAATTTTAAGCCATAGGAACTATAAGCACCCCAGCCCCTGCTGCCAGCCCCGATGACAATGACCGAAATAGGCTTGGTGTGTTTCGGAGTGATTCCCTCTACGGCAGGTGAAAAGCCAAAAGCGGGATTCTCTATGGGGGGAATGCCGGCACCGGCCAAAGAGGCTGCGCCTAAGGTTTTTAGCAGTTTTCTGCGGCTCCAGGGATGGTTTTTCATTTGATCTTTATTTTGTCCTTGAATTATTCTTAAGCATCTTTACAGAGAGATATCTTCAATCTACCCTCGAAAAATAAGACAAAACACGATGCGGTGTCCCTAAACCATAAAAACTTTCATATTTAAAAGATGTCTACCAAAGACTATTTTTTTTCTTTTAAAAGAGTGTGGGTAAGAATAAAATCCACAATAGGTTGAGGGTCGGCCAGGCTGTGGGGATGGTGACCGACACCTTTTTTAATTATTATCTGTATATCCCCACCGGCTTCACGCATTTTATTCGCTAACGCATAGGTGTTCTCAACCAGAGGCACTATATCATCTGCATCGCCGCAAACGCTGAGTATAGGGATTTGAGCCTTAGCCAGAATACCGGCTTGATGTACCGTTGTGCCCTGAAAGGTTAAAACAGAGCTGGAATCCAGGCCATAAATCCGTAAACATTTGCGCCAGTCTTCCCGAGAGCCCTGGCCCTGACCCAATCCTCCCGGCCAGCTTTTAATATCGCAAACCGGGGCGTCGAGGTAAAGACAAGCCACTTTGGTTGGGTTGGCTATAGCCCAATTTAGGGCGTCCAGTCCGCCCCGACTAAAACCTTCCAGGGTAACCTTTGGATTAAGTGCAAAATTGCGCACTAAAAAGTCATAAAACCGGTTGGCCCGGCTAACGGCAACCGGGCTGCCATATAAATCGACCAAATCCACATAAACCACAAAAAATCCCCGAGCCAATAATGCCAGATCGGTTTGCGGTTGATGATCCCAAAATTGGGTGCGCCAGATCCAGGGCCTTTCCTTGGCCGGATTGAGGGGAAAAGCTATCTTGGCCGATACACCGTCAAATGTAAATTCCAGATAGTCATAACCATGCCAGCGTTGGGTAGTGTCGCTCAAGGATGGGTGTGCAATAGCTTTTATTTCCCCGGCTGCTGGCGCGGAGCTAGTCATGACCAGACTTATGATCAGACACATATATAAATACACCGGTTGCAGCATGGCGGTGAAGCGATTTGTTTAATTTACTCGCACAGCAAGGTAAAATTAATTAGTCATGAAGAGTGATTGACTAATTGATAAATTTAATTACAGGATCGAAATTTATTCTACCGCCTCACCCGATAATGCTACCGGAATTAGCAATACTTCGGTTTAATTCTCCAACCATCGGAGCCAAGCAGAAATAAGAAGTAATTATAAGTACATAGTCGGTTTATTACTCCTGAATTTTAATCATTAAATTTCATTCATTTTTTCGCCCGGGGATTGGTCGACCCGCAAGGGTTTTTTAGTTACTTTCAAATCCCTAAAATACCCTATGGTGCCTATATCCACATAAAGGCCAACGCTCCCCTTTTTTGTTTTCCCCAAAAGTTGGTCAACAATAAATGAGGAATACTTCAGGTTATTTATAAACATTTCGGCAGTTCCGCCATTCACTTCTATACGCATGGTGATCCATTCATTTAGGGCAACTGGAGCCGATCCTTCATATTTTACCGGGTTCGATTTTCGTAAAGTATCAAATTTAGCATGTGGATAAGAGAAATATTGTACGGCATGATTTCGAAACATCTGGTTGCTGGCCCGGCCTACTTTTGGTCGAAGATAAATAGACTCGAACGCTGAGTTATCCTCTTTTACTCGAAAAAAAACACCTATAAATCCGGCAGCCCCTTGAAAAGGAGAAGGGTTTTGAATTTGACTAAACATTTTTACTTCAATAACCCCATTTTCAAAGTCATCTAAACCAAGGAGGCGGGCATAATGTGGTTCATCAACCGTCGCTTCAATATTATTGACATCAAAAGGTATGGCATTTAAATCACGTTCAATTTTTAACACCTTTTTACCTTGAAATTTGATAATCTCGCCGGTTACATTATGCAATTCAAAAGTTTGTTTGCCTAATTTTAGCTTTTGGCTAAAACTGCAATTGTAGTATACGATTAAAATCAGAATGAGATAAAAATATTTCATGATGTAGACATTTTTGGAAAGAAAAGATGAGGTAAACTCAAAGGATTGATATACGCTCGATATTCATAACGATTAATATTTATAATATTTATAATGTTGAATAATACCGCAAAGTTGGCGCCATTGTATCAGGATGACCCTTAACCTAGATTAAGAAATACGTTATTTCTGTGATAGGATTTTGCGTACTTTGCTTAAAAATTCAGGCGTGATGCCCAAATAAGACGCAATCTAGGCACTCGGTAAGCGTGATGAAAGCCGGGGGTATTGTTCTAAAAAATTTACATAACGTTTTTGGGCCGTGGAACTGATGTTTTGCAAGACATGATTTTGTAATTCCACGTATTTATTCTCGATAATGACTTTAAAAATGCGGTCAAGTTTAGGAATACTGCGGTATAGTAAATACAAATCCTGTTGTTCGACCTTTAAAATAACTGAAGGCTCAAGTGCTTTGATATTTAATTGACTCCTTTTTTGGGTATGAAAACTGCCAATATCCATGATCCAATCATTTTCGGCGGCGAACTGGATGTTATGTTCAGTACCGTCATCGGCAACCCCATACATCCTAAAGCAACCTTTAACAATAAAAGAATAGTAATGGCATATGATTCCTTCCTGCAAAATATTTTCTCTTCGTTTGACAATATGTTCAGTAAATTTTGATTTGATCAGAGTTTTTTCTTCCGTGGTAAAAGGTAAATAATGTTCAAAATAAACAATGAGTGGATCCTTCATTATCAGGTAAGTTTACTGGCAAATAAATTCAAAATTAATTCATTCTGACCAGCGCGATCCGAAAACCAATGTGATCTGAGCGCCGCTCCGGTTCATAACGCAAGCGGAAAGCTGAACGGCAGTAGATCCAGGGATCATTCCAGGCTCCGCCACGGCGGACGCGGGAAAAAGTGCCATCACGATTTTGAGTGCCCGGACGTTGGGATAAGTCCGGGTCTTCACCGCCCGGCAGAGCATGGTGATACCAGTCGCGGCACCATTCAAAGACGTTGCCATGCATATCGTACAAGCCCCAGGCATTGGGTGGATAACCTCCAGCCGGCGTCGCTTTGCCGACAGCCTGCACGCCGTTCAGAAAATTAGCCTGAGCAACAATCAAGGAATCACCAAAACTGGTGGGCGTGGAAGTTCCGGCACGGCAGGCATATTCCCACTGTGCTTCCGTAGGCAGATGAACCTCCCAGGAGGCCGGTATTTTACCTGCTGTCCGCCAGGTTGTCGTGAGTTGTTGGCAAAAACGCAAAGCTTCCGCATAATTCACCCAATACAGCGGATAATCCGGACCCAGGCCCCATTGGTCAGCCGGAGGTTTATCAGGAAAATCGCCCATGACGGTCAGCCACTGTTTTTGAGTGACTTCATAAGCACCCAACCAAAATCCCCGGGATAAGCTTACCTCCTTCAGCTGTTCATCATTGCGGTGACCAAATTCTGTATTTGGGCTACCCATCTGAAACGAACCAGCCGGACACCATCTGAATTCGATGGAGTCCAACAACAGCCTGTCCCCGGGTTGGTTCCCTTGCAGATGGTTAGATGGCTGGCACGCTGCTGCTGTACTGCAGAAAAAAAACAGATAAAAACACCTGATGATCCATGCTGACTTGGTAAATATTGGCACCATCATTAATTTTGTTGATTATAAAATTAACGGAAATGATGAATTGATCCATGTATAAATTAACTATCAGGCGCATTGATGCAAGGAATAATCAAAACTGGTTTAATATGGGATGCCATGAAACTGAACTGTTGTTCATGAATAGCAAATAGACCCTACTCCAGTTTCACCGGTTTGCAAGGTATATTTGCGATCACCCGTAAACTACATATTTTCTGTTGCGGCTTGGTTGGTCATAACCATAGTTTAACCATGCGGAGGCGGCGTAAAGATCGACAATAAAAATAATTAATTTATCGAGTTTCTGTAAGAATGCGGGGTCAATCCCACGTGTTGTTTGAACAGACGGGTAAAGTGTTGTGGGTACTTAAAGCCTAACTCATAGGCGATTTCGCTAACCGACTTATGAGGAGTGAAAATTTTTTCTTTGGCTACATCGATCACTTTGAGTTGAATATATTCACTCGCAGTTTTCCCGGTTTCTTTTTTGATCAGGTCACCGAAATAATTTGCAGACAAGTGCAACTCCTGGGCACAATATGCTACGGATGGTAAGCCGATCTGTTGCGGTTTATCCGAAAGAAAAAATCCCTGCAGTAATGATTCAAATTTTTCCAGAATCCCTTTGTTGGCATTATCGCGGGTGATGAACTGACGATCGTAAAACCGTACACAATAATTGAGAAATAATTCAATGGTGGTAATAATCAGTTTTTTGCTATGTTTGTCTACATCATGCTCCAGTTCAAATCTTATTTTTGCAAAACAATCGAGGATTAATTGCCGCTCCCGTTCGGAAAGGTGCAAGGCTTCATGGGCTGAATAAGAAAAAAAGGAGTAATCATGCATGTTGCGATTCAATGAAGTCCCATGGATAAAGTCAGGATGAAACACCAAGGCTAATCCTTGAGGTTGATAATAGTCATCGCCATTAGAACCAATAACCTGACCTGGCGCCAAAAAAATAAGTGTCCCTGCTTCATAGTCGTAATAATTACATCCATAGCGCAAGTCACCACATTTGATTTCTTTTAAAAAAATAGTGTAGAAAGCATAGCTCATTCGCCTTAACTTTCTGGGTTCGGCTTTTGACAAATCTACCACGCTGACCAGCGGATGCAGGGTTACATTTTTGTTAAATGTATTATACTGGCTAATGGTATCAAACTTGAGGATATCTTCCATGACTGGTTTTCAATTCT
>JAYRWN010000180.1:0-20732 GCA_041917975.1 Saprospiraceae bacterium | reverse complement strand
CTCATAATGGGAAAAATTAAAGACCAACGCCACTTGCCAAATTAAGGTATTATAATCAGGATGTGCTTCACCGGAAAAAGAAATGAGCTGCACAGGCAAGGCGGCGTTAAAAACGTATGCTCCGATATCCACCTGCCCATTGCTCGAACGGCTATTCCCTTCCAAATCAATAGTAAACCCCAATCCGCTCTGGCCCTTTTTAATAGCAGGAGATTGGTTAGCTAAATGATAATCGTTAGTTGTCGGGTTGACGAAGATGGCAGCTAAATTAGTGGCTGCAATGGAATGGGGATCATGACCCAAAGTTTGCCAAGCGCTCATAGTCAGCACAGAACTTCCGTCGTTTAAAGTAATTCTTGGAGTCAGTAAGTTGTAATCGCTCACCAACCCAATTAAAGAGGATACATCAATATTCAGGGCTCCCCGGAAGGCATGTTGATTAATCAGGATGTTATTGATGATTTGGGCGCCGGCTGATCCACCCAAGGCCAAAATGCACCAGCGGGCATTGTTCGCCTGAACAATGGTGTTGTGGTAAATTTGTGCATTGGAGGAGGGTCCAGCAGCATCACCATCAAACAATGCGATGCCGGTAGCATGATTTTCATAAAGTAAATTGTTATATATCAGGGCATTTTGTGCTCCATCCAAGTTCAAGGCTGCACCTCCGGCAGTGCCATTTTCCCAAATAATGTTGTTGTATATTTGAGCATCAGTTGATATGCCGTCCCCACCCTGGCTTTCGTCTGCGTTAATTTGAATGCCGGAAGCCACATTATGGTGTACCAAATTATGGCGGATAATGGACCGGTCACTGGAATTGGACACATAGATGCCGTGTTCGGCGCCCGAATAGGCACACTCATTATTTTCTATTAATAGATCATCGGTAAACCCTGTAAATATGCCCCAACGGCCATTGTGATGTGTATGGCAATTCCTTACCACCACGTGCTCGGCAAGCACAATCCTTATACCTGCTCTGGTCGCATTTAAAACCTCAAAATTACTGATGACCACAAAACTGGCCCCTTCTAAATTTATGCCATCCGGAGTCGTTTTATTGTTGCTGGAAATTTTTACTCCTGGCCCGCCGCTAAAAATGATGGGATTCATGGCTGTCCCGGAGGTAGATAAATAAAATCCCTGGTAATTCCCTGCGGCTACATGGACCACATCTCCTGGAGCAACGACGTCAGCAGCTTTTTGTAATGTTAGAAAAGGCGCCGAAGCACCGAGACCGGTGTGTGCATCATTGCCGGCATTGGATACATAATAATCGGCAGCAACCAACTGGTTTCCTCCAAATAGACAAACACCAATGATTACATAATAACAAAAACGCAGGAGCATGTTTGGGGGTTTTTAATTAGTGGTTGAATAAAAAAAGGGTAGCGGATATCTAAATAATAACTGGAGGGTTCATTTATTATTGTTTAGGAATTCTCGTTAAATTATCCACTACCCCACTTTATACCATATACCATAAATTACAGGGCAAATAGTATGCCTTATATTACATTTTGGCAATTTTTAACATTTGTAACCTCTTGTTCCTGGGCGATTTTCTTATGTATTATACTAATAATGTGGAATAAGGCTTACAGTTTTTCAAACCAGGTTTGGAAACGATCACCCCATCTTCTGATTAGTTGATCAACGTTAAATAACTTAGAATCCCGCATAGCTTTGTAAGTTAAGAAAAGTCCAACCCCAAACATGATAAAGAGGGGTAACCAGGCAGCCACGAACGGATTGAGTACCAACCCTTCGGCCATTTTTCGTGTAGCGATGGATAGAATGATAAAGGTGGCAAAAAAGAGGACCGAAACCAAAAATGGGTAACCGAAACCTCCTTTCCGGACTATGGCTCCCATTGGTGCTCCGATAAGTAAAAAAATCAGGCAGGCTAAGGATAACACATATTTGCTTTGCCATTCGTGAATGTGTTTAGCCCTGCTTTCACTCATCGAATGCACTTCATGTTGCAGCGTAGTTAATTTGATCCTGTTTTCATTGACTGAGGTCACGGCCGCCTGGAGGATACTTTTACGGTCGAACTCATAAAAATAACGTTCAAAATTTCCTGCAGACCATGCCGACGAATCCAAGGTCGGTACTTGATAATTGTTGGAATTATCAATGGTGGGAATAAACACCTTTTCCGGCAATTTGGCGCCTTTTATTTTTTTACTCCGTGGGACAATGCCCTTACGTTTCAGCAACCGGTCCATGATTAACGAATCAGTAGTAGAGAAAGTGGTAGACGTCGGAATAGGCTCTGGGAGGGCTGATGTACTATCCGTTTGAGTACCTGGAGAAATCCTGGCCACGCTGTCTTCCTTGAGCGAATCGATCAATAATTTGGCGATCTCTAAAGCTTGCTGACTGTCACGTTCAGCTGCCAGGTCCCGGTATAGAAAAGACAGCGATCTTGTTAAAGGTTGTGCCAAATCGGCTAATTTTTGCTCAATAGTATCAATATCACTGATCAATATTTTACTGGTTTTCATATACTGGTGGCTCTTAAATAGCTCGGGATCGGTGGTTTTCACCCCAAATGGACTAAGATCAAAAGCCTTCAGGTACCTTTTATAGGCTACAGTAATAAACGGCTGGCTGAACTGGCCATTACTATTCACCGACCGGGCTTCCTCATGGTACTGAATACCATCTTCCAAGGTCATGACTAAATATTGTTTGTCGGGGCTTAACTGTAAGTTCCCTCTTGCTGATGAGCTAACTTCCAGCAAATTACCATAGCGGGCCTGATTATACACCAATACATCATTAATATCCTGAGCGTTAGCTGCTTTTTCACGTAAGAAAATTGAATAATCCAAAAAATCGTTGTTAAAGGTACCCGGCACCAAAGCTAATGCCGGACGTGCTTGCCTGATGTCATAAAGACGCGCCCAAAATTTACTGCTGGCCCGGGGAGACAAGATATCGTTACAGACATAAGACAAAATGCTGATCAAAAAAACCAGAAACATCAATGGGCGCATAATTCGCGCCAAGGAAACTCCGGCACTTTTAAAGCTGGATAACTCATACCGCTCACCCAAATTACCAAAGACCATCACCGAGCCCAACAAAATACCAATCAGAAATGCAAGTGGAAATAAACGGATGGATAAATAAAACACCAATTCCATAATGATGAAAATGGAAGCACCCTTTCCGATAATCTCGTCCAGATAAATGAAAATGGTCTGCATAACCAGTACAAAGATGGCTATGGCGAAAGAAACGATGAACGGCCCCACAAACGCCTTTAACACATATTTGTCGACAATCTTGATCATTACCTGTTTTAACGTACCAAATCAAGAATCTGTTCAGTAAAAAAGAGATTCTCCTGTAACAAAAGTACATTTATTTCGTCTGCCAAAAGAACGATCAGAATGGAACAGTTCGACCAACTCATATTACCTCGTAAGGATAAAATGTTCCGCTTCGCTTTGCGCATGTTGCAAAATGTAGAGGACGCGGAAGATGTAGTCCAGGAAGTGCTCATAAAAATATGGACCAACCGGGAGAGGTTGGAATCCATAACCAATCTGGAAGCCTGGTGCATTCAATTGGTTAAACATCAGGCCATTGACCGGTTAAGAACGCTTAAACGACGTGTGGAAGACCTGGACAGCCATTACCAAATCAAGGATCATGAAATGACTCCGGAACAAAAAACCAGTGGCAATAACTTAATGGAAATACTAAACAACCTCATGGAAAGTCTTCCTGAGAAACAAAAATTGGTCATACAATTACGCGATATCGAAGGTATGGCGTATCAGGAAATTGCCGAGATCTTAGATATACCTTTAAACCAGGTGAAAATAAATTTATTCAGAGCCAGAAATATTTTGAAACAAAAAATAGAACAACTCAAGCTATATGAAAGAGCCAAATAAGATAAAATCTCTTACAGAAAAGTTTTGGACTGCCGAAACAACGCAGGAAGAAGAAGATTTT
The DNA here is from genome assembly GCA_041917975.1 of Saprospiraceae bacterium. Taxonomy (GTDB): domain Bacteria; phylum Bacteroidota; class Bacteroidia; order Chitinophagales; family Saprospiraceae; genus JAYRWN01. Next base: position 16,754 of record JAYRWN010000180.1, on the reverse strand, counting down.
CTAAAACAGTTGGCGGAAATGGACGAAACGGCATTGGACCCAACCGATGCAACTTATTTTACATGGATAAACGCCCAAAAACAAGTGAGCAGTCAACGTCCGTTTATAAAACCTGAACAGCCGGAAGCGAAAATTATTCGTCTCCAACGAAAACCCACCTGGCTTTGGGCTGTAGCTGCTTCGGTAATTTTGGTTATTGGCCTGTTTTGGCTCAGCCAAATACAGAGACCTACTCAGTCTAAATCTCTCATGGCTGATACATTTGAAAATCCTGAAGAAGCCTGGGAAGCTACCCAGCAAGCCATTGCCTTGGTTAATGCTAAACTACAAAAAGGCACCAAACCGATGGAAAAAGTGCATAAACTGGATAACCTGAATATTATTCAAATGAATTAAGATAAACCTGATTAAATAATTAATAAATATTTTTTAAAAATGAAAAAAATTGTTTTTGTCATAGTGATAGCCCTGGCTTGGAAAAACAGTGTCATGGCTCAGGACGATGCTATTACCAAATTTTTTAGCAAATACGTCGATGATACAAGTTTTACCAGTATTTATGTCAGCCCTAAAATGTTCCAGATGTTTGCCAAAATGGATGTCGACAAAATGGATGCGGAAACCAAACAAGCTATTCAAAGCCTGAAATCTTTACGGATGTTAGTCAGTGAGACTAACGGCGCCGCTCTTTACAAAGAAGCCCTGAATAAATTAAATACGGCGGAATATGAATTATTAATGTCTGTGAAAGATGGCGATGAAAACATCCGTTTTTGGGTCAAAGAAAATCCTCAAAATAAAAACATGGTCAATGAATTATTAATGCTCGTGGGTGGGGATGATTTTATGTTGTTAAGTTTCCTGGGGAACATTGAATTAAATAAATTATCCAGACTTAGTGACAATCTAAATATTGAGGGCATAGAACATCTCGACAAATTAAAGAAAAACTGATGACCATCCGGCCCCCTGGGTAAATCTAACTTAATCAAATCACATGCATTTTTATTAAAACTTGAAATAATGAAAAAATTCTTTTGCGTTATCTTAACTATGTTTGTTTTGGGTTCAATACAAGCCCAATCCAAATCATTACATCAATTTATGGAAACACATCGGTATGATCAAAACGTCTTACATTTGACCGTGCCCGGATGGATCATGAAATTTCTTAATGAAGAAAATCAACAAGTCATCACCAATGAAATCCAGCAGGCTGTAAAAAAATGCCAATTATTAATCATGGATCGCTTCGATGAAGAAGTGGCCCGTGATTATAAAAAATTACAACAGGGCTTAAAACAAGAAGGTTATGATCTGTTAATGCATATTAAAGAAGGCCAGAAAGGCATCTTTATATATGGATTGGAAAATACCAGCCGCTCCTGGAATAACCTGGTTCTCATGATGGGTGGAGACGATGATGCTTTGGTGCTTAATCTTAATGGTTTGTTCCGTCAAGATATGCTGGATGAATTGAAAGTAGACTTTAATAATTAAGGGACCGAAAAAGATTAAAAGTTAGCCTGCTAGTATAAGCTCAAACAGAACGTTTGAGCTTTTTATTTTTTAGACAATTTTGTTCTGACGATGGTAATGTTACAGGCTAAGATTATCTTTCGCGGAAAATAATTGGTATGGCCTGGAAGTGTTCCATTTTTTGTGTATGTCTAATAAGTATGACCAGTAATGCTATGGCCCAAATTAAGCCATCTCCTACGTCGGCGCAGGTAAGAATGGATGGCTATAAATCCCGGGCAGCATTGGAAACCAACAGTATTATCAAACATTTGCCTTATAAAGCCATCGGGCCTACCATTCAAAGTGGCCGGGTTACTGACATAGACGTAAATCCCGCGGACCCATCCATTTTTTTTGTGGCTTATGCGTCAGGTGGATTGTGGAAAACTGAAAACAATGGAACCAGTTTCACACCGCTATTTGATAACGAAATGGTCATGACCATCGGGGATATTGCGGTCGATTGGAAGAACAACCAGGTGTGGATCGGCACAGGCGAAAATAATTCCAGCAGATCCTCATATGCCGGGGTGGGATTATATAAAAGTACCGATGGTGGCAAAACGTGGCAACACCGCGGACTTCCGGAATCCCATCACATCGGCAGAATAATTATTCATCCAACGAATCCGGATATTGTATGGGTTGCGGTACTAGGACACCTGTATTCGGCTAATCCTGAACGCGGCGTTTATATGACCACTGATGGCGGACTTACCTGGAAGCATGTGTTATATATAAATGATAATACCGGGGCTATTGATTTGATCATAGAGCCCGGTAATGCAAAAGTTCTTTATGCTGCCACCTGGCACCGGGAAAGAAGGGCGTGGAACTTCGTGGAAGCCGGAGAAGGTTCTGGTATTTTTAAAAGCATGGATGGAGGACTGCATTGGCAGCGGCTCAATTCCAAGTCCAGCGGATTCCCATATGGTGCAGGTGTAGGGCGGATTGGCTTAGCTATTCATAAAGGACCAAAACAAACGACGTTATATGCCATCGTGGATAATAATGATCGTCAGCCTCCTAAACCTAAGGAAGAAAATGTTCTGGTGCTAGATGATTTCCGGACATTGAGTCGCGAACAAGCGCTAAAATTAGATGATGCTCAATTTAACCGCTTTTTACGCGAGCAAGGTTTCCCATCTAAATACGATGCAAAAGCAATTAAAAATCAAATTGAGCAAAATAAAATCACCCCGCAAACCTTGGTAGAGTACCGTGAAGATGCCAATATGCTGCTATTTAATACTCAGGTAAAAGGGGCTGAAGTGTACAGCAGTAAAGATCAGGGAAAATCCTGGACTAAAACACACGAGGGGTATTTAGATGGCTTATATTATAGTTACGGCTATTATTTTGGTCAAGTATTTGTCGCTCCGCAAGATGTCAAAAAAGTTTACACTTTTGGCGTTCCCATCATTAAATCAACGGATGGCGGTAAAAACTGGCAAGCCATTGACGGTGACAATGTACACTCCGATCATCATGCCTTATGGATAAATCCCCGTCGCGCGGGCCACCTTATTTTGGGCAATGATGGCGGGATCAATATTAGCTATGATGATGGTAAATCCTGGATAAAATGCAACACACCTCCGGTAGGTCAATTTTACCACCTGGCTGTTGACATGGCTACTCCGTTTAATGTGTACGGGGGTTTGCAGGACAATGGCGTTTATATGGGGCCGCATAACAATACACCCAGTACGTCCTGGCATGATGGGGGGCAATATCCCTTTAAAGCTATTTATGGAGGCGATGGCATGCAAACCGCTGTAGATACCCGTGACAACCAAACTATTTATACCGGTTCCCAATTTGGGAATTACGTCCGTTTGAATCTTAAATCCGGACAAAGGAAAAACATTACCCCTTCTCACGAACTGGGTGAGCGGCCGATGCGGTGGAATTGGCAAGCGCCCATCCACCTGTCGGTACACAACCAGGACATTTTGTACATGGGTTCAAATAAACTACATCGCTCCTTGAATCAAGGTGATGCCTTTGATGAAATCTCTCCGGATCTAACCAAAGGCGGACTATCCGGAGATGTTGCTTTTGGTACCTTAACCACTATTCACGAAAGCCCTGTGCAGTTTGGGTTAGTCTATACCGGCAGTGACGACGGATTAGTCCATGTAACTAAAGATGGAGGTGCGACCTGGACCAATATATCTTCCGGCTTACCTTCGGATTTATGGATTAGCCGCGTCGAAGCCAGTCGCTTTCAAAAAAGTCGCGTCTACCTCAGCCTGAATGGCTATCGCTGGGATAATTTTGGCAGTTACATCTTCCGTTCGGATGATTATGGTGACCACTGGACCCCATTAGGACCAGGGTTACCACCTGAACCGGTAAACGTCATCAAAGAAGATCCAACCAATGCAGACCTCATTTACGTAGGGACCGATCATGGCCTATATATATCATTGGATGGAGGCCAGACTTTTATGACTACTGGTAATAATTTTCCGGCTGTGGCTGTGCATGACATTGTCGTCCATCCTCGCGACAAAATGGCGGTTGTAGGCACGCATGGCCGATCCATTTATACCTTTCCAGTAGGAGAATTACAAAAAATGACTCCCGAGACTCAAACACAGGATTTTCTGGTGTTTAGTGTCCCCGAAGCTCGCTTTAGCTCATTTTACGGTCGCAAATTTTCCAGTTTTAGTCCGGCAAGACAACCTGATTTTTCTATTCCCATATTTAGCAATCGTGAAGATCAGTTGGTGACACTTACTGTCTTACTAGGGGACCTGTCAGTTTATGAAAAATCCCTGCATGTGCCTAAAGGAATTAGTTATGTGCCCTACCCTCTCGTTGCACGCCAGGAGGTGATGAAAGACATGGAAACTAAATTAAATACAGATGCTAAAGAACCAATTATTATCAAAGCTGCTGATGATGGACATATTTATTTACGGCCAGGCAAATATGAACTAAAAATTTCTGCAGGTGGGTTAAATAAATCTACAACCTTAGTAATAAAATAATTTTGATAAATTATCTATTTCGTCACCGTCTTAATCGGGGGATCAAGAAGAAAATCTAAAATCTTTGGCAGATCTTCTGCATCAATTTGTTTTGATTTGATAACCTTATTCTCATCCAATACATAGATCTGAGGAGTCATTTTGATGTCGTAGATAATTTTGTAATTGGACTGATGGTAAGGATCAACTACATTTAACCAGGGTTTCATACCCGCGTGTTGCTCAATAAATTCCCAGCATTTACTGTCACCGGTGGGTTCTTCTTTAGTCCTGAATTTACCACACACGGCAAAAATCTCCACCCCTTTATTTTTATAATTGGCATAAAATTCTTCAACTTTTGGCATGGACTTTTTGCAATGACCACAATCCGGGTCCCAGACAAATAATATGGTATAGGGACTGCGAACTTCATGCAACCTAATCACCTCATTGTTCTGCTTACGCATAGCTATGTCCGGTGCTTGTCTGCCAATGAGTAAAGGCCGTAATTTAGCCGCTGAGTCTGCTATTTTATCTAACTGCTTTTTATCCAGAGTATTCACTTCACCTTTAGAAAAATAATTATCCGCGATATGCACATAGATGGCATCAAATCCGACGAATTTAACTTTAGCGTAATAATTCAATAATTCGATAAGGGTATAGCGGTAAAGCTCACCATTTGGTTTCATTTTATCCAACAACCGGTCCACTTCCTGGATCACCGAATCAGGATGTTGAACGACTACTTTTTCAAAATAATTAATAATCAAATTTTGAATAAAAGGTGTTCTAACCAAACGCACGTCTGAGAAATCCGTGGCATCAAAATAATGCTCATGATAATAGCGGTATTTCTTTTCATTAATCTCTTGTTCAGTGCCGGTAAAAGTGTCTGGAATATCTGGCACTTTATTGCCTCTGATTAATAATGCGGCCATAGAAGCAGGATATCTTTTAATTAGCTCTTCCTGATATTTGACCACCTGTTTATTAATATCTAAAATTTGTTGATTGACCTGCTCTTTATTCTTGATAGTACTGTCTTTCATTAATGCCTGTAATCGTTCTGATTCAGGCCGTTGTTTTTCTAAATACCGGGTATAGTCCAACAAAATCTGGTTATCAGGAGAATTTACGATGTGAGTAATGGTAGGCGTTTTTTGATCAAAAGACTCGGCAGTAACCTTAAATTCTTGTTCATTGGCACCTACACTAAACTGGATAAAATCATTTTTTGGTGGAAATATGGCCATATACAGCCCCGGTTCCAAAGCATTAGGTCCTTCGAAAATAAATATATCACCGGGTGTTCTGAACGCCGTATCCCGCAAATATTGTCTATGCCCATAATGATAACCTAACAAGATGGTATCTCCTTGATAGCCTTTAGGGTCAATGGTTATCTTATAATTTTGTGCAAATGCAGGTAGATTGCATATGATCCAAAATCCTATCATCCATTTCACCATAGAAATAAATTTCTTATAGAATTGATTAACGCTGATGCCGCCAAATTAATTTCTTCGATCAGCTAATAAATACAGCACCGCCATGCGAATGGCCACCCCGTTTTCTACTTGCTGTAGAATAATGGAGTGTTGGGGAGAGTCAGCGGCTTCACTGGAAAGTTCCACCCCCCGGTTTATTGGTCCTGGATGCATAATCACAATTTGTTTATCTAAGGCGTTCAGCATAGGTTTGGTAATCCCAAAATATTGCGTGTATTCCCGTAAGGAGGGGAATAATTTGTTGTTTTGTCGTTCGAGTTGGATACGCAGCACATTTGCTACATCGCACCAGTTTAAAGCCTGATGGACATCATACATTACCTTGACCCCGAGAGTTTCTACATGCTTGGGTATCAAAGTAGGAGGACCACACACAGCCACCTCGGCGCCTAATTTTTGTAAGCAGTGAATATTGCTCATGGCGACCCGGCTGTGCACAATATCACCGATGATCGCCACTTTCACACCTTCTATCCTACCCAGTCGTTCGCGTATTGAAAAAGCATCCAATAAACCCTGAGTGGGATGTTCGTGAGTTCCATCTCCGGCATTTACAATGGCTGCATCAACATGTTTAGCTAAAAAGTAAGGAGCTCCGGGTGCCGGGTGGCGCATAACGATCATGTCCACCTTCATGGACAAGATATTATTAACGGTATCCAACAGGGTTTCTCCTTTAGTTACCGAGGAAGAGGAAGCAGAAAAATTGATAATGTCGGCAGATAAGCGCCGTTCAGCTAATTCAAACGAAATACGGGTACGCGTAGAGTTTTCAAAAAACAAATTAGCAATGGTTAAATCCCGCAAGGATGGGACCTTTTTGATCGGGCGGTTAATTACTTCTTTAAAACTATCGGCGGTGTGGAAGATCAGCTGAATATCCTCCGTGGTAAGATTCTTTATGCCCAGCAGGTGTTTCTGACTAAGTTGTTCAGCCATGTTTTTTGGTTTTGTCTGCATAAAGCATCACTTGATGGCCCTGAGCCTGGTCCCATTGTACTTCCACATAAGCTTCATCCACCGCATCTATGCGCATGCCTACAAAATTAGCCTGCACCGGAAGATGACGATTAAACCGCCGATCAATCAATACCAATAATTCTACACTTGCTGGTCGGCCATAATGTTGGAGGGAGGTCATAGCCGCTTGTATAGTGCGCCCGGTATACAACACATCATCGACCAGGATAACCCGTTTATTCTCTACCAGAAATTCCACTTCATTCTCGTAGGCTTTGAGTGGTTTTTGCCTGGTCCTGAAGTCATCACGGTAAAAAGTAATATCCAATTTCCCATAACTAATATCCAGGCCAATGATTTGTTTACATAAAGTATAAATGTGATTCGATAACAATACACCGCGTGGTTGAATACCCAGAATACAACTGGAGGAAAAATCACCATGCATTTCAACCAGCTGATGGGCCAGCCGGATCAAGGTAAGAGAAAACCTTTCGGGTTCAAGAATTAATCTTCCTTCTGGTTGCATGGCAGTACAAAGATAAGAAAACCTGAGATTAACGCTCCAGGCACATCACAAATTTCTTAATATGTTATTCTTTCACATTCTTTTTGGACCAATCATCCTTTAAAGTCACCGTGCGGTTAAAGATCAGTTTATCCGCTTTGCTGTCAGCATCCAGGGAAAAATAACCCTTGCGTAAAAACTGGAATCCTGCACTGGGCCTGGCTTCAGTAATCCAAGGCTCTATAAACACGGGATTGACCGTCTGTAAAGAATCCGGGTTTATAAAAGTTCTAAAATCTTGATCTTCATCTCCAGTAGGGTCTTCTACTGAAAATAAACGGTGGTATAAACGTGCCTCTGCAGCCACGGCATGACTTTTTTCTACCCAATGAATGGTACTTTTTACCTTTAATCCGGAGGTATCTTGTCCGCTTTTACTTTCCGGGACATACACGGCCAGGATTTCTGACACCTGACCTGATTCATTCAGCTTATAATCTTCACATTTAATAATATATGCACCTTTTAAGCGCACCATTCCACCGGGGGTCAACCTAAAATAACCTTTAGGTGGGTCAACCATAAAATCTTCCCGCTCAATATAAATCTGCCGACTAAAGGGCATCTCGTGCGATCCACCTTCAGGATCTTCCGGGTTGTTTTCAGCTTTTAGCCATTCCAGGCCGTCTTCCGGATAATTCGTGATAGTTAACAAAACCGCATCAATCACTGCCATCACCCTCAGGGCTTTTTTATTTAGATCTTCCCGAACGCAAAACTCTAACAGGTTAAGTTCGATGGTGTTCTCCCGCTTGGCAATTCCCACTTTGTCGCAAAACGTTCTGATGGCATCGGCAGTATAACCTCGCCGACGCATACCGCTGATGGTAGGCATGCGTGGATCATCCCAACCACTGACGTGCCCTTCGTTTACCAATAGCAATAATTTACGCTTACTGGTGACCGTAAAACTTAGATTGAGCCTGGCAAATTCAATTTGTCGGGATGGGAAAATACCTAATTGTTCAATGTACCAATTGTAAAGGGGGCGGTGATTTTCAAACTCCAATGTACAGATCGAATGAGTTATGCCTTCCAACGAATCGGATTGGCCATGCGCAAAATCGTACATCGGGTAAATGCACCACCCATCGCCGGTCCGATGATGATGAGCATATTTAATTCGGTACATCACCGGGTCTCTAAGCAACATATTGGGAGAGGCCATATCTATTTTAGCCCGTAACACTTTGGCACCCTCGGCAAATGCCCCATCCTTCATTTTTGTAAACAATAAAAGGTTTTCCTCCACCTCACGGTTGCGATAAGGACTTTCCGTTCCGGCCTGGGTGGGGGTACCTTTCATTGCCGCCATTTGTTCGGAAGTGGAATCATCCACATAGGCCTTTCCGGTTTTAATCAACTGCCGGGCCCATTCATACAACTGTCCAAAATAATCGGAGGCGTAAAATTCGCGATCTTCCCAATCAAATCCGAGCCAGCGAATGTCCGCTTTTATGGATTCTACATATTCTACGTCCTCTGTATCGGGATTAGTATCGTCAAACCTCAGATTGGTTAATCCTCTATATTGCTGAGCTAATCCGAAATTAAGACAAATGGATTTGGCATGTCCAACGTGTAAATAACCATTTGGTTCCGGAGGAAATCTAGTTAATACTTTCCCGGAATGTTTTCCTGCGACCAGGTCGGCCTCAATGATTTCTTCAATAAAATTTAATGACTTTACTTCTGTCATAATGTTAGAATTGTCATGTTTACATTTTCGTGGGCATCTGCATTCCTAAAATTTCAAAACTTCTTTCCAAAACCCCGGCAATTTTCCTGATCAGATCTACTCTAAAATGACGAGCTGCTATGGATTCGGCCCGTAAAATAGGGTAATCATGATAATAACGATGAAAATTACGGGCCAAGGCATAAGTAAAATTTGATAAAGCAGATGGGTCGTATTGTTCGGCAGCTTGCTTTAACTGATTATCAAAATCCAACAACTGGGTAATCAATTCCCTTTCCATATCATTGACTATATAACTTATTCCCTCTGCCGGAATCTCTTCAATCGTATTTTCTACTTTGCGCAGTATGGAGGTAATGCGTACATAGGCATTCTGAATATATGGACCCGTTTGGCCCTGCATATCCAAAGATTCTTTTGGATCGAAAACCATCCGTTTTTTTGAATTTACTTTTAGGATGAAGAACTTTAATGCGGATAATGCTATTCGCCTGATATTTTCATTTTCTTCCTCTCCATTTATTTCAGCCATTTCACCCCTTTCTATGGCTGCTGACCGGGCCTCCTGGATGACTTCCCCGATTAAATCATCCGCGTCAACAACGGTTCCTTCACGGCTTTTCATTTTACCGGAAGGTAAATCCACCATGCCATAGGCTAGGTGGTATAAGTGTTCAGCCCAGGGCTCTCCAAGCCGTTTTAATATTTCAAAAAGGACCTTGAAATGATACTCCTGTTCATCACCTACTACGTACACCATCCGGTCAAAATTAAAATCAAAATAACGTTGTTGCGCTGTGCCTAAGTCCTGAGTGATGTACACCGATGTGCCATCGGACCGTAATAAAATCTTCTTATCCATCCCGGCATCAGTAAGATCTATCCATACACTGCCATCGGACTCCTGTACAAAAATTTTTTTGGTTAATCCCCCTTCAATAGCTTTTTTACCTAATAAATAGGTTTCTGATTCATAATAGGTACGATCAAAGTTTACCCCTAACTTTTGGTACGTTTTCTCAAAACCCTGATAAACCCAGGTATTCATGGTTTGCCATAATTCAAGGGTGGTTTGTTCTCCGGCTTCCCAGCTTATCAGCATCTGCCGGACCTCTTCACCCAAGACACTGTATTTATTAAAATACTCGTTGGTAAATTGTTTAAAAAAACTGGGACGTTCCAGTGAGGTGTCCTTTCGTTGGGCAAAAAGTTGTGCTGCTTCCTGACTGTTTTGCCAAGCAATATATTCCTCTTCTAATTTTTGATTAAACAGGACGTAGTAGTCTCCAACAAAATGATCGCCCTTTTGAGATGAAGAAGCAGGCGTACGACCTTCTCCAAATTTTTTCCAGGCCAGCATACTTTTGCAGATAGCGACTCCGCGATCATTAATGACTTGTGCTTTAATAACCCGGTAACCCAAAGCCTGATATAAATTACACATTGACCAGCCCAGCAAAATATTCCGGATGTGCCCCAAATGCAATGGCTTATTGGTATTAGGAGATGAAAACTCAATAAGAATGGTTTGCCCGTTGAATGGCAATTGACCTAACCCTTCTTTATCCGGCAGTGCCGCTAAAAGTTCTGGCCAAAGGTCCGAACTCAAGATTAAATTTACAAAGCCCCCTTTCAGATCAAAGTGGTCCACCCAGGAGAGATTGGCCACCAGGTATGCTCCAAGTTTCTGGCCCACTTCCCCTGGATTAGACTTCAGTAATTTCACCAGGGGAAATATCACCACCGTATAATCTCCGGTAAACTCCTTTTTTGTGGGAGTAACCACAATCTGATCCTCAGGTATCCCCAGGTGGTGATCATCTCTAAGCCAGGCAACTACCTTAGCTTGTACTGTTCTGATTAAGTCCATGAGCGGCTTGAATTGGCCGCAAAATACAAAGCACAGGGTTAACAGGAATAGATCAGCTAAAAAAACTGAAAAAGGTTTTGCCGTAGGTCCGTAAATTTTGAAACCTGGGGTGAGTCGAAAAATCATGATTTGGATTATGCTCAAGAACTAATAATCCACCTTCCTTAAGTACATTGTTTTGAAATATCAAGTCAGGGATTTTATCCAGCCAGGGCAATGGATAAGGCGGACCGGCAAAAATATAATCAAATAATCCTGGTTTTGACAGCAAGTACTTTTCAACATCTGATTTGATCAAAACCAGGTGGTCGAGAATATCTAATTTCTGCGCTGTAATTTTGACAAACTGCAAGGCAGGAGCAAATTGATCTACATAAGTCACGGTTGGACAACCCCGGGAAATGAGCTCGTAGGAGTGGCTTCCGGTACCACCGAATAAGTCTAAAGCCTTAATCTCTTCAAAATCAATCCGGTTGTTTAAAATATTAAAAAGGCCCTCCTTGGCAAAATCCGTAGTCGGTCTTGTAGGCCAGTGGTCTGCCGGTGGATCAAATCGACGTCCTTTTAATCGACCGCCAATGATCCTCATGCCCAGATACTAACCAGGTCAAACAATTCATATGTTTTAAGTTGTTTTTTTTCTGCCGAGCGATTAAACAAGTGACTTTTGGATTGAGCGAAGCGAACGGATTTAAATTTTTTACCCAACCATTGGTGTCGGGGTGTTGATGCATACCAATCTCCTGCTAAATATAGATCTACAGTAAAAGGGTCAATTTCCAGTTGGTTAATGATCATGGCCAGATAATAAAGTATATCGTCGTCGCTAAAAACTTCAAATACATTGGAAAACAACAGTTTACCATCATTAAATAATAAAATACATTCGTATCCCCCCCTGACATAGGATAACATGAACTTACCTTCCAGGTGCCCATAATCCTGATAAAACTTTTTTATCAAGCCGCTGATGATATGGATATACTGACCTGGTTCGACGACCGCAGCACATGATTTGGCGATCAACTTTTCTATTCCGAACACAACCTTGGAAAAATCCCGTGTAGCCATGGAATCCACCCACAACGCCTGGTAGGATGGAAAAAAATTCAAGCGCTCATAATATAAATGTTTGAACGGCTCTTCATACATCGTAACCGGTACCAAAGCGAATTGGTTGGTAAGCAGAGCCATTTTAATATTAAGATCACCCCCATGTTGAGTGATATGCTCTTCATCCCACAAGTTTTGCAATTTGTCCAGCAAACTGGTTTTAGAAGGTAGTTGGAGTTCTTTATGGTAGGTAATAATGCGATCTATTCTGTCTTGCCGCAAATAGAAAAAACTGTCCTTACAGATAAGTATAGACAGTTTTTCCGTAAATGTATCTTTTGTTGGCAACAGGCCTGTTATGCTATTTTTCCCAGTTTCCGGTAACAATTGGCGTGGATCGGTCACCAAATTTAATAAACTTTTCGGGATTATAAGAATTGTCGTACTTAGAGTATTTCACATCACCGTATTTACCCATAAATGTCTTATAAGTTGTTCCTACTTCTACCACGTTTTGTAAAGCACCCTGATATTGAATGGTATCGGCAAAAATCTCAAATTTAACGCCATTGGAGAAAGGAACCAGGGATACTGAGTCCAGGTTTATACCCATTGCTCTAATGGTATCAATCGCCGGGGCATAGCTCGTATCACGTTTAAAATCAGTAAAGTTAGGATCGTCAGGGTCTCCTTCAATATTAATATACATAAACTTCTCGGTGGTCAAAACGTTCTTAAGGTCATCCCAATTTTTTGCAAATTGACCTTTTATGTCCAAATGCATGTTTTGTAAGTCACGTAACAACCGCAAGCGGTCGATAATGGCTTTTTCGCGTGTATTACGGGCTTCCCCAAATTGTATTGGTTCCTTAATACTTACTATCAACAAATAAACAAGTCCAATGGAAATCAGGCCGAGTATTGTGTTAACGATCAGACGCATACTTTAGGTTTTTTAACAGAATGATGCAATGATAATATTTTTAGCAAAATAAATAGTTATTTTCTTTATGAAAAATTTAATATGATTAGTGGGTAACCTGCACCTTTTAACGCTTAATAAGAATATGGATGCAAACGAAATTGATCTTGGCGGATGAGAACTAAAAAAATCATTCTGGCCATTGAATCATCCTGTGATGACACCTCTGCGGCGATCGTAGTGGATGGCGTGGTTTTGAGCAATATTGTTTGGTCTCAGGACATGCATAGCCGTTATGGAGGAATTGTGCCTGAAGTGGCATCCCGGGCGCACCAAGAGTATATTCTGCCCGTTGTAGAGGCCGCTGTCGGGGCTGCTAAAGTCAGCCTGTCGGATTTGAGCGCTGTTGCAGTGACCAGAGGTCCGGGCCTGATCGGGTCACTGATTGTCGGTCTCAGTTTTGCAAAGGGCATTTCCATGGGCTTGGATATTCCCTTAATTGATGTCAACCACATGGAAGCCCATATTTTAGCTCATTGGGCGGAATCACCCAGGCCGTCATTTCCTTTCCTGTGTCTCACCGTAAGTGGAGGCCATACACAATTGGTCGTGGCACACAACCATTTGGAATTTCAACTTCTTGGCGAGACCCTTGATGATGCCGCGGGAGAGGCCTTTGATAAAACAGGAAAACTTTTAGATCTGCCCTACCCTGCAGGACCACATATAGACCGTCTGGCCGCAGAAGGTCAGGCCATTTTTAATTTTCCCATCCCACAAATCAAAGGCTATGATTTCAGCTTTTCCGGATTGAAAACGGCTATTCTTTATTTTATTCAAAAGCAAACAAAAGAAAATCCGTCATTTACCACCGACTACCTTCCTGATATCTGTGCTTCCGTCCAGGGTACCATTATTAAGATATTAATGCAGAAACTAGTCAAGTCAGCCAAAGATACCGGGATTAAGCAAATAGGTATCTCAGGAGGTGTTTCTGCAAATCGTGGATTGCGCCAAGCCTTAATCCAAGTTGGGAAGTCTAAAGGATGGGAAACTTACCTTCCAGATTTCGCCTATTGTACGGACAATGCCGGAATGATTGGGATAGCTGGATATTATAAATATCTGGCCGGCCAATTTGCCTCCCAGGACCTGGAGCCTCTAGCCCGGATACCAATAAAAAAATAACCCTATTCACTCCCTAAAGAAACTAAGTCAGCCATAACATCCAGATAAGCTTTGTTAGAGGAATATATCTCTCGATAGATATTCATCAAACTAGTACAATTCATCTCGCTAATTTTTTTCTGGTTCAATAGTTCGACTGCTTTCATAACTGACTGGTCATAGTTTTGCCGGTTTGTCTCTCTCATGGCTGATGCACCTAATTGAAAATCATGCCAGAGGTTATTTTGAACCGTTGATTGTAATGAGTGATAAAAATTTAGCTGGTTAGACTTGAGTTGCTGTATTAACTCGTACAGCACATCATTAGGGCTGTCCAGAAAATCCACCAAATTGTGCCGGATATCCTTGATATTTTTTACCGCTCGCATAATATGCCGGCCAATATGGATCATTTTACTAGCTTTAATTCTCTCCTGGTCATGTTCATTATCACCATGTAAACCAGCTAACCATTCCAGAATTTCGCCTAATAAACCTTTAAGGAATTGATAATTTTCGGTGAACAATTGCCCGCCTCGCAACCATTCCATTAATTTCTGTCCCCACCCGGTTTGTTTAACGGAATCAAAATCTAAAATCTGCCGGTTAAACACTAAACTGCGATCCAAGAGATATAATAACTCTTTTTCAGCTAATACTAAATCTGCGTCGTGAAATGGACTATGGGACTCTGAAATATATTTGGTTATTAATTTCTCATGGCTAAACCAAGACTCCAGCCAACCGGCCATTCGATCTAATAATGGATAAAATAGCAGGATAGAAAGTATGTTTATTATCGACTGAAAACAAACTAATGCCATCAAATCATCTCGCATCTGCAAGATTTCCCTGACGAAAGTGATGAGCGGATAAATGGCTGCAGTAGCAATAACCAGGGTGATAAAATTGATAAGAAAATTACCCCAGGCGACCCTTTTTTTATCAGGCAGACTACCATAAGACCCAATGAGAAATTTAACCGTAGTGCCTAGTTCCGACCCAATAACTAAAGCAGCTACATGCTCAAAGGGTAAGGATTGATGATAAAGCGCGGTAAGCCCTAAAACGATTGTCGCCGAACTGGACTGGATAATCGCTGTGATGATAAATCCCAGAGGTATAAACCACAAAAAATGAAATCCAATAACTTGAGAAGATAACCATAAATCGTTAAAGAGCATGCTGGTTTTAAGCCAATCCAGGGATATAAAAACTAACCCAAATCCGATAAAAAAATGAGCAATGGCCAGACCCCGTTCATTTTTACGCAAGAAAATCAAACCAAATAATCCTATGACCACCAGTGGAAAAGTAATATTTTCTAAATCAAATTTAAATCCGAGGAAAGCAAGCAACCAACTGTTAAAGGTGGTGCCCAAATTGGAGCCCAAAACGGCTGCCAGAGCACCCCTTAATTTCATCATCCCTGCGCCCACAAAACTTAATACCAATAAAACAATGGCGCTGCTCTGCATGAGTGCGGTGATGCCTATACTGGTCAAGAGCATAGGCAATTTGCGCGAACTGTAGTTGAGAATTATTTTTTTAAAAGGGCGGCCTACCAGCTGTTTTAGTGAATTTTCCACCAGGCCTAAAGCAAAAATAAATAGGCCCAGTCCTGCTAAAAATTGCCACCAATTAAATTGCATTATTTATTCCTTGATTATCTTATAAAACCCATTTTAGTGTAGCTGGTATTTTATCATTCCACCGACCATGGTCCACAGGATCTGCGCCTGGTCAATATCTACTTGCGGTTGCAAAATATCCTGGCTTAACAACACCAAGTCAGCTAAATAACCAGTTTTAATCTGCCCTTTCATTCCTTCTTCGAAAACACTATAAGCAGCGTTAACAGTATAAGCCCGCAGTGCTTCCTCAACTGTAATTTTTTGTTCAGGGTACCAGCCCTCAGCATGTTTGCCATCCAGTGTTTGACGATGCACCGCTGCAGCGATACCTGCCAAAGGATCAGCCGGGGCGACATACCAATCACTGCCAAATGCTAATGTTGCACCGGCGTCTAACATTGACCGGAAGGCATAAGTAGTCTTGCATCGATCAGAGCCAATCAATTTCTCCGCCCAGCAGCCGTCATCTATGGCATGGTAAGGTTGCATACTGGGAATAATGCTTAACTGCCCAATGCGCTGAATATCTTCCGCTTTTAAATGCTGTGCATGTTCTATGCGGTACCGACGGTCGCGAGGTCCGTATAGGCTATCTAAACTTTCAAAAATATTTAATAAAAGGTGATTAGCCCGATCTCCAATAGCATGGATGACGCACTGAAGACCGGCTGAGTCCGCCGCCCTAATCCAGGAAGACATATTTTCTTCAGTATTAATGAGAAAACCCTTATCTCTTTTTTTATCGATATAGTCTTCAAAAAAAGACGCTGTGTGGGAACCTAATGAACCATCCATAAATCCTTTGAGTCCCCCGACTTTCAGCCAGGCGTCTCCCTGGCCTTCTACAGCAAGTCGTTTAGCCAATTGG
>JAYRWN010000179.1:0-7423 GCA_041917975.1 Saprospiraceae bacterium | reverse complement strand
CGGCTCGGTCGAAAAGACAATAGAGAGTGATCGGTCATGAGGCACTTGTCATTGGCACCAAAGCGGAGACATCTCTAACACACATAAAAATATATTAGAATTATAAATTACTCCGCACGATATTAATTGTGTTAAAGAACCCTGAAGGGGTTCAATCTTTATAGTGTCAACCGGCCATGCATTTTTATACGACCCCCTCGGGGTCGAATAGGTACCAATGGCATTTTTTTTCTACAAATATTTTACCCTTTCCGGGTCATGAAATACATCTGTGTAATTTCGGCTGTAGTGAAGTAACTTATTACGTGCATAAAATAGATTTCTCCGCTCGCTGTAATATTTCAATTCCTTTCTGCACAAGTAAAATTAAATTTCGACTTGTCATAACCATAATCCCTGCTCGGTCGAAAAGACAATAGAGAGTGATCGGTCATGAGGCAATTGTTATTGGCACTGAATTGAACGAAAGTTTTATTAGCATTATATTCTTCATCATATAATCAATTCTAGTAGAATAAAATAGTTATACGAATGGAGAAATCTAATAACGGAAACTTAGATGTCTCTACACTCTCGACATGATATTAAATAATTGGCCATTTTGGTCAACATTTTATTGGTAAGCGACTATTGTTCCTTGTCCATCACTTTTTCCTTTTATCTACCCTAATAACATTTACCGGGCCTAACAATCCTGCCGGCACTAACGGACTATTGGCCTGATAAAAAGGCATGGTCGTAAATGTCGTTTTATTTTTGGTCTCCGGTTGGGCGTCACCGATTAAACGATTGACCCAGGTGTTGGTCACCCGTATTTCCAAGGCATTGACTCCCTTCTTTAAGGCACCGGTGATATTCAGCCTAAAGGGGGTCTTCCACACACCCCCCAGGTGTTGACCATTAACAATAATTTCGGCGATATTTTTTACCTCACCCAGATCAAGCATAAATTGCGTCCCTTTTCTCCAGGGATGGACCGAAAACGTGGTCTGATAGGTGGCTGTTCCTGAAAAATATTTTATAGCCGCGTCTGAGGACTCCGGCCAGGACATCAAAGCGGGCCAAACAACCCGGTGGTCACCAAAACTGACTGGCCACGGACCGGATAGTGAGATTACTTTTTCCTCTGTACGTGCCGGAACTGTCGCCATATTTGTTTTCGCCTGATCTTTAAATATTATAAAATAGGCATCCCAGGGCGAAAAATCCAGATAAACCTCCGTGCGGCCTGCGGATATAGTATAACTGACCGGATGGGTGGTACCGGTTTGTGGATGCCATAATTCGGGAATCTTGCCTTGAATTCTAAAACTGATTTTGGCGCTGGTAGTCTCCGCACTGCGGTTATTAAGCCAATATATATCCGCCTCTTCCGTACGCCGGTGCCGAAACAAAATGCGTTGTTCCGTGCCGCCGACGCTTACATCAGGTTCTATCAGCCATTGAACCTGGGGACCAACATTTGGCCGGGACCACACGGATTGGGCCAGCTGTTGAAAAGCCGCATCGTCATCCGCCAGGCTCGGGGAACGGCGTGGTTTGTCGCCGATAATTTTAATCCCGGACTCCGCCAACTCCTTGATTTTTTTGAGTACGGGCAAGGTCATTAAGGTGGCGCTTTCATCCAACATCAGCACATGGTAAGCATTACCGCTTTGCGCAATTAATTTTCCATCTTTAGCCTTGATCGCCGACAATAAAGCCGAAGAATTCACAAAATCAAATTCAACTCCAGCCGGTATAACCGGTAATTTTTCGCGGCAAATCCAGGTAATGTTGGTATTCTCCCCATAATAATAAAGCACATCAGCAACGTTAAGCCCCTGCTGCAGCAGGTAGCAGCTCCGGGACAGATAATCCACCCAATATTTAGCTTGTTCCGCCCAGGTTTCCTGACGGGTAAAGTATTGTCCAAATGGGCCTAAAGAAAAGCCCGGTTTTTTATCATCCAGAGGCTGATGGACCGAGGTATGAATGACATAACGATTTAATCCTGAGGCCAACTCCAGATCGGCGGTGCGTTTTAATCGCTCGGGATGCTCCTGAAACGGGCGTCCGACCGAGGTCATGGATTCTGCCGCCACAATCGGCTTACCATAGATGTTGGCTACCGATGCAGACTCCCGGATGTCCGCTTCACTGCGCACCTCTTCTTCCGTTGTGCCTGCCAAGCTGCCGGGGGTCCACATGGCGGACATGGGTATTTCCGCATTTCGTTTCACATCCATACCGTCAGCCAGGTATATTCTGCCGCCTTCATGTGATTCGGTATACCGTTTCATCCTCCGCTGATTAAGGGCTTCGCCGATCACATCGTAGTGGTTCACCGCGATCAGTTCGCCGATGGTCTTGCGAAAATCCCAGAGAAATTTCTCACTATCCTCAGCAGTGTTAACAATCCGTCCGGTTAATACCGGTGTCCAGGGCCATAGTTCGTACCCACGCCGCTGTTTAAACTCCTCCGGAAATTTTTGAGTCCAGTTCATGTGGCCGGCCTCATAACTATCCAGGACCATATATTGTAGGCCGCGGGCACCCATCAGTCCGCCGGTAGCATCCTGGTACATATCCAGATAAGTGTTAATATACCGTCTGACCGCGTCTGGATTTAATTTATCGACTTCTAATCCCGTCGCTTCCGGTGAAGCTGGATGATTTTGCCGCCCGGTCAAGGAATAACCCAACCGGATGATCGACCAATCTCCCGGTGGTGCATCCCAATTCAGCGTGCCGTCGGGGGTCAGCTGGGCCGTTAGATTTAAAACCTGAGCGGAAGAAATGGCGTCCAAACCGGCGGGCTGAAAATAAGTTGTGCTTTCCTTCCAGGGAGAAAATCCGGCTTTGTCTTCCACCTGATCAATGCGCTCGGTGGCGTGCAACACCCACTCGCCAATCCGGATGCCTTCAGGTTTGGGTTCTCCGGCGTTGATGCCCGCCATCGCTAAAAAGAGATTTGGTGTCGGCGCTAATGTTTCTACGCACAAACGCCAGTAGCGCGCAGTCGCCGGTGGAAAACTCACTGTGTTGTAGGGAACAGTACTGCCCGAAACCCGGGCTATTTCTCTGAAATTTAGGCCATCATCACTCACTTTCAGCTTGCGGTTCGCCGGGCCACCGTTAAACTCAGCCAATAAACTTTCCGAAGCCCCCGCTACAGAAAAGGCTTTGAAGGTTTGGGGCTCGGCAAAAGAGTATTGAATCCACATATCCTCGCCCACGTTCATGGGAGGTAATTCAAATCGGGCGTTTAAGTCGCCATCGGTAAGCTGGTGTAAGGAGAAATTACCACCGCTGGACGTTACGGCAGGCCTTAAATCATGCAGAGAAATCTCCGGGCGCGGCAGTTTATAGGCGATGACTAAGCCATCTTCATAATAATGCGGTTTTTCACCAATAAAAGACCCGGAAAATCCCCCTTCGGCGATGGCCACATTTTGGTACTTGCCAACGACATTGGAGGGCTCGGTTAATTTCAAGGAGAGGGTCTGGCCTCCTTTAACCAGGGTTTCCGTCCATACATATTTTTTCATCGCATCCGCAGGGGTCACCCATGGTCCTCCGGTCACACTCCAGCCGGGAGACCCGGCGATGGCCATTTCCAGTCCTTTCTGGTCAGCCACCGTAGCAGTAAATTTAAAGGCATCTTTCCAGGCGGGAGTCATAAACACCAATTTTTGGGGTACCACCACCGGGGTAAACAAGTTAGCATCAAAATTCTGAAAGCCTCCAATACCTATGCGCTGCATCCAGTCAAGATCCTTTTGAATCCCCTCTTTGGTAATGTTTCCGTTCATCCAGTGCCACCACACCCGCGGCTTGGCTGCTGCCGGCGGCGATTGAAAATTTTTCAGCAAATCATTTTGAGCGGTAACCGTCTGGGCAACCCCCACCAAACACCAAAACAAAAGCTTAAACCGTATCATTTCCCTGCGAATATTTATTACGAATCTACTGGCAAGTTAAAGAATTGCGATTCATATTTTATATATTTGTAATAACCCTTAAATGAACCATGTTTTATTTTAAACCTAGAAGGTAGCTGATAAATACTTACCATTAAATCCAGGCACCATGAAAACGAACGTTCTATCTTTTGTTTTATTAATCAATATTGCGTGGTCTTGTGCCAGCCAAAAAACGACATGCCGGGTAGACGGAAAAATTATTCATGCGGATATTGAAACCATAGAATTATTAAAACCCAATCAGTTGGCTGATAAGGATTCCGTTATTAATCTTCCGGTAAAAAAAGGGCGATTTTCCTATGAGGTTGTACTCACTCATCCTGAGTACGTTAAATTACACATCAAAGTACCTAATCATTTTGGAACTAAAGAAGTACCACTGTTCCTTGAAAATACATCCATTGATGTTCTCCTCAACGGTAAACAATCATTCGATTTTAATAAAATACAAGGAGGCCAATTGAATAAAGAATATAATCAATATAAAAAATTTATTCAACGGGAATATTCTAAACAAAGGCAACTCATCCAAGACAGTGTAAACATTTTAAAGAAATCCAACCAATACTTCAGCGATACACTAAATACTCTTCTTAAAGAAATTAATCAGGCAGAAACCGATGAAATAAAAATTGCTCTCTATAAAATTCTGGATGAGATAATGATTAAAGGATTTGATCTTACTCCGGCAGCCCAGCAATTATGGATCAAAACTAGTGCAATAACCAGCGCGATTTCTGCTTACAAACAAAAGTATATTCAGAAAAGTCCTACACTCGTAGCTTATTCCTTTTTCTTGGATGAGCTGACTCTTAACCAACAAAATCTAGATATTAAACAAGCAAAGGATAACTACCTCCTTTTATCTGCTGCACACCCTGATCATCCGTACAATACATTAGCCTTAAAACTCATCAGTGGTGCTGATGGTATTCAACCCGGTGATCAAATTATCGATTTCTCTGCCCCGGACCTGAACGGTCACCAACACCAGCTTTCCAAATTATTAGCCAACCAGGATGCCCTATTGATTCTTTGGGCTACCTGGTGCGGTCCTTGTATTGCCAAAAGCAAAACTATGCTCCCGATTTATCAACTATTTGGAGGAAAAGAATTTACCATTATCGGTATCGCCGCGGAATATAAAAACACGGATCAGCTAATTAAATTTCTAGAAAAAGAAAAATGGCCGTGGGTGAACCTGGTGGAATTAGATCGTCAGAATGACATTTGGATGAATTACGGAGTTAATAATAAATCCGGGGCAATTTATTTAATAGACAAAACAGGTAAAGTTATTGCTCTGGACCCAACACCTGAAGAAGTCCTGGGCTACCTCAGGCAACGCCAGTAAAAAAACAAGTTATTAAACAGAAGCATGAACCTGCTTATTAGATTAATGGAATTAGTAAATTTAGTATAATACCCCATTTAGACATGAGTTCTATTTTTAACCCATTGCTCCACATAGTAAATTAATGCTTAATATCATTTCGTTTAATAAACCTAAAAATTAGTAACGTATCGAAATTAAATCATCTATCCCCCCATGGTTACCACCACCTTCAGTACTTCTCCCCTTGCAGCCCATTCCAACGCATTTTGGATGTCCTCTAATTTAGTGCGATGAGAGACAATAAATCCTGGCCGGATGATGCCTCCGGCGATTAAGTCCAAAACTGACTGGAAGTCCTGCGGATGATCATAAATAAGGGATGGTAATATGGAAATGCCTTCACGCACCACCTGCAAGGGAATAAAAGAGGCTGGGTGTCCGGAAATCCCCAGCAAAACCACTTTTGCCCCACGCGGAGCCAAAGTTATAGCCAGGGAAGCAGTGTCCTTGGCTCCGGCGCACTCAAAGACCACCGCGACATCATCAGGAATAGCTTTAACATCAGCGGGTTGGGCGCCCATGGCCAGCGCAGTTTGTAACCGTCGGGGCTGAGGGTCCAGCACCCACACGGTCAGGCCTTGAGCCAGCGCCAAATGGGTGAGCAGCAAGCCGATAGCCCCTAAGCCTATCACCAGCACGGTCTCCCCATTTATGACCCCACTTTTTTTTAGCGCATGATATGCCACCGCCATAGGCTCTACCGTTACCGCATCAGCATCGCTGAGGCCGGCAGGAACATTCCAGCAAAAGGCCTCCGGCCAGGCCAAATATTCGGCGAAACAGCCCTGTTCCGTAACGCCCAGGACACGCTTATGCGGACAGATGGCCCCTTGCTTTTGTGTACAAAAACGGCAACGGCCACATGGGCAGTTCGGTTCGATCACGACCCGTTCCCCAATGGAGCGGCTTACCCCCTCGCCCACCGCAACTATCTGCCCCAAACCCTCATGTCCGATCACTAAGGGACCTGGTAATGTGCGGTGTCCCAAAAAAAGATGAACATCTGATCCGCAAACTCCGGTTTGCTCTAGCCTGACTAACACTTCACCTGCTTTGGGTACCGGCGTTGGCATAGGGCTTAATTTAAACCGGCCTGGTCCTTCCAATAAGGCCCCTAACATAGCATACTTTGACTAGACATAGACCTAATATTACTTAGAAACCAATAGCATTGCCTCCATCCACCCGCAAGGATACGCCATTAATGTAAGCGGCAGCCTCGGACGCTAAAAATACCGCAGCCCACCCCACATCCTCCGGATGCCCAAACCGCCTGAGGGGCGTGCGGTCAAAGGCTTTATGGCGGCGATCAGGATCGGCTTCCATCGCTTGGCGAAACATGGGCGTGTCGATAAATCCGGGAGCTATAGCATTAATGCGCAGTTGATGGGGAGACCACTCCTCCGCCAAAGCTTTTACCAGGCCCTCTACCGCCGATTTAGCCGCGGTATAAGCCGGAACCCGGTCTATACCATAATAAGCCGCCATGGAAGAGATCATGATGATCACCCCGGCGTTACGTTGGATCATCCGTTGGCCACACACTTTGGTGAGGGTATATAACCCTTGCAGGTTAGTTAACAGCACCCGGTCAAACTCTTCATCCGAGACCTCCAGAGCTGGTTTCTTCATGTTTATCCCGGCATTATTGACCAGAATATCAATGGGACCCACCTCCTGTTCGATTTTCGCCGTCACAGCTTCATGCGTGCCCCGGTCATTGACATCGTGCACATAACAATAAGCCTGGGACCCCAGTTGAATTTGGGCGGATGTAAGTGCCGCTGCATTTCGCCCGGTGAGAACCACCCTGGCTCCGGCGGCAATCATACACCGGGCAATGGCAAATCCAATACCCCGGCTGCCTCCGGTTATCCAGGCGATTTTGCCTTCTAATGAAAACGGTGGGGAAAATTGAAGATCGTTTGGCATAATTTTATGACATAAAGGAGAAAAAAGTATTTTTTCAAGCGCGTAATGAGGGAGCAATGCCCCGGATTAAACCTCTTAATTCGGCCAATCCTTTGATGCGGCCAATAGCAGAATATCCGGGATAGGTTTT
>JAYRWN010000178.1:0-53459 GCA_041917975.1 Saprospiraceae bacterium | reverse complement strand
GGTGGCATAATTTAGTTCCAAGCCGGAGAATTTTTTAAAAGTAGGCATTGCCTCCGGGTCAAATGCTAAAATCTCTGCCCCGTTATCTTGTAGTTTGCGGATAATTGTTATGGCCGGGGCTTCACGCACGTCGTCGGTGTTTGGTTTAAAAGCTAAGCCCCAGACAGCAATTTTTTTGTCTTTTAAATTGTGCCCAAAAAAATCCAAAACCCGGTCGGCAAATAGTTCTTTTTGGCGCGCATTGACCTGCATGACCGCATCTAATATCTTAAACTGGTAATCTTTAGATTTGGCTGTGCGATGCAGAGCCTGAACATCTTTGGGGAAACAGCTTCCACCATAACCGACCCCCGGAAATAAAAACCGCTTGCCAATCCGATTATCTGACCCGATGCCCCGGCGGACATGATCCACATTGGCACCTAATTTTTCACATAAATTGGCTATTTCATTCATAAAACTGATCCGAGTAGCCAGGTAAGCATTGGCAGCATATTTGGTCATTTCGGCAGACCGGATGTCCATAAACAGCACCGGATTACCTTGACGCACAAACGGGGCATAAAGAAGTTCCATTAATTTTTTTGCCCGCTCTGAATCCGCACCGATCACTACCCGGTCAGGTTTCATAAAATCCTCCACAGCGACTCCTTCACGCAAAAACTCGGGGTTTGACACCACATCAAACAATTCTTGGGGAAGTTTGGGTAACATAATATCTCGAACCTTTTCAGCAGTACCAACGGGTACAGTACTTTTGTCCACAATAACGGTATAGCGCTTAATCAAACCGGCGATTTCTGCTGCGGCATTCAGAATATAAGATAAATCGGCAGAACCATCCTCTCCGGGAGGGGTGGGTAGGGCCATAAAAATGATTTGGCCATGCTGGATACCTTCCTGAATACTGGTAGAAAAAGTTAAACGCCCTTCTTTGGTGTTGCGGTGAAATAGGATATCTAGCCCTGGCTCATAAATAGGGATAATGCCTTGTTTTAATTGCTGAATTTTGTGCTGATCAATATCCACGCAAACGACGTCATTACCGGTTTCAGCAAAACAAACACCCGTAACCAATCCGACATATCCGGTTCCAACTACAGTTATTTTCATAATTAATCTGAACAGGCTTCGCCCTTTATGAGTCGCATTAACTCATTTATAATCAATAATTTATGTAAAAATGACCGCCAGATCAAGCTTTGGCTGCCAAACCCTTAAGTCGTCTTAAATTTTGTATTTCTATATCTAATGACAAAGAAATACCAATATTTTCAAGGCGTACCGTGAAAAGTTTTTTCCCTTTTATCTGTACAATTTTTCCACGTAAACCGCACAAGTTGCCGCGGATAAGCTCCACCTCTTCTCCTATTACAACGTGGTCATTATGCCAGACAGAAACATCAGCATACTCGCCGACTATTTGTTTTAGCAACAGAATTTCTTGTTCCGGTATCGCTGATAAGCGGCCGTTATTTTTTATAAACCCCAGGACATGTGGCGTGTCTAAAACTTTTAAATGTTGATCAGGGGTTATATAAGTAAACACATAGCAGGTAATGAGGGGTTTTTGGTAATGTTTAATTTTTCTGGTGTACCGTTTGGTGGTGTGCAGTAAAGGCAAATAATGGGTGATACTTTTTCCCTGGAAAGAAGCACTTACCGCTTTTTCACATTTTGAACGGGTATAAACCGCATACCATTGAGGTTCGATTAGTCTGGTCTGCTCCATATCAAAAGCGGTTTAGGATCAAAGACCGACCACAGTACGTCGTTTTCACAATCATAGATGATGTAGCGAATCTTTTTAGGGATCAGTTTTTCAATCTTGTCTATCAAATTGACCAGGTAGCTGCGATCCACTTTACCCAGAATAATTAAATCGATGATGGGACTGTCCAGGCCTTTGGAGAAACTTCCGGCAAGGTATACTTTTTCCACATTTCCTAAACGGGTGCTGATGTTTTCTATTACCTGATCCAATCCGGTATAAGTGATAAGCAGACGATTAATGTCGTAATATAACGGGTGACTATGATTGGCCTGAAAAAATTTTTTGTTGCCCTCATTAAATGAATGCAAAAGCCCTGCTTTTTCAAACCGATTTAGTTCAAGGCGTATGGAGTTGCTGGACTCACCGAATTCGGCTTCCAGCCCGCGCAGGTAGGCGATGGTTTGCCGGTTGAGAAAAAACTTAAGTAAAAGTTTTATCCTCGTCTTCGATGAGATTAAGGTTTCTAACATAATATTGAGTAGTAAAATTACTCAATATAGTTAATATGTTGAGAAAATTTCAGAAATAAAAACGGTGATGAGGTCTAACTACTCATTGCGTCCAGATAGATTTTCCGGCCTAAAAAAAACGATACGGCCAATAAAGCCCCTAAAATGCCACCGATCATAACGGCTTTGCGTTTAGAGGGTCGTTCTGCTTTTATAGGTAAGGCAGGACTATCAATGGCTTGAAATACCGGCGTGTTGGTTTGGAGGGCAAAGCGGGCGGTTTCCAAATTTTTCAACACTTCGCCGTAGAGAATATTCAGGATACTAACCTGACGTTGTAATCCCTCTCGTTTATACCGATCCAGTTCGGAGATTAGAAACTGATTGCGGTTTTCGAAGGCAGCTAAGGAAACCTCTGCGCGATCCAGGTCTAACTTGACCGAGTCTAATTTATGCTCCAAGGTAGTCACCGTCAATTGCTGGGGTTCAATGGCCCGGGAAATATAATAGTCACTTAAGGCGGCATAAATGCCTTTAGCCAAAGCGATGGATAATGCGGGGTGTTCGGCATTAATCGTAAGTTTAAAGATGCCTGATTCCTCCCCGTAATTAATTCTTAATAAAGAATTTTTGCCTTTTTCGTCGCCTGAAATTAATCCCACCAATTGCCGGGTAGCGGTTGTTGTGGTGGGATCAAAATTATCTATGTGGTCGCCGGTAAATAAAAAATCTCTTAAACGTGGATCATCGTGATCTTTCCATCCGCGGTGAAAATCGTAAATACGGATCAGTTGGTTAGCGACCAGGTCCTGCCTACCATCTATTTCTATCGAATCAAAGAGGCTTCTGGAGATAATGCGCTGTGAGCGCGTGAGTTCTACCACCCGATCCAGGTTATACCTACCGGATTGAAAAGAGCCACCCAGTCCAAATTGGCCTAACATACTGGATAAACCGCCCATCCGATTACCTTCGGCATCGTTGATGAGAAAACTTAACGTTGCCGGGTAAGTTTCTTTTTTCAAGACTGCTTTGATTAGAAAAAAACTGGCCATAAGCACACCGATGGCGACCACCCACCATTTTATACCCCAAAGGACCAACCAGTATTCTTTTATTTTTAGAATGAGCTCCTTAAGGGTTATTTCATCGTCGCTATAATATGGAGAGGGTGTAGATTGGTTATCCATAATATTATAAGCGTTGGATGAGTAAATATAAGGTGAGGATTCCAGTCAAGCCGGATAAACTGTTGGCCACCACTTTTTGCCAGTCGACGGGTTCATGATCTTTTTTCTCTGGTTTGGGTGGTTTATAGGCTACATTGATGGTAGAACCAGGTTCCACTGCAGGATAGGCTTTGACCAAGCCGTAATTTTTTGTTTTTTTGACCTGACCGTTCACCAGTTCGACAGTTATTTTTCTACGTAATCCTTTTTTGGCTACTCCGGCAGCAAAATTATCTACATACCATTTGGCACTTTTTCTCCCCTGATAAGCCAGACTAATTTTACCGGTGTTAAGAATTTTATCCGCATAGGCTTCATTAAAATTGACGGCACCCTGGATGGAAACAATTTCGTTTATTTTTGGTATTTCGATGATATCACCTGGTTTTAAGACAATGTTATCCCTGGAATTGTTTTCCGATAAAGCATTATCCAGACGAATGACGACAAAGCCAATATTGTTAAATTGACGATACACCGTAGCTCCGCGTGGAAAAGCACCTTGAGTTAGACCACCTGCCCGTTGGATGAGGCTGGAAATGCGTTCGTTTGGACTGATTAAGGCATAATCACCAGGGTAAAGGACCTCTCCATTAATTTTTATCGTTTCCTGGAGTTTAAAATCAGGGACGGAACGCACATAGACCTGATCAAAAGGCTGTAAGGGAAAGGGGTTAGTACCCCCTTCAATGGTGTTGTAATTTTCATCGAGGGTAAGGCTAACAATCACTGTTTTGGTTGGCTGGGTTTTATCAACTTGTAAACGGGATAAGTCAACCCGGTTATAAGCGCCTTCCATTTTTATTCCTCCGGCCTGGAGGATGACATCTTTCAAAGTAAGGGATTGATCATAAGGATACGATCCGGGATTGCGTACTGATCCGAGGATTTTTACTTCCGCGAAATCGGAGAAATATTCGGTGGAAAAAACATATACACTATCATAGGGCGCTAATCTGAGGTTATCCGCATGCGAGGTGTCCTGCAAGATTGCTTGCAAATTTATACGCTGATATTCCTGTTTGGAAGGCTTAGCCGGATCACGTCGATATATAAAGGCCAATGGACTGGCGTTACTACTTAACCCTCCGGATAGAGAAATCAAATCGTAAACACGCAATCCCTCGTTATAAAAATAACTTTGAGGCAATCTTACCGAACCGTCAATCGTCACCATGGATTTATCGGTAAAGTTGGCCTGAGATAAAACCAGGATATGGTCATCAGGAAAAAGAGATAAGTTGATATCCTGACTCGGATTGGCCAGAATGTTATCAAAATTGACTGAATAGTATTTGACCGTCTTATCCGTGTTAGTACGCAATAAAAAACCTAGGTCCGTGCGAGCTTCTCGACTAATAATTCCTTTAGATAACAAATCAGAAATACGCATGCCTTGGGTGAAAGCATATTGTCCGGGCTGGCTGACCGCACCTTCTATGTGTACCACATTCTCTGCTTTAGTGATAATACTGGGAATAGTGATAAAATCCCCCGAACGTAATTCAAAATCATTTTTGGAAGTCATCAAGGATACCAGATCCACGTTAATGATCACTTCGCGATCATCAATAAAACGTTTGATTTGAATGTTTTTGGTAAAGGCATCCTCCGTAACCCCTCCGGCATATTCGATTAATTTTAGCAAGTTCTCCTGAGGAAGTAATTCATAGCGATATGGTCGTTTGATAGCTCCTGCCACAGCAATCACTTTTTGGGCGACCGGGACATAAATAAAATCATTATCCTGCAAAAAATAATCTTCTTTCAGGACCGGATTAAATAAAAAAGCATAGACATCCAGAGTTTTTTCTTTTTGACCACTGCGGATCACTTTTATTAGCCGGACACTCCCAATAGCGGTTGGTCCTCCACCGGCTAATAAAGCATTAAATGCCGTATTGATGGCAGGGAGAGTATAACTGCCATATTTTTCTACCTCGCCGACTACATTCACCGTTATCGTGCGGGAAGAAGACAAAAAAATATCGATTTCGTTGGCGTTGAAGATAAAACCAGATTGATAACGTTGTCTTAGAATCTCCCGTGCTTTACTCAAGGTTACTCCCCGTAGGTACAACCGCGGAAGCCGAAATGGGCTGACATAGCCATCTTCAGTAACGGTCAATTTTTCATTAAACTGGGATGCGCCCCAAATATTGACAGCTATTTGATCACCGGTTCCAAGTATGTAAGTATCCGGTGCGCGGGTTTCAGCGCTAGAGGTAAAGGCATGTGCGTCTTTAAATATATGTTGACCAAATAGTTGAAGGCTGTCAATATGGGTATCTTTTACAGGAGTAAATACTTTTAATTCTGTTGGTTGTTTAGTGAGTAAGGAGTCAATTTTTGAAATAAGTGTGTCGCCATTCACGGATGAACTTCTGCGTTTTTCCTGTTCCAGCTCGTTAATTACTTGTTCGAGGGTGGACTGAAACTGTAATATATTGTTGGGAGAAATATTATTGATATCAACACCTTTTTGAATCAGACGAGCAGTAACTTCGGCTTCCGAGAGACCTCGTTTAGCTAATTCCTGGTTCATTTGTGCTTGGACGGACGGTGGGATATTTTGACCTAATCCAAGTTGAGCGATGACCGTAAAAAAGGTCACCAACAAAAAAACTCTCAGCATAATTATGTTCTGCATAACACTATTAATAGTTTAACCATGGCGTTAACCAGCGTTCCATGTCCTGGATAGTATAATTTTTTCTCCGGGCGTAATCAGAAACCTGATCCTGGCCAATTTGACCGACACCAAAGTATTTTGCCTGGGGGTGAGAGAAATACCATCCGCAAATGGCAGCGGTGGGGTACATTGCCAGAGATTCAGTTAAATGAACACCGATTTTTGAGGTCGCATCTAATAAGGCAAAAATAGTAATTTTTTCGGTATGATCTGGACAAGACGGATATCCTGGCGCAGGTCGAATACCCTGGTAACTTTCTTTGATTAATTCATCATTGGTCCATACAGAATGTTCATATCCCCAATAGGTTGTTCTTATTTTCTCATGCATATATTCGGCAAATGCTTCAGCCAACCGGTCCGCTAACGCTTTAGACATAATGGCGTGATAATCGTCATGTTGAGACTCATAATGTTGTACTAAGTTTTCCAAGCCAATACCAGCGGTGACTACAAAAACCCCTAAATAATCTTTCACCCCGGAACGAAGCGGAGCGATAAAATCACTCAGGCAAAAATTCGGCTGACCGGCCGTTTTTTGTCTTTGTTGACGCAAAAAATAAAAGGTAGATAGTACGTCATCATTTATTTTAAGTTCCACTTCATCTTGCTCATTACTATTCGCCTCAAACAGGCCCCAGACCCCTTTTGGGGTGAGTAATTTTCCGGTGACAATTTTATTCAATAAAACTTGGGCTTCGTCAAACAGTTTTTGAGCTTCTACGCCAACTACAGGGTCTTGCAAAATGTCCGGATATCGTCCGGCCATTTCCCAACTACTAAAAAAGGGAGTCCAATCAATATAGGGCAATAAATCATCTAATGGCGGGTTCTCTTCAAATACCCCAAGTAAATGAGGAGCCGGGGGGGTATAGGCATTCCAGTCTAAAACTAATTTATTGGAACGAGCATCCTGGATGGGGACATAGTCCTTTCGTACATCTTGATTTTTGCGTCTTTCACGGATTTGCGCATATTCTGTACGCACGGAAGTCAAAAATTGGTCTTTTACCGCAGAATCACTATTTAATAAGGCACTCACCACGGCTACACTTTTAGAGGCGTCGATCACATGAACCACCGGGCCCGAATAGTGAGGTTCTACTTTAAGGGCCGTGTGCAATTTGGAAGTGGTGGCACCACCAATGATTAAAGGGGTCCCAAATTTTTGCCATTCCATTTCTTTCGCCACATGAACCATCTCGTCCAGCGACGGAGTAATTAACCCGCTTAAGCCGATGACATCCACCTGCTCTTCCCGGGCCTTGTTCAGAATGATTTCAGCCCGAACCATGACCCCCAAATCAATAATCTGATAATTGTTGCAGCCCAGCACTACACCTACAATGTTTTTTCCAATATCATGGACATCTCCTTTCACCGTAGCCAACAAAATTTTTCCTTTATAACTACGCTCTGAAGCTGATTTTTGTGCCTCAATATATGGAGTTAGATAAGCCACCGCTTTTTTCATGACTCTGGCGCTTTTTACCACTTGGGGCAAGAACATTTTTCCTGCTCCAAATAAATCACCCACTGCATTCATACCCTCCATTAAAAGGTACTCAATAATGAATAGCGGAGAATCGTATAACGGCAGCGCTTCGGCCATATCTTCTTCTACGAAATCATCTATACCTTTTATCAAGGCGTGCGTGATCCGTTCTTGTAATGCGGTATGCCGCCAATCTGCTGTTTTTTGCTCCAGAGATTTTCCAGCCGACTGATGGGTGCCGGCATACTCTAATAATTTTTCTGTCGCATTGGGATGACGGTCAAAAATCACATCTTCTACCAAAATCAGCAATTGTGGGTCAATTTCTTCATACACTTCGATCATGCCTGCATTAACTATCCCCATGTCCATACCAGCACGAATGGCATGATATAAAAAGGCAGCATGCATAGCTTCTCTAATATGATCATTACCTCGAAAGGCAAACGAAATATTACTTATCCCACCGCTTATTTTAACTCCAGGGCAGTGTAATTTGATTTGTTTAATGGCGGTGATAAAATTTATCGCATACTGGTTGTGTTCCGGAATTCCGGTACCGATGGCAAATATGTTGGGATCAAAAATAATGTCTTCGGCAGGAATATGTGCTTTTAAAGTCAATAAACGGTAGGCCCGTGAACAAATATCGACTTTTCTGGCTACGGTATCTGCCTGACCCAGTTCATCAAAAGCCATAACTACCATCGCCGCACCATAACGGTTGACTAACCGGGCCTGATGTAAAAAGGATGCTTCACCTTCTTTTAAAGAGATAGAATTAACGATCCCCTTTCCCTGCAGGCATTTAAGTCCCGCTTCGATAACTTCAAATTTCGAGGAATCGATCATTACCGGAACCCGAGCAATGGCAGGTTCCGACCCAATCAAATTTAAAAAATGAATCATAGCTTCTTTACTTTCAAGAAGCCCTTCGTCCATGTTGACATCAATAATCTGAGCGCCCGCCTCCACTTGCTGTAAAGCTACTTTAGTCGCTTCAGCATAGTTTCCTGTTTTTATAAGTCGGGCAAATTGGCGCGAACCGGTTACATTGGTACGCTCTCCAATATTTACAAAATTCAAACCCTCACGAAATATTAGTGGCTCCAGGCCACTGAGTTGAGTAAAACGAGGGACTTGAGGTATCCCCCGTGGTTTAGCTGTACTAAGAAGTTTACCCATTAAGGCGATATGGTCGGGCGTGGTTCCGCAACAACCCCCGATAATATTTACCAGACCTTCGTGGATATAGGTGCGCATCCATTCTTGCGTTTCAGCTGGTGCCTGATCGTACTCACCTAATTCATTGGGCAGGCCGGCATTTGGGTAAGCACTGATGTAGGCTGGGGCTATGGCCGAAAGCACTTGTAAATGAGGACGCATTTCTTTGGGGCCCAACGCACAATTTAAACCAATGCTAAAAGGCCGGGCATGTTGAACCGATACCCAGAAAGCCTCTACGGTCTGTCCTGAGAGTGTGCGACCACTTGCATCGGTAATAGTCACCGAAATCATTACCGGCAAACGTATACCACGTTGTTCGAAAATGGTCTCGATGGCAAATATCGCGGCTTTACAATTCAGCGTGTCGAAGATAGTTTCAATGAGGAGGATATCAACACCACCATCAATCAAACCTGTAATCTGTTCTGTATAAGCTGTGACCATTTCATCAAACGAAACCGAACGATATTCTGGGCGATTAACATCTGGAGACAATGATGTCGTACGATTAGTTGGCCCGATCGCACCAGCCACAAACCTCGGTTTTGAAGGGAAACTCGCCGTGTATTCAAAACAAATATTTTTTGCAATAAGAGCTGATTGTTTATTTAATTCATAAACCCAATCTTCCGTACGATAATCTGCTTGTGAAAAAGCGTTAGCATTAAAAGTATTGGTCTCAATTATGTCCGCTCCGGCCTCTAAATAATCCCGATGAATCCTTTGAATTAGGTCAGGACGTGTTAAACTCAAAATATCGTTATTGCCTTTTAAATCCAGCACCCAATCTTTAAAAATATTTCCGCGAAACTCGTCCTCACTAAGTTGATGGCGTTGGATCATGGTGCCCATGGCGCCATCCATTAACAAGATACGATCTTTTAGCAGCTTATTTAGTTTTTCAGTTATAGGCATGTATGGTTCTTAAAATATGTATTTTCTGGGTTCCAAATTCAAACTAATCCCAGCTTGTATCAGAAAACTTTCCGCTTCGTTTTCTTTTCTCCACAAACCATTGGCAAATAAATAACATTGTGGAAACAATTCATAATCCACTTGCACTTGATTCCACCAAACGGTAGAAGGAACACCCTGGCCGGTTTTGTGCCCATAGTCGGATAAGCGGGTACTATTAGGCCAAAGAATATTGCCACCAAAATTACTCCGGCCATCGTTAAGCCCTCTTTTTACCCATGCTTGATCCCACTGAAACCGCCAACGCGGAGCAGGAACATATTGTATACGGCTGGTAATTTCTTTGAAATTTGCGCCTACAGGATGTGCCAGAGGATAAAGATAATGACTATAGTTACTGATGGAGTCGTTATGTGAGTAAGTGAAGGGTCTCACCATATTGACTTCTAATTGGATATCCAGATGGGGAACAATTAGGTCATAGAGTTTTATACCAGCCTGGACCCCATACTTATTGGCCCACCATCCGGTTTGATCCACAAGTTCATTCAGTTTAAATTCATCTAAAAGAAACTGCGTATATATATTTGTTTTTCGCCGTGGAGTCCAGGCGATATCTAACCCGATCAGTACGTTGTCGGGACTCCCCAGAGCATGTTCTACTGATCTATAAAGTATTAATGGATTTAAATAATTCAACTCAAATTGTTTATCGCGATCAAACACAACTGTCTCAAATAAGCCTATTTCAAAGGATTTTACTGGTTTCAACGATAAATAATGGGCGGCAAAATATTTCTTGGGCAGGATGTAATCACCTGGCGTGAAATTAGGGCTGGTGGGAGTTAGCTCTGCCCATAAATTTTGATAATGAAATTTCCAAACTTTGGTATTAAACCGCAGGTATAAATAATTATTTGAGAAATCAGACAATAATAATGATCGGAGGCCGTGGCCGATAAATTGACGTCCGTGACCTAATTGTAATTGGAAATGTTTGCTGGCTTGAAAACCCAGGAAACCCTGAGCGTTCAGATAATCGTACCCCTCATCAACACCCCAGAAATCACTCCGGTAACTTTTATATAACCCTTCTCCTGGATAAGATCGCTGACTATTGATCAATTGGGAGACGTATGGCGCAGGCTGAGCTTGGATTTCCTGGACTTGCAGCTGGAAGAACAATTTTTGATCAACCTGGCCGGTAAAACAAAATCCGCGCTGATTTAAAAAGGTTGAACCTGCCGAAGCGTGGCCCAATAATCCTGTAATAATTGGATTTACGCGCAACTGAAAATCCCGGGTATTTACTTCAAAAAAATAGGCAGGTGTACGGTAAAAATTTTTTAAAATAGGCCGACGGGAAGCTATGGGCCAAGGGTCTGATGTAGATGACCTGGACAAGTAAACCGAGTCCTGATCAAAACCGAGATTATATGTCATAACCATGGACCGTAATTCCCAAAGGTTTCTGGATTCAATTTTAAGGGTAGAATCCAAATGCAAAGCCTGAGCAATAATTTGCTTAGGATTGACCATAGATAAGGCATCTCTGCTGTCTAATCCATAAATGATAGCCCAGCGATCTAAAATATGCTGCTGTTTCTCGCTGGAACTGGGCCACAGATGCTGAGCTGGTGAACTAAACTCAAGGCATAATCCAATAGTGAGAAATAGATATCTGAGCATTAATATTTTATTTCCAGCAATTTTTCTTTGATAATGTCCAAAAAGGATTGGTCAGAGCCGGCTTTGATAAAATTAACCTCTACCGGCAGCACAAAAATGGGCAGATTTTCCTTCTGCACAAAATCCAGATGCTCCGTCAACCGGACGGCATCTTTTTCAGTAGTCAGAATATATTTTTCAGCAGCGGGAATTAGTTTAAACTTGTTGTGGATTTGAGCCATTTCTTGTTTTGAAAAATAATGGTGGTCTTCGAAAGGAATATCCTCTACATCACCAACCTGTGCCGATAAGTAACTTAATAAATATTCAGTATTTGCTATGGCGGAGATCAGCAAGATGTGCATTTTCCGGGTTAATTCAAGTCGTGTAGAAGAGTCCAAAAAATGATATGGCGAACGATAATGATAATAAGAAAAGAATACAGATTGATGAGGAAGGGGTTTTAGTTTGACAATAATATCTTGTTGTTCTTTAATTTTTAGGTCGGGTGGACATTTGGTCATAATGATAATATCCGCACGATGATATCCCTTTCTAAATTCACGCAAACGGCCTAAAGGTAAAAGATAGTCTTGGTAGTAAGGATTTTGATAAGCAGTTAATAAAATGTTGATCGATGGTTTCACGCCTAAATGTTGAAAAGCATCGTCAAGAATGACTACTTGTATTTCCGGGTCATATTTTAAGAGTTGAGGGATACCCAAAGCCCTTTGTTCTGCTACCGCTACTGCCGAAGCAGGAAATCTTAATTTATATTGCAAGGGTTCATCACCAACGTCACGGACCAAGCTATGTGGTTCCACTATTCTAAACCCTACAGTCTGTCTTTTATACCCTCTGCTTAAGACACCAAGATGTAAATAGGGCATAAGATGTAACAACAGGTACTCCACATGAGGAGTTTTACCAGTGCCCCCCACGGACAAATTACCGACCGAAATGACCGGAAAACTGAAGGCAATGCGTTGGTATATTTTGTATTTATATAACCCTAGGCGGATGGCTACACCGAGTGCATAAATTAAAGCAAATGGAGAAAGCAGAATGCGAAGAATCCAAAGCTGCATGAATCAAGTTTTCAACAATGCATGGCCGAAGTGGCAATACAAACACTTCTTAAAACTACAATAGTGGTTATTAAGTTGCAACAAGGCCTGGCTATCACCGGCATGTGCTGCCGAAAGACCTAGCTGTTTCCACTGGCGTAAAACAGTATTGTTTTCAGCCGGAAGCTGGGTCAGAAACTCCAGAGCTTTACGTTCCATGGCCTCTATATTTTTATGCCGACCATATAAAAATATAAAAGGTATCAGTGTATTGATTATTAAATTGTAAACCACCTGTTTTCCCATTGTCTTGAGACCTGGTTTATTGGCTGGTTTGTCTAAAATGTAATGATTATGCCAATAATTACTCACCTTAATATCAAAAGTGTTTACCAGTTCTTTGACGGACTGAG
The DNA here is from genome assembly GCA_041917975.1 of Saprospiraceae bacterium. Taxonomy (GTDB): domain Bacteria; phylum Bacteroidota; class Bacteroidia; order Chitinophagales; family Saprospiraceae; genus JAYRWN01. Next base: position 40,530 of record JAYRWN010000178.1, on the reverse strand, counting down.
CGGCCAGTATTTTGCTGAAAAGATGCTGACTTTTAAACATAAGCATAGCCAACTGAGCAATACGCAAAGTAGGAAAATTAGCAGGCCTCATGCGCATGAACTTCCACATAGCGGAAGGGAGAGGTTCCAAGAGATAAGTATTTTTCCAATATAAGTATTCTATTTTTAAACGCTGCGGGTAGTCTTCCTTAAAATCCTGGTTAAGCAGCCCGGATTGCCCTAAAAGTAACGCTTCAAGGTGGAATAGATTATCTCCATGTTTATACAAAAGTTTGGCGGGAGCTAACTTGGCCAATAATTGCATAGCTTCACTATTAACTTTCATGCCCAAGGTTCGGGCCACATGTTGATAAAAAACTTCGTCCCAATTCCATTTTTGGGCTTCAAGATCTTGTTGAATCCTGACCGTTTTTTGTTCTAATCTTTCAATACTGAGCCGTTGAAGCCAAAAAGGGGTAAGTTCATGCGGCAGACCTTGAATAATTTTTTCACAGGGTATCCATTGTGGGTGTTCAAGAAATGAATAATAGCGGTTCATAATATGGGGAAGCAAATAATTTTTCACTTCCAGGCAATCAGGTTCGGGGTCACTAATTTGATATCCCGCCAAATCATAAATAACGTGAAGGATTACACTTTTATAAGCGTCGTCTTGGTCATGGCCATGTTTTTGCCAATCGGAAGGACGGAGATGGATTTCTATATTTCCTGCCCATAAAGTTTCGCCTATTTTTATCCGGGCGTTAGAAAAGTCAGGGCCTGAATGATGGTTTGTAGTACCTGGATTAATAATTTGCAGTGGAAAGCCACGGGCGGTAATTAAATCGGTGGTGTTAAATAATTGGAACCGCCAAACATAGTAGAGGAAATCTTCATTCATGAGTCTCGTTTGCGATGATATTCCTTAAAAGTATAATTATAAGGATTTTTATCATCCGCAGGGTGAGGTTGGCTGGAAATCAGATCCCAATCTTTAGATTTTATTTCTGGAAAAAATACATTGGCCTCAGGTACAGTCGTTTCAATTAAAGTAATATAAATACGATCCAAATAAGGCCAAGCTGCCCGGTAAATTTGTTCTCCACCAATGATAAATAGCTCTTCTTCACCATGCTCTTGAGCTAAACGGATACCTTCTTCTACAGTATGGACCACCAGGCCACCAGAAACCAAAAAAAAGGGATTTCTTGTTACAATTATGTTGCTGCGTTTTGGGAGAAGGCGGTTATTTAGCGATTCCAGATTTTTCCGGCCCATCAAAATGTGATGACCCAGGGTCATGCGTTTAAAATATTTTAAGTCTTCTGGCATATACCATGGAATCTGATTATGGATTCCAATAGCACGGTCCAAAGCCATGGCTGCTATTGCAGAGATTACCATCAGGGAACTACAGTTATCAAATTTGTTTTAAGTACAGTTTCTTCGATAAGTTTTTTCTCCGTACTTATACTATCGCGCAGGTATTTTTCGATCAACAACCCAGCAATGGGTGCTGCATTCCGGCCTCCACCTCCAGCATTTTCCACATACACCGCCATGGCTATTTTAGGATTCTCACGTGGAGCGAAACATATAAATACTGCATGATCTTCTCCATGCGGATTTTCTACGGTACCGGTTTTGCCACAGACCACCATCCCGGGGACCTGGGCCAAACGGGCTGTGCCCGAAGAGACTACCATTTCCATTCCATCAATAATGGACTCGAAATGAACTTCATCAATTCTTACACTTTTTTTACGATTAAAATCCTGGTTTATAGGGCCTGGTTTATTGATGATTTGTTTAAGGATATGAGGTCGGTAATAAAATCCCCGGTTGGCAATGATCGATGCCAGATTGGCCATTTGTAAAGTAGTAAAAGATAATTCTCCCTGGCCAATGCCTAAAGACACGATGGCTGTGGCATACCAGGGATTGGGATTATATATTTTATTATAATATTCGCTGTTAGGAATAAAACCGGGTGCTTCGTTAAAATGCTCAAGGCTTAATTTTTGACCAAAACCAAAATTAGATAAGTACATGGAAAAATTATCCACCCCCCTGGCTGGATTCGTATAACCGTATTTATTGACAATATCTTTAAATAAGGTAAAAAAATAGGAATTGCAACTAAATTGCAAGGCGATGGAGATGTTTCCCGGATGAGGATGAGAACGGCATTTGCGAATATCACCTCCGCTGTTCCGGTAGGAACCACTACAGCTAACACTGCGGCCTGGTGTGGAAACCCCTTCTTGTAAAGCTATCAAACCCACCACAGTCTTGAATATAGACCCTGGAGGATATTGGGCAATAATCGTACGATCTAATAATGGCTTTAATGTATCCGAATTGAGGGCATTAAATATTGCACCCCGTTCTTGATTTAAAGTCATGCTGTTAGGATCATAACTGGGTGCGCTGGTCATACATAATATTTCTCCGGAGGATGGGTCAATAGCCACAACTCCGCCCTTCTTATTTACAAAAAGTTGCTCCGCATACAGTTGTAATTCTATGTCCAAAGAGGTAGCCAGATCATAACCGGATATAGCTAATGAATCATGGATGCCGTTTTCATAAGCTCCAACTTCACGACCAAGGTTGTCTTTTAACAAATATTTTATTCCTTTAGCACCTTTTAGTTCTTGCTCATAGGTTTTTTCCAATCCATTTTGACCAATAATGTCACCTTGTTCATAGGCATGGTTTGACCTTTCTATATCACCTTGATTAACTTCCCCAATGTAGCCTAAAACATGAGCTGCGCAAGGGTATGAATATCCACGGGTAATGCGTAGTTTGGGCTCAAACCCTGGGAATTGGTAAGCGTGCTCAAGATATCTGGAGAATTTCGAGGCGGAAATTTTGGAAATAAAGGCAAACGGTACATTTTTACTGAACTGATTTCCCCAAGGCTTATTAAGATTTTGTTCGAAGGTTGCCTTGTCGATTCCCAATAATCTACAAAACAAAGTGGTATCCATTTTAGGGTTAATGTGCCGGTAAGTCACCATCAGATCATAAACCGCCTCATTATACACCATTAGCCTTTGTTTACGATCGTAGATAAGTCCTCTGGCCGGATCCTGAACTTGCTGTTCTATAGCTGTGGCAAATGCTTTTTGCTGATATGTTTTGTTGAAAATTTGTATAGAGGCGGCTTTTAGCAACAATACCAAGGCTGCTAAACCAAAAGTCCACCGAAGAATAATTGCTTTATCCATGTTTACTTTGGATTAAACAATAATTTATACAACATGATAAAAGCAAATGAAAAAATAAAACTAAAAAGTGTACGCAAAATAATTTCTTTTAGATAAACCAGAGTAAATACTTCCATGCTAAAATAAAACACTAAATGGATCAACAACATAGCCGCCGCATAGCGGATAAACCAATAAATGCCTAAACTGTGTTTTGTTGGCGAAATATTTACACTAAATCCTCCCCTTGGTTCAAAAATATTTAAGATATACGGACGGATATAAGCTAAAAAGACAGAGGCACTGGCATGGACTCCCAGAGAATCATAAAACAGATCCACGGTTAATCCGATAACAAACCCAATCAGTAATAATACCGGTTTGGAAATGCGCAGTGGCAAAATCATGATCAGGATGGGGTAAAACAGAATATGGATGTAGTTAAAGCTACCAATGGAAAGGTTAAGTCGTTTTAAAATCAAGACCTGGATCAATACGACTAGGATTATACGTACAATATTTTTTAAAAAATCATTATTCATCTTCCCTTCACCGGAATGTTTTCTATTGTATCACGAGCTGATTTTAATAAATTTTGAACAACATATACAGTGTTGGTGCGCGATATATTGTTAAACAGCTGTACTTCAATGTCATAAAAATTATTGCCGGCAGGAAGATTAACTCTTTTAATGGTACCTACAGCTAATCCTTGCGGAAAATGATTGGAAAATGAGGTGGTAATAATGGTATCCCCTTTGTGGACATCTTCATGTTTACCTACTGCTTCCATATTCATTACGGTTGGATCAACCCCTTTCCAAACCAAATTACCAAAGGCCTGAGTTCGTTTTATGGCTACCGAACCTATAAACCTGGAATTCAATATGGAAATACAGGAAGAGTAGTGACTTCCAACATGTTCTACTATACCCACCAGCCCATTGGATTCAATGACCCCCATGTCTTTGCGCACACCTTGAAGTGCTCCTTTATTGATCATTACCATGTTGTTGCGCAAAGAGGTGGATTTATTCTCCACAAGGGCATGAATGTAGGTATAATGTTGCTGATAAACAGTGTCTAGAATTGAAGTGGTGTCTTGAGATAAAAAATAACGGGCATTACTCAGCTCAGCTCGTAATCGGGCGTTTTCAGCTGCCAGGCTGTCCACCGTAGACCTTAGTGATAAAAGGAGAACAAGGCGGTTATATTTAGATTGAATTTTCCCGGAGATAATGCTGGAAGAATGCAGATAGATGGCTTTTTGCCCTTCGTTATTCCGGATTATTAAATTTATGCAGACTATTTCCAAAAAAATAAAAAGCAGAAAAGCTGCATATCTGACCAGAAGGGCAACAATATTCCGCATGTGTTATTGCCAATTAATTAAACACTCTTTCTGTCAATGAGGAAAGAAAATCTATCTGTATTTTTTAATGCTATTCCTGTTCCTTTTACTACGGCTCGCAAAGGCTCAGGAGCTACTTGTACCTGAAGTTTCGTCTTTGCAGCTATCCTTTGGTCCAATCCTCTTAATAAAGCTCCCCCTCCGGTGAGATAAAGCCCTCGGCGATATATATCAGAGGCCAATTCCGGCGGTGTGCTTTCCAAAGCTTTGAGAATCGCTTCTTCTATTTTTGATATAGATTCATCCAGTGCGCTGGCAACTTCCGTATACGAAACCGTAATTTGACGGGGTATACCAGTCATTAAATCCCGACCATTGACCGAAAAGTCATCTGGGGGATTATCTAAATGTTCCAAAGCAGACCCTACTTTTATTTTTAATAATTCTGCTGTTCTTTCGCCGATTAGAATGTTATGAGCGCGTTTCATGTAGTTCATAATATCCAGACTTAATTCGTCACCCGCTGTACGAATGGATTGATCGCAGACTATTCCAGACAACGCTATAACAGCAATTTCAGTGGTGCCCCCGCCAATATCAACGATAAGGTTTCCCTCCGGTTCTTCCACATCTAAACCAATACCCAAGGCTGCCGCCATGGGTTCATGAATCAGATAAGTTTCTTTTGAGTCCACATGGTCTGCAGAATCAAAGACTGCCCTCTTTTCTACCTCGGTAATACCACTGGGTATACAAATGACCATCTTTAGGTGAGTAAAAAACCTTCTGCGGTCGCCAATCATATTTATCAAGCCTTCAATCATGCTTTCAGCAGCTTGAAAATCAGCAATCACGCCGTCCTTTAATGGACGAATGGTTTTAATGTTCTCGTGTGTTTTTTCATGCATTTGCATAGCCCTGGTCCCTACCGCTATAGTCTGGCCGGTACGCCGATCTATGGCTACGATGCTAGGTTCATCCACCACGATCTCGCCATCTTGTATAATTAAGGTATTGGCAGTACCCAAATCAATGGCGAGTTCTTGTTTAAAAAAATTAAACCATTTCATTTATCTAAATGTCAATTCTAGTCATTCAAAAAACATGTGAAATTAGGCATATAAAGGCAAACTCTTATTAAATCTTAATTTTTTCTAATATTTAACCTACTCTGACTTGTGTGAAATTTTGCCAAAGGGCATATTTCCCGGCAACACGCTGCAAGTCAGAGGCGGTAATACCTCTTATCACATTAATCAATTTTTTAATATAACAAAAATCTTGCCCTTCGCATAATAATGAGCGTAAAAGGTCACTAATATTTATCGCCCCATCCAAATTATTCATAAGTTGGCCCATCAGATAGTTTTTTACAGTTATCAATTCTTGTGGACTAATCATTTCATTTTGAAGTTTGACTAGCTCTTCTTTTAAGATTCGGGTGGTTTTTGATACATTCGATTTGGCTACTTCTGCACCCAACATCCAATAGGCTCCATTTTTCATCGTTTCAACGGAAGAAAACACCTGGTAACTCAACCCTTCTCTCTCCCTAATCCGTTCAACCAGACGAGAACCGAAATAACCTCCGAATATTGTACTGAGAATGAAAATTTCACAAAAATCCTCTGACTCCTTCCCTGGTATGCGCTTTCCCCACCGTATTGAAGTCTGTTTTTTACCTTTTAACGATAAGGTGTATTCTTGACCTATCGTGATTTCATTATCATATGTGGAGTCCAAATGCAGAGGTAACGGAATGGGTTGGCTAGTCCAGAGTTCTTCCAAATTCCGTAACACCAGATCAGGATCATAAGCACAAACCACGGCTTGATAGGGGACCCTTTTATAGTGTTCTTGATGAAAATCAGCCAATAGATCTTGACTCAAGGCCATGTAGGTGGCAGCAGAAGAATTATAACCATAGGGGTGTTCTGAGCCAAATAGTAACTGGGTAAGCTGCCGGTAAGCTAGAAATTCCGTTTGGCTTTCTTCCATTTTTAATTCTTCAATGTTCATTTTCACAAACAGGTCTAATTCGGTTGGCAGAAATAACGGATTTAGTAAACTATCCTTCATGATTGGCCATAATGTAGCCCAATGAATATCGAGTGTGGTCAAACTTAATCCCGCCAAGTCAAAGGAAAACGTCGGACTGAAAGAAGCCCCATAGAACTCCATTAACGCAGAGACTTGTTCAGAGGTATATTGCCGACTTCCTTCCTTCAGAAGCATGTTTGCCGCATAGGCTTCACTTTTTTGTCGCTCAAAAAACCTTCCGGCAGGGAATAATATATCCAATTTTACAGGGCCGGGTTTATTCACCCGGACCACAGATATGTTATGTGGACCTAAAGCCAGCGTTTCGATTTTCGGAACATCTATGACCTCCAGATCATGGATGACACCCAGTGGGGCGATTTCTCCCATAAATTAATTTATAAAAGACAATATGGTGAAGCCTAAATTAAAAAACCTTTATCTAGGATTAACTTAGGAAAAATGTCCAGATGGATTATTTTTGCACTGCATAATTAATAATTTTTAGCGTAATATGAAATTTAGTGTTTCATCTTCAGCCTTGTTAAAACAGTTGCAAAAGGCCAGTGGAGCTATAGGCTCAAACCCTGTTTTACCGGTTCTGGAAGATTTTTTATTTGTTTTAAATAGCAATATTTTGACCATATCGGCTTCGGATCTGGAAATATCTATCATTATCCGCATGGAAGTGCATGGGGAAGAAAACGGTTCAGTTGCCATTCCTGCAAAGATATTAACCGATACCTTAAAAGCGATGCCTGAACAACCGGTGACCATTCAAGTTGATGATGAAAACTATGCAACGGAAATAACATCTTCTTTCGGAAAGTATAGAATGGCCGGGGATAATCCTGACGACTTTCCGCAAGTCCCCGTCAAGGAAGATAATGACTCGGTTCAAATTGAGTCTGGTTTAGTGGTTAAGGCTATTAACCATAGCTTATTTGCTACCAGTAATGATGAATTGCGCCCAGCCATGATGGGGGTTTATGTTCAAGTGGATTTTAACAAAATAACTTTTGTGGCTACAGATGCACATAAACTGGTCAAGTACACCCAATTCAAGCTAAAAAGCAACGTTTCCGCTTCTTTTATTGTTCCCAAAAAAGCATTTTCCTTACTAAAAAGTATCCTGCCTGAACAAACAGAAATAGACTTGTCGTTTAATCGCACCAATGCTTTTTTTAATTTTGATCAAACCTTTATGGCTTGCCGACTGGTTGATGCTAAATATCCGGATTATAATGCGGTTATCCCGACGAATAATGAAAATCTACTCACTGTCGGGCGTACTGATTTATTAAATTCTTTACGGCGAATAGTTATTTATTCTAATAAAACCACTAATCAGGTGATATTAAAGATTAATGACAGCAGTTTAAATATATCAGCTCAAGACCTTGATTTCTCCAATGAAGCTACAGAGCAAATGCCTTGTTTATATCAAGGAGATCCCATCATTATTGCTTTCAATGCAAAGTTTTTGATTGATATGCTGTCCGTAATCAATTCATCAGAGGTATTAATAAAATTATCATCCCCTGCCAAGGCTGGGTTATTAATGCCTTCCGTTCAAGCAGAAAATGAAGATATCACTATGTTAATCATGCCGGTGATGCTGAACCAATAAAATGGATTATATTCCAAGGTGAAAATAGGGTTATTTTTTGGGTCATTTAATCCGGTACATACGGGGCATATGATCATTGCTAATTATATGGCTCAATTTACCGATCTGGAACAAGTGTGGTTGGTAATATCTCCCCAAAACCCTTTTAAATCCAAAGAATCTTTGGCTAATGATTATGATCGTTTACATCTGGTAGAATTGGCTATTGGAGATAATATCATGTTGAAAGCCAGTAATATCGAATTTCATTTGCCCAAACCTTCTTATACCATTGAAACATTAACTTATTTAAAAGAAAAGTACCCTCAGCATACATTTGCCTTGATCATGGGAGGGGACAATCTGTTGTCTCTACCTAAATGGAAAAATGCAGAAATCATCATGAGAGATTACGACATTTATGTTTACAAAAGACGTTCGATAGCAGAGGTTCCAGGCCATTCACTACAAAGTAATATTTTTATTTGCGATGCTCCCTTGCTCGATATTTCGGCCACATTCATCCGGCAATGTTTGAAGGAAAATAAGTCTATTCAATATTTGGTGCCGGATGCGGTATACAAGTACTTGTCCCAGTCTAATTTATACCGTTGACGTTTTCAAATCAGCAGAAAAAAGCGCAAAATCGTATTTAATCGGATCAATCGGGTCCAAATAGCGTAAATGTTGTGTAATCTCTAAAACTGCTAACCAATCCGGAGCTTTGCGTGTACACAGTCCCAAACGCCGCGCACTATTAAATACGTGAACATCCAGTGGTATTAATAAAACGGAAGCAGGTATGTGGGACCAAACCCCTAGATCAACTCCACGGTTATCCTTACGGACCATCCAGCGCAAAAACATCAGGGTTCGTTTACATGTTGATCCTTTTTCCGGAGAACTTAAGTGTTTTCGGCTTCGAAAATTTTCCGGTAGATTATGAAAAAAACGATCATGCATATTTACCAAGCCACGATATATAAAATCCGGGTCAGCAGGGGCATTTTGATTTTTAAACCACAAGGCTTCCAGGCTGTGATGTTCGAGGTATATTTCTTGTAAGGTGGCCAGGAAAAATTCAGTATCAGGATATTGAAAAGTTCGGTGTTTAAATTTTTTAAAGGCTTGACGATCGCTGCTGCTGTGTGACCGGATAAACGTGTAGGGGTCATTGTCCATGATTTGTAAAAATTCACGGCATTTCTGAATGATGGTTTGGCGCAAGCCCCAAGAAAACATGGCTGCCATAAAGCCGGCAACTTCCTGATCTAGAGGTTTTTTAAAACTATGCGGGATAGATATTGGGTCAGAATGGATAAATGCGGCCTGGTTATAGTGCTCTACCAAAGCATCCAAACTAAGCTTAAGACCAAAGTTTGATAACTTGGACATGGGGTCAAAAACTGAATATTTATGAGGATTAACCCAAAGTTTGTTTCACCTTCGAAACCTCAAAGACTTCAATGATGTCACCGACTTTTATGTCGTTAAAGTTCTTAATGGAAATCCCGCACTCCATCCCGTTTTTAACTTCTTTTACGTCATCTTTAAAACGCTTGAGAGCACTAATTTCGCCGACGGCTCCTTCCTTAGTAGGATAAACAACGATACCATCGCGGATGATTCTAATGTTGGCGTTACGAGTTATTTTACCTTCGGTAACAAGACAACCAGCGACTGTGCCTACTTTACTAATTTTAAAGACCTCCCGAACATCTACCTGACCGGTAATGGTTTCTTCTTCTTTAGGCTCTAACATACCCTCCATGGCCAGCTTAATCTCCTCAATGGCTTCATAAATGATGGAGTAAGTTTTAATTTCTACCCCTTCTTTTTCAGCCAATTTACGGGCTGATGCTGATGGACGGACTTGGAAACCGATAATCAGGGCATCTGATGCCGAAGCTAATAAAACATCCGATTCAGTTATTTGACCAACGGCTTTATGGATAATATTTACTTGGATGGTTTCAACTGACAGTTTAATTAATGAGTCGGATAGGGCTTCAATTGAACCATCCACATCACCTTTAACAATCACGTTAAGTTCTTTGAAAGTGCCTAAAGCTAACCGACGGCCTATTTCGTCTAAACTTATACGTTTGCTGGCCCGTGTATTTTGTTCACGGGTAATCTGTGCACGCTTATTAGCTATTTGTTTAGCTTCCTGATCGGAAGCAAATATTTTAAATTTTTCACCAGCTTGCGGAGCACCGTTAAGACCTAAAACCAAAACTGGTGTCGAGGGTCCGGCTGACTTTATTTTTTTCCCACGTTCATTAAACATGGCTTTGATCTTTCCAAAGTTCTCTCCGGCTACCATCATATCACCTATCTCTACTGATCCGTTTTGAACCAACAATTTAGTGACATATCCCCGGCCTTTATCCAAAGATGCTTCGATAACGGTGCCGATACCGCTGCGAGAGGGTGTGGCTTTTAGATCCAGAATATCTGCCTCCAATAAGATTTTTTCCAGCAACAAATCTATGTTCGTCCCGGCTTTGGCTGAAATATCTTGAGATTGGTATTTGCCACCCCAATCCTCAACCAAAAGATTCATAGCTGCCAATTCTTGTTTGATTTTTTCAGGGGCAGCTCCCGGTTTATCTATTTTATTTATGGCAAAAATAAGAGGAACCCCTGCCGCTTGAGCGTGAGAAATGGCTTCTTTGGTTTGAGGCATGACATTATCGTCCGCAGCGACTATAATTACCGCGATGTCGGTTATTTTAGCTCCACGGGCACGCATGGCTGTAAATGCTTCATGACCGGGAGTGTCCAGAAAGGTTATTTTACGTTTTTCTTCTCTAACTTCTACTTCGTAGGCCCCGATATGCTGAGTGATCCCTCCTGCTTCGCCAGCCACAACATTAGCTTTACGAATATAATCCAGAAGCGAAGTTTTACCATGATCTACGTGACCCATAACCGTGACAATAGGAGCCCGGGGGACTAATTCGCCAACCTCATCTTCGCCCTCATCGTCCACATCAGCATGCTCTTCAACACTTATGAATTCAACCTTAAAGCCAAATTCTTCGGCGATAAGCTCTATGATTTCAGCATCAAGACGTTGGTTAATCGATACAATGACGCCTAAATTCATGCAAGTCATGATAACATCAGCAACTGCAACATCCATCACGCTGGCTAAGTCCGAAACTGAGATAAATTCGGTGACCTGCAGTTTAGCATTTGTTTTTTCGAGGTCTTGAATTTCCTGCTTTTCGCGGCGTACTTCCCGGCTTTCGCGTCTGACTTTCTGACGCTTACTTTTAAACCCAACATTAATTTTGGATAAAGTAGATTTTACTTTATCGTCAACATCTCTGGAAGATACTTTGGAGGTTTCTTCTTTTTTCCGTTTGTTTTGACTACGTGCAAAAGCGACTTCATCGGATACATTTTCCGCCTCGACTTTTTTCCGTTTCCGTTTGCGTTTTTTCTTAGCATCACCTTCTGCACCAGGTGCACTTTGGGAAGGCCCTTTGGGAGCAGAAGTTGGTGTTACAGCGGTCGGCTTGGGCAGCGGCTCATCTTCTTTTTTCCTGGATTTGGGTTTGTTGAACCTTACAGTATCAATTTTACCCAGTATTTTTAATCCCTTCAGTTGCGGAGTTTCTGCCCGGTAAACTTCTTCCTCGGCTTTTTCCACCTCAGGCTCAGGTGTTGCTGTTTGTTGAATCTCTTGCTCTTCAGGTTGTTCTGGTGAGGAAGAAGGCTGTTCAGGTAAGATTTTTTTCTTTTGATTAAGATCTATTTTTCCTACTACTTTTATTTTAGGTTTTTGATCTTCTGACAGTTCTGGTTTTTCTTTGACGTCCTCTTTTGAATGTATCGGAGGTGCTGTAGGTGTAGGTGCAGGCTGTGTAGTTGGTTTTTCTTTTGCCGGTGATGATCGGAAAACCGGAATATCGTCATCTTGTAGATGTGGTTTTGATTCAACAGAAGGACGATGACCGATCACTAACTTTTCTGCTTGTTCTTTGATGGCAATAGAATTTTTAAATTCTTTGAGTAAGTTTTCATACATCTCGTCAGAAATAACTAAAGATGGCTTGTTCTCGACCTCAAACCCATTGTTGAGCAGATAATCTACAATCGTCGCAGTTCCAACGTTGAGCTCTTTGGCTACCTTTACTAATCTACGCGACATCTACAGGGTTAAATTGTTATATTAATCACAAAGTTAGGCAAAATTCCATTCTTAATTTTCTTCTAATTCTGCGGCAAGTATTTTTAGCACTTCGGCTACTGTTTCTTCTTCCAAATCCGTACGTCTTACTAATTCTTCTTTACTAAGATTAAGTACACTTCTCGCCGTATCGCAACCAATACCTTTAAGTTCATCGATGATCCACTCATCAATTTCATCGGTGAATTCGTCCAAATCCACATCGTCTACTTCATATTCTTCCTGTTCACGATAAACATCTAATTCATAACCGGTCAGGCGACTGGCCAATTTAATGTTAGAGCCACCTTTTCCAATAGCCAAGGATACCTGGTCAGCTTTTAAATAGACTGAAGCCCGCAAATTTTGTGTATCCAACTCTATTTTTGACACTTTTGCTGGCGTTAAAGCTCTCTGAATAAACAAAGAAATATTGTTTGTATAATTGACTATATCAATGTTTTCATTGCGCAATTCCCGTACAATACCGTGAATACGTGATCCCTTCATACCTACACAAGCACCTACGGGGTCAATACGATCGTCATAAGATTCCACGGCCACTTTGGCACGTTCACCCGGAAGACGGACAATTTTTCGAATGGTGATTAAACCGTCTTCGATTTCTGGCACTTCTTGCTCTAGTAGTTTTTCCAGGAACAAATTATCCGTACGGGAGATAATAATCACTGGGAGATTATTGCGCATTTCGACTTTTTTTATCACACCCCGCACCATGTCACCCTTACGGAAAAAATCACCTTTGATCATATCCGTCTTGGGGAGAATTAGTTCATTGCCGGTAGCATCATCGAGAATGAGTACTTCTTTTTTTAATACTTGTTGTACTTCACCCAGAATGATATCTCCAATTCGGTCAAAATACCTTTTATAGATCTCATCTTTTTCTAGTTCCATAATGCGGGAAATCAATGTTTGGCGGGCAGCCAAGATAGCCCGCCGGCCAAAGTCCTCCAGCTCCAGTTGTTCATAGCACTCCTCACCGACTTCATAGTTTTCATCGATAGCTTGAGCTTCCGAAAGAGAGATTTGTGTTCTTTCATCGGTTATTTCACCGGCTGGTACTATTTCACGTACCCGCCATAACTCTAAGTCACCTTTTTGAGGGTTAACGATGACATCAAAATTTTCATCAGACCCAAATTTCTTTTTGATCAAAGTTCGAAAGACGTCTTCCAATACTCTCATCATAGTAGGCCGGTCAATGTTTTTGCCTGCCTTAAACTCTGCAAATGTTTCAACCAGTTTCATACCGTTAACTTTAAATACTGATTTGCACTGTGCTTGATTTAATATCTTTAAAAAATAATTGAATAATTGTTTTTTCCTTTTTAGGATGAGGTTTTAGAGGTTTTAGTTCCAGGCTAATGGCCTCGTCGGTGACATGGAGTAATTTACCCACAATTTCCCGACCATCCACCAAATGAATGCTTAAAAAGCGGTCAATATTTTTTATATATTGACGATGAAACTTCAAAGGTCTATCAAGGCCACCGGAAGAAACTTCGAGAACATAAGAATCCTTGGGACCTGTTGATTCCTCTAAAACACTTTCAATCAGACGGCTTAACTTTTGACACTTTTGCAAAGTAACCCCTGAGTCAGCATCAAAAAAAACCATTAAACGCGGTTTTTTCCAACTAACTTCCAGCAAGAAACAATCGGCATATTCCGCATCAGATTCAAAAATTTGTCTGACTATTTCTTCGACCTGGTGTACTAACATATATAAAATAAAGGAGGGAACGATCCCGTTCCCTCCGCCTAATCTTTTTAATCACCGTGCAAATATACTACCTCTCTATGAATTGTCCAAATATTCTTTTGAATGACTTAGGTCAACTATAGCCTTCGCTGCTGAAAGTCTGCCTGATTGTTAAAATGTCATCTTAAAATTCATCTTGTAAACCCATATGAGTAAAATGATAAATAAGAGTATATATACTAAGGTGATCATGACATTCCGGCCTTTCTTATCGTAATTGATGTTGTTGCTTTCCATGATTGCCGCATTTTAGTATTTAATGTAATTAATAATGCAAAGGTAAACAACCTGTCGAAAAATATCCCAAATCTGCTGTACAGATGAATAAGATCGGATATAAATAAATTTTATAAATCTATAAAGCACACAAATTCAACATATTAAGCAATAGGATTATTTAATTTGTTAAAGAACTAAAATTTGTGGCATGCTTTTTGATGTGATATTAAACATAATTTCCATATATTAGCGTTGAATTGAGCCCCCTGAAACCAAAACAGTTCGGAAAGGGTTAAATTTTATACGTACTTATTCAATTTTATGAGTCTAATTAAACAAAAACTAAGTCAAAAATTATTACAAAAGCTTTCACCTCAACAAATTCAGGTCATGAAGCTTTTGCAAATTCCGACTGCTACTCTAGAGCAACGAATCAAAGAAGAGCTGGAAGCCAATCCTGCTTTGGATGAGGGAGAAGGTAAGGATGAAATGTTTGACCTTGATGAAGAGGACAAAGGTGAAGGAAATGAACAGGAGGATTTTGATCTAGAACTAGACTCTGATGATTTTAGCGATAAAGGTGAAGCTGACCTGGACGATTACATTAACGAGTATCTTGAGGAGGATCCCTCTATCTATAACAATCGGTATAATGAGGATGAAGAAACCAAGTCTGCCCCGGTAGTCCATGAAAGCACATTTCACGACTACCTTATTGGTCAAGTTGGTATGTTAAATCTTAATGACGATCGATTGGAACGTATTGCCAAGCAGGTTATTGGTAATATAGATGATGATGGTTATCTGCGACGAGAACCTGAAGCCATTGTTGACGACCTCCTGTTTTCAGAGAATATCGAAACCTTTGAACAGGAAGTGGACCTGATGATTAAAAAGGTGCAAACCTTTGACCCCCCGGGAGTCGGTGCCAGAGATTTGCAAGAATGTTTACTGATTCAAATTAATTCCTTTAAACGAAAAAACCCGGACTCTAAAACAAGTAATTTTATTATCGACAAATCGCGTTATATAATTACCAAATATTTTAATGAATTTTCTAAGAAACATTTTGATAAACTTAAAAAATATGGGGATTTAACTGAAGATGAGCTTAAACAAACCCTGGATTTTATTTTAAAACTAAACCCCAAACCAGCCAGTGGTTATGTGCCTCCACATTCAGGAGGAAGTTCGTTAAATTACATTATACCTGATTATATTATTTATAACCGGGAAGGCGAATTGGAACTGATCTTAAACTCAAAAAATGCACCTGAGTTACGTATCAATGATCAGTATAAAAACATCCTGAATAATTATAAAGAAAAAACAGGGAAAAAGCGAATTTCCAGCAAGGATAAAGAAGCCATTCAGTTTATTAAGCAAAAGATTGATTCTGCAAAATGGTTTATTGATGCGATTAAACAACGACAACACACCATGTACCAGGTGATGTATGCTATAATGCAGTATCAATACGAATATTTTTTATCCGGCGACGATCACCGCTTGAAACCCATGATACTAAAAGATATTGCCGATATCACCAGCCTGGATATTTCCACAGTATCCCGGGTAGCTAATTCCAAATTTGTACAAACAGAATTTGGGACTAAACGGTTGAAAGACTTCTTCTCGGAATCACTGACTACACAAGAAGGAGACGAGGTATCCACCTTGGAAGTTAAAAACATGTTATCCGAATTAATTATTGGAGAAGATAAAAGAAGGCCTCATTCGGATGAAAAATTGCGTGACATGCTCCTAAAAAAGGGATACAATATTGCCCGTCGAACTGTGGCAAAGTACCGAGAGCAATTAAATATTCCGGTAGCTAGAATGCGGAAAAAATTATAGAAACTTTATATCCTTTTAAGCAGTTAGAAAGATCAGAAGTACAGATAAAGATCTGTGTCTTCTGATCTCTCTGACTATGCAAGCACAAGCTCTAAAAGTCTAAAACTAAAAAAACCAGGCACAGTGGCCTGGCTTTAATTTCTATTAAAGATGTAGATGTTATTTACTTCGATTCTTTAATCTCTTTAACCTCTATTTTATTCAAAGCATCTTCTTTGCTGATTTTACCGGTATCGAAATCCATAACCACCTGTTTTTTCACATTGATTTCAAGTTTGGAAGGTAGTCCGCAATCAATACATTCAGTCATGCCTATTTTGAGCATAATCATATCATGGACATTTAAAGAATTTATTAATGAGCCATATTTGAGCAAATTTTCTTTTAAGTCATTGATAAACAGTGGGTATAAACCCTTTACTTTAGCATTGCGCTCATCTCTGGTTAAACCTTTAAGGTCTAAAGTAGGCATGGAATATTTATCACCATTGATATTGGAAGAGTATACCTTCATAGCAAATACTAAACCGACATTTTCAAGACGATAATAATCTATACTTTGACCTGAAATATAATATGTTTTTGAGAGGTCACTGGAATAAATACGGTCCAGAATAGTACTGAAGACCTCTGCACCTTCATCTGATCTGTTATCCTTTTTGATTTCAACTTTTTCAATTTTTGACTTCAGGGTTTCTTCATTTATTTTACCTTGTTTATAAGCATCCAGATCACTTTTTAATACAGAGAGTGTAATGCTGGGCAAAACAAAATCAGTTGCGATTTGTGCAACAGTGTTACCACTCCAAGAATAACTATTAAATGATTTACGGCGATGAATATCGCGGGGCCCGATGGTAACGGTAATTTTATCAGAGGGTCTGAGCTGCCCGATCAAATGACCATACTGGATCAAAAAAGACTCAGCGGCTTCCGAGGTGAAATGAATTAAATCTTCCTTATTAAAGGGTGCTTTTTTATCACCTTTTTCACGAGATGGAGAAACTTCATCGGCGATGTCTTCAACTGTTTTTTCAATAGATTCCATTCCTTTGCGGGTAACGTCTGTAAGGTATAATACATAGGGACGATCATAACTGTTTATTTCAAACCGCACTCCATAGTCTTTGATGTAAGATGATTCGACATTCTCACAACACATGTAATGGTATTGATTTTGGTTTTGCAGTTTTTGTTTTAAAACGGTGGAAAGAATTTCTTTAGCGACCTCAAGGTCTGTGGCCATTCTTTTTTCATCAAAGGATTGAGCAAAGGAAAGCTGCAGAAAGAGGAAAAAAAGAACTCCTAGTGAAAAAGTAACTATTTTTTTCATTTTTATTTAAGTTTAGATGAATTGTTATCCTGAATACTGGTTGGCAATAATTGTGATAATTCAATAAAGCTATTGCGTATTAACTCTTTATTTTGCTGATTATTTAAATCTATATACTGAATAATTTGTTCTATTTGATGCTCCTGTTCCGATCTCCATTTATTGCGTTCTTGCAGCATAAAACTTTGAAAATCCTCTAGTGTTACAAAATATTTAGAATAAGAAGGATTAGTATTAATTTTTATTTGTTTATTAAGTTGTCTGGATAATTGTTGATTATTTTGTTGAATAATCTCCATAAGTCTAGATTCTGCATCTTCCACTTTCCCTTGAATAGATTCCTGATAATCAGTGGTAATAACCGGATTTCTATTCGGCGTTTGTAAACTTTCCTGAATGTTGGGAACAGGAGGTACTGAAGAATTTCTAAAAGACAAAGTAAAAACACCAGAGGAATAAGTTAAATTAGGTTTTGACCATGCGCCTATAATTAGTAATAAAGCTATTGACGCAGCAGCAGCCAATATGGGTTTTATCCACGGGTTTGAAGAAGGTTTAGGGTGGAAAGTACCATAAATAGATGGTGCTTTAAGGGATGGATTGGATGAAAATAATTGACGAGTCATACGCATCTCATCCAATTCTTTTTGCCACTCTGGATTTTCCTTCAACCATAATTCAAAATGGGTTTTGTCTTGCAGAGACATATCCTCATACAAGTAATCCATCAATTTGTTAATTATTTCTTCCTTATTCATAATATAATGCTTTAAGTGAGGGGTCATCTACCAGCATCTTCCGCAGGGCTTTTAAACCATAATAAAGTCTGGATTTAACGGTATTTATAGGAAGTCGCAAGGTGTCAGCAATTTCAATAAATTTCATACCCTCATATTCTTTCATGACTATAATTATTTTTTGCTCCTCAGGCAGTTTTTGTAGTAAAGTGACTATTTGTTTTTTTAGATCTGATTTTTCGAGACTATTTAAAGTTGTGAAGTCCATCGGTAGAACATGGGGCAAAACATGATCAATAGATTCTACCCGTGTTTTTTTACGTAGTTCCGAGTGGCAATAGTTCACAGCGATACGATAGAGCCAAGGTTTAAATTTTTGAACATCCTGTAACTGATGAAGATTTTGATAAGTTTTGATAATGGTGCGCTGGAGAATATCTTTTGCTTGATCATAATCAACGACCATATTATAAATTAGATTAAATAATTGATGCTCCCATATACGCCAGAGCGCATTAAATGCCTGAACATCTCCCTGTTTATATTGCATAATCAGTTGAGCTGTACGTTTATCTTTATCTTGCAAAATCTCCATTTAGTCAGATAACATAAGGATGCCTGAAGAAGGTAAAAAGTTTTATGAAGGAATTTTTTTTATAAAAACCGCCAAAATTTAAATGGATTCAACAAAATCTTACAATCGCTACTAAATCAAGTCATCTAACACAGATCGAATGACCTCGCAGGCTTGTTTTATTTGTAAGGTATTGATAATCAGTGGTGGTGCCAAGCGAATACTTTCTCTATGATGCAAAAACCAATCGACTAATAAGCCTCTTTCTTTGCACAACATTACTACTTTCTCCACAAGATCGGCCTTGTGTAAGTCTAAAGCCATTAAGAAACCAGCCTGTCTTATCTCTTTAATCAAAGGATGCTTCAATAGCTGGACAAAAAGTTGAGCTTTCTCAGGGATTTGAGACAATAATTTCGACTCATGAATAAATTTTAACCCGGCTAAAGCAGCTGCACAGGACAAGGGATGACCACCAAAAGTAGTAATATGACCTAGGACAGGATTTTGGCGGAGCGAATGCATTATCTGTGCAGAGCTGATGAATGCTCCCAATGGCATGCCAGCACCTAACGCTTTGGCTGTAACTAAAATGTCTGGAATCAGATCCAGTTGTTGAAAATTATACAAAGTACCGGTTCGTCCCATTCCGGTCTGAATTTCATCAAAAATCAAAAGTGTACCCGTTTCGGTGCATCGCTTTCGTAATCTATTTAAAAAAGAGGAAGAACCTGGCCTAACGCCAGCTTCGGCTTGTACAGGTTCTACGACCACCGCAGCAAAACTTTCATCGAGAAGCAATAATTGATCTGGCTGGTTATAATCAAGAAAATAGATATTGGGTAGCAGCGGGCGAAAAGCAGACGTATAATACTCACTATCCATAAGGCTCAAAGCACCATGGCTGCTCCCGTGATAGGCATTTTTAAAGGCCAAAATATTGTAACGACCCGTATAACGTTTAGCCAATTTCATGGCGCCTTCTATAGCTTCGCTGCCGCTATTTACCAGATAAACCTGTTCTAATGTCGAAGGCAATAACCCTGTCAAATATTCAGCCAATTGTACTTGCGGTGCTTGGATATATTCTCCATATACCATGGTGTGCAAATACTGTTCAAGTTGTTGACGAATTGCAGTAATAACCACTGGATGATGATGCCCCAAATTGCTAACAGAAATACCGGATATCAAATCCATATAGGTTTTCCCATAACAGTCAAATAAATATATGTCTTCAGCTCTGACCACTTCCAAACCCAAGGGTTGGAGACTGGTTTGAGCTAAAAATTGTTTAAATTGATTCGAAAGAGGCATATAGTTAAGTGATATAAAATATAAAAATACAACAGCCTGGCCGGGAGATGGATTAAGAGGATAGGATGAAGATGCTCCATAAGGACGAATTTTAGTTAAATGATGGTTAAAAACACCTTTTTCAGCTTGGATGAAAATTGAAGATCAACCTGTAATGCCCAGATAAAGATGAAATAATATACTTTTGCAAATATAAATTTAAGATGATGATGAAATGGTCATTACTTATCGGAGCGATAATGTATTTACCGATAGCAATAACTGCACAAGGCATTAGTTTTTTTGATGGAAACTGGAAAGAAGCTTTGGAATTGGCAAAACAACAGAACAAACTAGTGTTTGTGGATGCCTATGCTGAATGGTGTGGTCCTTGTAAAATGATGGCCAAAAACGTATTCCCTCAACCGGCAGTGGGAGAATATTTTAATAAACATTTTGTCAACATGAAGATAGATATGGAAAAAGGGCAAGGTCTGGAGTTCAGGCAAAAATATCCAGTTTCTGCTTTTCCGACCTTCTTTTTCTTAGATCCACAAGGGCTGGTGGTATTAAACACTAAAGGAGCCAGGGATCAGAATGGATTTATTCAGTTAGCTCAATCTGCCGTGTCCAAATATAATCCAGATGCACAATACATTAAACTGTATGAATCCGGTAACCGAGACTTCCAAACTGTTACCGGGTATGTGAGGAGTTTAAACCGGCAAGGCAAATCCAGTTTAGCTGTAAGTAATGCATATTTGAATACTCAAAAAGACCTTACCACCAGTGAAAATCTTAAATTCATATTAGAAGCTACCACAGAAGCGGATAGTCGCATTTTCGATTTGTGCATTAAATATCGATCTCAAATAGAAGGTCAAACAAGTGCTGTTGCGGTTAATGAAAAACTGCGGACCGCTGTAGATAAAACATTAAATAAAGCTATTGAGTATAAATTGCCCGAATTATTAGCGGAGGTGCAAACCAAAATGAGTCAGGCATTTCCAGCCGAAGCGGGAGAATTTAACCACAAATCTAACCTCACTTTTGCTCTCAAAACTCAGAATGCCAAAACCTTTGTGGAGACAGCAACGGAATACTTAAAAGGAGATAATAAAAAAGACGCTTTTAAACACCATGAATTGTCTTTGAAAGTGCTGGAGTATTTTAAAGAAACGCCAGAAGTCTTGTCCTTTGGGGCAAAACTGGCTGAGAAAGCTTGTAATTTTGGAGGTCAATCCACATACTATTATACTTACGCGCGAATTTTATATCAACAAAATAAGAAAAGCGAAGCTTCATTAATGTTGAATAAAGCCATTGCCTTAGCCAAGGAACGGCAAGAGTCAATCACCGAGATGGAGAAGCTTCGCAAAGCACTGATCTCCCAGCCTTGATTAAAAATCTTTATAACGCTTGTTCATCTGCTGATGGCCCATAACTGCCAGGAATAGGAACGTCTAATAAGCGCAAATACATCCCGAGTTGAGCGCGGTGGTGAATTTGTTGGTTTATACAATGCCGAACCATATCTTTTTTAGATGCAGACATATGAATTTTATCTGCTGTTCTAAGCGTCCACAGATCATTTAATTTAAATTCCGCTTCATCATTCAAGGCATTTTTAGCTTGATTCAGAGTATTTTCGTAACAAACCATAATTTCATTAGGTGTATTGACCACCGGAGGTTGGTAATTTACAGTAGCAAAATCTAACTGAGTAGTATTTAGTACCGAATCAATCCAGCCGGGAATTTCAGCGATGTGCATGGCTAATTCACGTATGGTCCAATTTTTACGATGAGGACGCCAATCCAGGTTATCCGCTGGAATGCGACTTAGCATTTTACGGGAAGTTACCGCTTCCTGATCCAATTCTTCGCGAAAAGATTTAATTAATGTCATAATTATCGTTTTTATTAGACAAAACAACAGCGGTCTAGTGACAGCCTTGTGTCACAGATCATCAATAATTGAAAAAAAAGATGGTAATTTTATTAACCGCGACCTAATAAATGCGAAGGAATGACTGCCTTGCGGGATATTAACCATAATCCACAAAAAGTCAAAAACCCATTTAGGACCAGCAATTCGAAACTAAACTTATAACCCCAAAACCATTGCACGGAATTGGCATTGAGAATATAAGTAATCACAGGAGATAAAATACAAACGATCGGTACCCATTTATCCTGTACTTGACGGCGAACAAAAAAACCAAAAGCATAAAGGCCTAAAAGCGGTCCATAGGTATATCCGGCCATGCGAAGTACCGTATCTATAATGGAACGATCATTCATAATCCACAGAACCATAACCATCAGGAACAATAAAATAGAAAAACTGAAATGAACCCAAGTACGGACAGGTTTCATGCGCTGATCCTCAATTTTCCCTTTTTCGAAACCTAAGAAGTCAATACAAAAAGCTGTGGTTAAAGCTGCCAGAGCAGAGTCGGCACTGGCGTAATTGGCGGCGATCAATCCTAATATAAAAACAATCCCTACAATAGAACCAAAATGTTGTAAGGCAAGAGTCGGGAAGAGTAAATCGGTTTGCTCCACCAATTTTCCATTGACTTCACGGGTGGGAATGTCAATACCTACCTGGGCAGCATATATAAACAATAAAGCACCTAATACTAAAAATAGTGCGTTCGCAAGCACCAGGATGATGGTAAAGGAGAACATGTTTTTTTGCGCATCTTTAATGTTGGGGCAACTCAAGTTTTTCTGCATTAAATCCTGATCAAGGCCGGTCATCACGATCGTGATAAACATTCCGCCTAAAAATTGTTTAATAAAATTATTACTATCTGACCAGCCACTGTCCACAAAAAAAACTTTAGAATAAGAGCTGTTTCGAATTTCACCCCATAGTTCACTCAAATTTAAACCCAGCGCATTAGAAATAAAATATACTGAAATTAGCAGCGAAGACAATAAAAAAGTGGTCTGAAAAACATCAGTATATACAATGGTTTTGATTCCTCCCCGAAAGGTATATATCCAAATGAGAAAAATAGTAATAAGTGTTGTTAACCAAAAGGGTATACCTAAACCGGCAAAGACAAATTGGTACAAAACCAAGGCCACTAAATAAAGCCGACAAGCTGAGCCAAAAGTGCGTGATAAAATAAAAAATGCGGAACCGGATTTATATGACCAGAAACCAAACCGCTGTTCCAGATACGTATAAATGGAAGTTAGATTCAGTTTGTAATACATGGGCATGAGCAACAGGCCAATTGTGAGATAACCGAAGATGTAGCCAATCACAACCTGGAAATACGAAAATTGATTGGCTTTTACAAAACCGGGCACGGAAATAAACGTAACCCCGGATATGGAAGCGCCGATCATACCAAATGCTACCAGATACCATGGTGCTTGCCTGCCAGCAAGAAAAAAATTGGCGTTATCCGATTTTTTTCCGGTGAAATAAGCAATAGAGATAAGGAGAATAAAATATAATCCGATGCAAAGGAGAATAGTGGAAGCGCTTAAACCGGTAGATTGCATGTATCAAAGAAGATTTGTAGATAAGAAAAACCAAAAACCTGCATGCTCATAAGTGGATTTTTGAACCGTAAGCCAAGTCTCCGGCGTCTCCCAAGCCGGGGACGATGTAAGCCTTGGCGGTCAATTCTTCATCAATAGCGGCTACCCACAGGTGTATATGTGGATAAAGGCGGTTAATATGATTAACACCATCCCGCGCCGCGATAACCGAGACGACGTGGATAGCTTTTGGTTTACCATAGCGCTGCAGGTATTGGAGGGCTTTACTAAGAGATGCTCCGGTAGCTAGCATGGGGTCACTTATCACTAAAACTGCACCATCCAGGTCCGGGCAAGTGATGTACTCCATACTTATCTCAAAATTTCCATCTTCTTCATGAACCCGGTAAGCCGAAATAAATCCATTGTCAGCACGATCAAAAAAGTTTAATAGACCTTGATGGATAGGCAAGCCCGCCCTTAATATGGTTGCCAGAACGATACGGTCTGAAGGTAAAAAAATGGTCGAGGTGCCTAGAGGAGTTTCTACAATTTTTTGTTCGTAATGAAAGCTTTTACTCAGTTCATACGCCATAATTTCACCGAGGCGTAGCAAGTTGTTTCGAAAGCGCATTCTATCAATTTGTTCGCTGGTTCCACGTAGTTCGGCTATAAATTGATTCGCTATGCTGTTTTGATTTTCTAGTACCGTGAGCATGATGGTCCTTAAATATTGGTATAGAGCAAATTAAAGAAAAATTTAGTTAAAAACCTGATTTAACCACTCGTCTATTTGGAAAATACGAGTGATAAGGGTAAATTGACCTTAAATGAGTCTCTGAAAGCTATTATGCGGAATAAACTTTGGTGGACGATTAGTTTTTGTATTGGGTGTTTATTACATCTGAAAGCACAAACGATAGTTAATCCCCGCTTGGATGACGGCTTGCGTCGTGGTTTGTTATTTAAGGAAGAAAAATCGTTTAAACTTGCCCTCCATACTAATGGTTTTCAATTGGGCTACCGGAAGGGAGAAATCAAAAAATACTACCTTACGAATTTCTATCAAGTAGAATTTGGCAATATTCGCCATCCCCGTGAGTTTAGGCAAAGTCTGCGGTCACAGACGTTATTACGGTCATTGACCAATGTATCCGGTTATACCTATGGAAAACAAAATGCCTTGATGGCCTTAAGGGCAATGGCGGGACAAACGTATTATTTAGGAGAAAAAGCAAAACGCCGAGGCGTGGCTGTCGGCGTAAGCTATCAAGGCGGAGTAGCTTTGGGTATGTTAAAACCTTACTACTTACTTCTCAAACGTTTAGATGTCAACAATCACAGTGCTATCACCAGTCAGGAAGAAAAATACTCAGAAGAAAATGCGAACTTTTTTCTGGACCCTACTAAAATAACGGGGCATGCGGGTTTTTCGACCGGGTTGAATGAAATAAAATTTGTGCCAGGCCTGACTGGTAAAGGGAGTATGCATTTTTCGTGGGGACCTGAAGACAATTATGTAAGGTTTTTGGAAGCCGGGGTGCAATTAGACCTTTTTGCGAAGAAAATGCCGATAATGGTGATAGAGAATAATCAACCTTATTTTTTTAATCTCTTCTTAAGTTTACAATTCGGTAAACGAAAATAAATTCTCCTTGTTTTTCAATCCATGTATTCATTGCCTGTTGTTAATGCTTCCACAGAACCACGGCGACGTAAACCCGAATGGTTAAGGGTAAAATTGCCCATCGGTGAAAACTATCGCCAAGTAAGGCACTTGGTGGATAATTATAAACTACACACCATCTGCCAAAGTGGTAATTGTCCCAATATGGGTGAATGCTGGGGCGCCGGTACAGCTACTTTTATGATTTTAGGCAATGTTTGTACACGATCCTGTTCATTTTGTGCTGTAAAAACAGGTCGCCCCATTGAATATGATGAAGATGAACCTCAACGTGTAGCGGAAGCAATTCAGCTGATGAAGGTGCGCCATGCTGTCATTACTTCGGTGAACCGAGATGAACTTGCAGACTGTGGAGCAGACATTTGGTATAAAACGGTAGTGGCGATAAAAGGACTTACACCTGAAACCACTATAGAAACCCTAATACCAGATGTAAAAGCCCGGTGGGATGCTTTAATCCATATGATCGAAGGAGGTCAAGAAGTGGTGTCACATAATATAGAAACCGTAGAACGTTTATACCGATTAGTTCGCCCGCAAGCCAAATACAGCCGGAGTTTAGAGCAAATAAAACGCACTAAAACATTTGGGAAACGGACTAAGTCCGGGATCATGTTAGGTATTGGAGAAACCAAAGAAGAAGTCGTACGCAGTATGGAAGACCTTCGGCAACACGATTGTGATGTGCTTACCCTTGGCCAATATTTGCAGCCTACAATTTTGCATCTCGAGGTGGCAGAATATATTCACCCCGATCAATTTGCAGAATATCGCGAGATAGGCATGGCTTTGGGTTTTGATTATGTAGAGAGTGGTCCGTTGGTAAGATCATCTTATCATGCTGAACGTCATGTATAAATGAAGTCAAATTAACTCCCGAACGTTTGGTGAAATATTTATTATGGCATATCTTTGCCCCGTTTTTCAAAAAAAGCTTTCCGCAATAATTTCATTATATGGCTAATTTAGGTAAAGTTAAACAAGTGATTGGACCGGTGGTCGACGTGAGTTTTACTGATCAGGGTTCCAAACTTCCTGATATTTTGAATGCTTTGGTGATAAAAAGACCATCTGGTGAAGATCTGGTGCTTGAATGTCAGCAACATCTGGGAGAGGACAGCGTGCGCACAGTAGCGATGGACTCTACGGATGGACTCTCCAGAGGTACCGAAGTTATTGATACCGGGATGCCTATAAAGATGCCAACCGGGGAACAAATAAAAGGACGTTTATTTAACGTGGTTGGAAAGCCGATAGATGGTATGGGTGAGGTTAAAATGGACGCTTCTGCTCGCCCAATCCATAGTAAAGCACCCAGATTTGAAGACTTATCTACAGAGAATGAAGTGTTATATACCGGTATTAAAGTTATTGACCTCATCGAACCTTATGCCAAAGGCGGTAAAATCGGACTGTTCGGTGGTGCTGGGGTTGGTAAAACGGTGTTAATACAGGAACTAATTAATAATATCGCTAAAGGATACGATGGTATCTCTGTATTTGCGGGAGTTGGAGAAAGGACCCGTGAAGGTAATGACCTGTTACGAGAAATGTTAGAAGCGGGCATTATCCGTTATGGTGATGATTTTATGCACTCTATGGAAAAAGGAGGCTGGGACTTGTCTAAAGTTGACCCAAACGCTTTAAAGGAATCAAAAGCTACCTTCGTATTTGGTCAGATGAATGAACCTCCGGGAGCGCGCGCCAGAGTAGCCCTATCGGGACTAACTGTGGCCGAATATTACCGGGATGGTGATTTAAAAGATCCTAATGGCGGAAGAGATATCCTGTTTTTTATTGATAACATTTTCCGTTTTACCCAAGCTGGATCAGAAGTATCTGCTTTATTAGGCAGGATGCCGTCCGCAGTAGGTTATCAACCTACTTTGGCTACCGAAATGGGTCTGATGCAGGAGCGTATAACCTCTACTAAACGGGGTTCGATCACGTCTGTACAAGCTGTGTACGTGCCTGCGGATGACTTGACTGACCCAGCTCCAGCAACGACGTTTGCCCACTTGGATGCTACCACCGTATTAAGCCGTAAAATCGCCTCATTAGGTATTTACCCGGCTGTGGATCCTTTGGATTCTACATCACGAATTCTTGATCCGAAAATTATTGGAGAGGAGCATTACCGCACAGCCCAGCGGGTTATCAATATTCTTCAGCGGTACAATGAATTGCAGGACATCATTGCCATTTTGGGCATGGAAGAATTATCCGAAGATGATAAAATGGTGGTCTACCGGGCACGGCGGGTCCAACGCTTTTTGTCCCAACCATTCCATGTAGCTGAAGCATTTACCGGCTTAAAAGGGGTGTTGGTGCCTATCGAAGAAACCATTCGCGGATTTAATATGATTATTGATGGAGGGTTGGACGAATACCCTGAGTCAGCTTTTAACCTGGTGGGAACTATTGATGAAGCTATAGCTAAAGGTAAAAAATTATTGGACGAAGCCACCAGAGGTAAATAAGTCAAGGCCATGAATGTTACGGTTTTAACTCCACGTCAGGAAGTATTTCATGGTGAAGCTCAAGCGGTGAAAGTCCCTGGTACCACAGGGATCTTTGAAATTCTTAAAGGGCATGCTCCTATCGTTTCATCACTGCAGAAAGGTGTGATAAGTATTAAAACCATACAAGGCGAAATAGTCAAATTCGAAATACAGCACGGATTCATCGAAGTCCTTAACAACAATGTTTCCATCCTGGTGAATGAAGCTGAAACAAGTCCTCAATAATTATTTACCCAGAAAGTATTTTTTTGTTTGGTGGTTATGGGCCTACTTGCCCCTTTTCAGTCAATCCAGCACCTTGCAAATTATGGTATTGGGGATAAGCCAGGACGGCGGATACCCACAAATTGGTTGCCAGAAGGCCTGTTGCCAGCGTGCGCATTTGGATGTTTCGTTAAGTCGGTTTCGGGCTAGTATAGCTATAATAGATTCATCCAGCCGGCAATACTGGATTATTGATGCTACACCGGATTTTCCCAGCCAATTAACCTTGTTGCACAGACAAGTGCAACCGGATTACGAATTAGCAGGGGTTCTGCTAACTCACGCGCATATCGGGCATTATACCGGATTAATGTATTTAGGGCATGAAGCCATGGGGGCTAAACAAATACCGGTGTATGTGTTACCCAGGATGAAACAGTTCCTTATTGACCACGGACCATGGAGCCAATTGGTTAAATTAAAAAATATTATCCTGAGACCCTTAAGTGCAGATAGTGCGATATGGTTAAATAAACATATTCAGGTAACACCGCATCTCGTACCTCATCGTGATGAGTACAGTGAAACTGCTGCATTTGTTATTCAGATTGGAGGGCACAAAATTTTGTACCTTCCGGATATAGATAAGTGGGAAAAATGGTCAGTCAACGTAGTGGAAATGATTAAACAGGTCGATGTAGCCATGGTGGATGGATGTTTTTATGATGGAGATGAATTGCCTGGTCGCGATATAAAAGAAGTGCCTCATCCATTTATTCAAGAAAGCCTGAGCTTATTTAATGGATTGCCGGCTAATCAAAAAAATAATGTATATTTTACTCATTTTAATCACACCAATCCGGTGTTAGACCCTCATTCAGACGCAACAAAAAAGGTGCAGGAGGCAGGGCTTGGGGTTCTTGAGCAAGGACAAATATTTTTTTTCTCATTGGAATCAACCAAATGACCTTATTTAGCGTATAATAAAGAGCGAAGCCGCAGATAATTTTGAAACTTGTTTAAATCAAATAAAAAATTCTTTCGAATGAGGTCTATTAAATTACTAATGGTATTCCTGGTCATTGGATTATTCTCCTGCGCTAAAGAGCTGGAAGTAAAAATGGATGATGTAAAGCCAAATGATCCTAATCTGACTGTAATCAGTACTGGTAATTTTGAAGGATCCAGAGCACATCCATCTACCTCAGGCAAAGTGACTTTAAGTAAGGATGCTGCGGGTAAGTTGTTTTTAGTATTTGAAAATTTTAAAGTTGACGGCGGGCCGGATTTACGCATTTACCTGGCAGAAGACAAAGATGCCAAAGGATTTATAGAACTCTCCAAAGATGTTTTTAATGGAAATTATAAAGTATCAGTTCCGGATGGCACCGACACGGTTAAAAAACCCTATGTTTTAATTTGGTGCAAGGCGTTTTCAGTATTATTTGGGAGCGCGAAGTTAGGGTAAATATAACTCCGCTTTTATTTTTAGGCTCTGGGAAAGATTAAATCCGATTTGTAAGATAAAACATTAAATAAAATGATATGTGATCTAACGGCTATGTCATATATTTGTTTAATACACAGCAACCAATGAAACGATTAATAAGCATTGTCCTTTTCTTTACAGTAGTATTGATATTTTCAAATTGTGCACAATTGTCCAGCTTTACCACTGCGAAAAGCGTCGGTAAAAATAATGCGGAAATTGGCTTTGCAGCCAGTGGGGCTGGATTTACCGATTTTATTAATAATGTGGATGACGAAACGGCAGTGCTTCCCGTATTTGAGTTTTGGGGCCGCTATGGCGTGGGCGAAAAAATGGATTTAGGGTTAAAGCTTTCTACGGGTTTGTCGGGGGTATTTGATTTAAAGTATCAATTTCTGGGTGATCGCCAGTCTTTGTTCGCCATGGCTTTAGGTGGAGGTTTAGGATTTCAGGGTGGTACTCTGGATGCTTTATTGTTACAGGGTCATGTCCCTTTATTTATTTCTGTGCATCCAACAGAAAAGTTTGCCATTTATACTAACCCACGGTTTATATCTCAATTTATACCGGGGGAAGGCAGTTTGAATTATGGAGGGGCTTCAATAGGATTAGAGTTTGGAAGCCGGGTAAAATTCAACATTGAAGGCAATTATTTTAAGATATTGGGCGACCTGGATGATGTCGGATCTGCATTTGATGAATTTGGGGTTGGGTTATATCAGATCGGACTCGGTCTAAAATTCCTGATCGGAAAGAATTAAGCCAACAGGCAATATCTCTACACAGTCATTGTGTTGGTTAATTTCCTTCATTTGTGACTTCGGCTGCTTGGGCTGATTTATTGATTTGGTCGACTTCTTTGTCGATAAAGTACAAAGATTGAGCCCCGGAGCCGATAAGTTTTATGGTATCCAATATACTGCGAGCCAAATCCTCTTCTTCCCGCTGTTCAGTCACATACCATTGTAAGAAATTTTGGGTGCCATAATCTTTTTCTTCGACACTCAAGTCTACCAAAGCATGGATGGAGTGAGTGACTTTCTGCTCGTGTGCATAGACTTGTTCGAACAATTCCCGGATACTTTCAAAGGCTCCGGAGGGTAAAGCAACACCTGGAATATCTGCACGAACATTGACAGTGCTTAAATAGTCCACAATCTTAAGCATGTGCATACGTTCTTCATCGGATTGACGACGAAGGAATCGTTGACATCCTTTTAAGCCCTCTTGGTCACACCACACGGACATAGCTAAATACAATTGGGAGGCATAACCTTCCAAGGAAATTTGATTATTCAGAGCGTCAATTATTTTCTTAGAAACCATTCTTTAGTTAGGTTTTGATGATGTAAATCATAACAAGGGAACAAAAATAAAACTACGACGGAGTTTAATAATCCAAATTCAGATTATTTTTGTTTAGATTTTGTCTAAATAATCTAATTTGAACGTACAGCTTGGGCAAAAATATATCATTCGCGGGATCAAGATGAATGAGGAAGGGAATAGGTTGATGTCTATGGGCATATTGCCGGGTGGAATGATAGAGGTGATCCGCATGGATCCCTGGGGTGCCACCTATTATTTAAAAGTGGATGAGCAAGCCATCGCTTTGCGTAGTCAAGAACTGGCCATGTTAGAACTAACCATAGCCCAATGAAAACGGCTCATGTTAAACAAGATACTTTTCGTATAGCATTAGTAGGTAACCCCAATTGTGGTAAAACCTCTTTGTTCAATATTTTAACTGGCCTAAATCAAAAAACCGGTAATTATCCGGGGATTACCGTATCCATAGCTGAAGGGCACTTAACTTCTGACATAGAAATTTTTGATTTGCCTGGTGCTTATAGTTTACACGCCAAAGCTGAAGACGAATTTATCCTCACCAACGTCCTTTTAGACCTTGATAATGTGAGATACCCGGATATAGTGGTCTATGTCATAGACGTGACTAACCTGGAAAAACAATTTTTGTTATTTACTCAGATTCAAGATTTGAAGATACCCGCCATCATGGTATTAAATATGATGGACTTGGCTTCGCAAAATAAAGTGGAGATAGATGTACCGGCCTTAAAAATACTTTTGGGCGGTACTGAAATATTCCCGATATCATCCCGTACCGGAGAAGGTATCAAAAAATTAAAGGAGCGTCTTATAGAACTTTCTGCTCATAAGGATCAAGTCAAAGCGGACAAAGTCACTTACTTTGATCCCGCCGCGTTAGAAAAAGAAGCTATTCACTGGATGCAAAACCGGTTTGCTTATAAAAATGCCTACCAATCCCTGTTGTGCATGCATCATAGCGCATACATTCGTCATCATGATGTTGACGAAAAACAAGAAATGACCACCTGGAAACAAGAGCACCAGTTTAATTCCCTGCGCTTGCAGATTGATGATACATTACACAGATTTGATCAATTTTCACTCCCTTTAAAAAAAATAAATCAAAAAAAGGCTAAGGCGATCACCAAAACTGACCTGATTGATCAAGTTTTGACCCATCGATGGATTGGTCCGGTTATTTTTATACTGACCATGATCTTGGTATTTCAGGCAATTTATGCCTGGGCCACCTATCCGATGGATTGGATAGAGACCATCATGGGATACCTCTCCGTCTCTATTGCCAACAGGTTGCCGTCGGGATGGATAACCAGCCTCGTAACCGACGGCCTTTTACCCGGGATTGCCGGTGTTATAGTTTTTGTGCCGCAGATAGCTATTTTGTTTTTCTTGGTATCCTTACTGGAAGAAGTAGGGTACATGTCCCGGGCGGTGTTTATGTTTGACCACTTAATGCAGAAATTTGGGTTAAATGGCCGGTCACTAATATCCCTTATTTCGGGGGGAGCATGTGCTATTCCGGCAATAATGGCCAGCCGTACCATATCTAATCCAAAAGAAAGACTTTTGACTATGTTAGTCACGCCTTTCATAAGTTGTTCTGCGCGTATTCCAGTTTATGCGGTATTGGTGGCCTTTGTGGTACCACCGGTCATGGTGGGAGGATTTTTAAATGCTCAAGGGTTGGTATTTGCTGGGCTGTATTTTACCGGTATTCTGGCCGCTTTATTAGCAGCCACAATCTTAAAAAAAATAATTAAATCCCGTGGTTCAAGCTATTTGATGATATCTCTCCCGGAATATAAAGTGCCTAATTGGCGCAATGTGGGTTTGACCGTATGGGAAAGTATCAGTTCATTCATCATTCAGGCTGGAAAGGTTATCCTGGTTATATCTTTGGTACTTTGGTTATTAAGCAGTTATGGCCCTCCCGGATCGATGGCAAAAGCCTTAGACGAAGCACAGAGTTTTGCGCAAACACAAGGTATGGATGAGCAAACTACAGCCAACTATCTCTCGGCCACCAAGCTGGAAAATTCATATGCGGGGCAATTGGGGCATTTGATCGAACCGGTCATCGCTCCGATGGGATTTGATTGGAAAATAGGAATTGCTTTATTGACTTCGTTTGCTGCCAGGGAAGTATTTGTAGGTACTATGGCCACCATTTATAGCCTGGGCTCAACGGAAGATGAAATAAAAATACGCGACCGTTTGGCAGCCGAAATCAACCCTGACACCG
Source organism: Saprospiraceae bacterium (assembly GCA_041917975.1). Classification (GTDB taxonomy): domain Bacteria; phylum Bacteroidota; class Bacteroidia; order Chitinophagales; family Saprospiraceae; genus JAYRWN01. The sequence goes on along the minus strand of JAYRWN010000178.1, from coordinate 7,354 downwards.
GGGCCCCACGCTATTCAATAGCAACTTCTTTGTCGTTATTATTATTTTATGCCTTAGCCATGCAATGTATGAGCACCATGGCAGTGATGCGCAAAGAAACCGGTACCTGGAAGTGGCCAATAATTCAGTTTATCGGAATGACCGGATTAGCTTACCTGTTGGCTACGCTTACCTATCAATTTCTGGCTTGATTTTATTGTAATCAAATATTATTTAGGGGGATTGGAAGGACGAACCTCTATTTTACTAGGTAGAGTGCGGGCAGGAAGGTGTAGGATATCTACCACGATTTGACCTAAATCCTCCGGCTGGATTTTCCAGGCATCCATGGGGGATGGCAGATGGTCATTAAAGTGCGTGGCTACTGAGCCAGGCATAATGGTGGTCACTTTTATGCCATACGGACGTAAATCTAACATAATCGCTTGACTGAAGCCAACCAGCCCAAATTTACTAGCATTATAAGCTGCTCCGGAAGCAAAGAAATTTGTTCCTGCCAAACTGGCAATAGTAATAATATAGCCCTTTGATTCTTTTAAGGCAGGAATGGCAGTTTTTACGCTATTAAACACTCCGGTTAGATTAATGTCCATGGTATCTTCCCATTGTTTTAAAGACATTTGGTCAATAGGTGCGAATGCTCCAATGCCTGCATTAGCTACCAACACATCCAGACGGCCCCACTTCTGGAGAATTTGGTCTACAACCTGTTCCTGAGAGCTATACTCCCGGACATCACTTTGGAAGCCAATCACTTGTCCTGATTTATGGGTGTCTAGCTTTTGAAGTGCAAGATGGAGCATGGCCTCATCCCTTCCGGTAATAGCTACATGATATCCATCTGCAAGAAGAGCCTCAGCTATACCTAATCCAATACCCTTTGAGCCACCTGTGATTAATGCACTTTTTATGGTTTGATTACTCATTTGTTTTTTGTTTTTTGATCAGTAATGTGATGTTTTCGGTATGATGTGTATGGGGGAACATGTCCAGGGGCTGGTGAATAACGGCTTGGTATTGTTCAGTAAGGAGGGCCAGATCGCGGGATTGAGTGGCTACATTGCAACTTACGTAGACAATGCGTGGAGCATGAATTTCGATTAGGTTTTTGATCATGTCTGGATGTAACCCAGCTCGGGGAGGGTCGACAATTATAACATCAGGGGCTCCATGCTGATGGACTAATTGAGGGGTAAAAACATCCCGCACATCACCCTCATAGAAAGTGGCATTAGTCAATCCGTTGATGCCAGCATTTATTTTGGCTTCCAATATCGCTTCCGGAACTACTTCTATTCCTACTACTTCCCGACAAGCATGGGCTAAATAAAGACCAATAGATCCTGCGCCGCAATATAGGTCATAGACTACCTCTTGACCAGTTAGTTGTAGCAAGTTCTTAACCGTATCAAACATCACTCGGGCTTGCATGGAATTAGTCTGGAAAAATGATTTAGCGCCAATCCTAAACGTCAAATGGCTTATTTGTTCCTGGATAAAGGACTCGCCAGCATAAGGCTGGTATTCAAGGTCTAAAATGGAGTCATTCGTCTTGGCATTAATATAATACCCCAGGCTATGAAAATTAAATTGCTCCTGCAGGAAATCCATAATCAGAGTGATAAGTTTATCATCCTCATAATTAAAGATCATTACCGCCATCCATTCATCGGTATAGATTCCTCTGCGCAGGATGATATTGCGGATAAATCCGGTGTGTGTTTTTTGATTATAAAATTCCAGATGGTGTTCAAGACAAAATTGTCTGAGCTGATTGCGAATTACGTCGGCCTGAGCGTCCATAAGGTAGCAGGTCTGAATGTCTACTACCCGATCAAAATAGCGAGGTGGGTGAAAACCCAGCGCACGGCGGTCAACGACTTCACCTTTTTTAATGACGTTCAGTGGAATCCAGGCTAAAGCCGAAAAGGTAAATTCCATTTTATTGCGATAATGGCGATCGGAAGCAGAAGCTATAATCGGTAATACATTGGGGTCCTTTAGTTTTCCGATGCGTTGAAGAGCATTTTGGACCACGCGTTCTTTATAATACAATTGTTTTGAGTAATTTAATTGTTGTAATGTACATCCTCCACAATCCCAAAAATGAGAACAGAATGGTTCAACTCGATCAGGAGAATAATTCAGAAAATGGTGAATTTCGCCTTGATATAGACCTTTACGTTTGCGGCCAACTTTTACATTTACCACATCTCCCGGAACAGCCATGTTTACTAACACTACTTCACCTTCCGGCCTCCGGCCAATGGCCTTTCCTCCTTCACCGATGTCGGTAATAGTTACGTTTGGAAGTATTTTAAGGTTTTTCTTGTTTTTGCTCATTCAGACAAAATTACAAACTCAGTGCGCCTATTTTGAGTGCGACCGGAAATGGTTTTATTATCTGCAACCGGACGCTTTGCTCCGAATCCAAGATAACGCAAACGTTGGCCAGGAATTCCTTGTTGTAAGAGATAATCGTGTACCACTTTTGCCCGGTCTACAGAAAGGCGGTGATTTAATAATTCATCACCGGTATCATCAGTGTGACCTCTGATCTCTATTTTTAAACTGGGGTGTGATTGCAGATACTTTTTCAGGATGTCCAACTCCATAAAAGAACTCGTCATTAGCTCAGCCGACCCGGTCACAAAAAAAATATTTTTGAGGACAACCGGAGTACTTTCTTTTTTATCCACTAGAGGAAATAATAGAATGGTAGTATCGTAGGGCTGATTTCGCTGATGCACTTGATCAAAAATTACATGATCAGAATAAGGCAAATATCCATCTGCTTGAATAGAAATGAGATATTTTTTGGACGGTTTAACAACCAGAATAGGAGTTTGATGAATTAAGTCTTGGATCAATGTATCGCGATCATCTAAACTCAGCACCTGAAGAAAGTGAGGTAGCGGGCGTTTAGTTAACGCATCTAGTACTCCCAGACGCAGATAAGTCATGGGTTGAGCCTGCAGTGATTTTGGCAGTTGAAAAGTGAAAATATCAACATCCACCTGATTATCTTTTATGGTGTCCCGAGTAAAATATGCTGTGGTACCGTTTATATCGACCACTAAGCCACCTTCTTGAGCAGGGGTATTAATTGGATAACCAAGATTTTGGGGCTTGGTCCAGTTTTTATTTTGCTCGGACCAAGTGGTGAAAAAAAGATCCGAGCGGCCCAGACCAGGATGCCCCGAGGAGGCAAAATAAATGCTTTGCCCATCCGCATGGAGAAATGGAGTTTCTTCGTCTTCTTTAGTATTGATCACGGGTCCTAGATTAACTGCAGTTGTCCAGTGGCGGCCATTTTTTCGGCTATACCATAAGTCACGTCCTCCATGGCCTCCTGCCCGATTTGATGAAAACAACAGCGCTGTCCCATCCCGATTTAATGCCGGCTGGGATTCCCAGCTTGAAGTATTCACTACCGGGCCCAACGAACGGGGTATGGACCACCCTGAGTCGGTTTTTTCAGCGTAGTATAAATCACAACCACCCAATCCTCCCGGGCGATCACAACCGGTAAAGACAAGCCAATGCCCATCAGCACTAATACTAGCTGCACCCTCATTGTCCGTGGTATTAATTTCAACCAAAGGATACGGTTCTTGCCAAACGCCTTGCTGGTTACTACTGATATACAAATCCTCTTGATTATTAACACGCCGAATGAAGAGCAGCTGTGAGTCGGCTGTTGTTACCGGCAAATACTCCAGCTTGTGGGTATTAATTTTCCCTTGGACTGGTTCTATTGTTACGTCGATTCTTTGGGCCATCCATTCTTCCATTGATTTTATTTTCTCCAAATAGGTCTTACCGTTTTTTAAAAGCCCTGGGGCGGCAGAAGGTGAGGCTAAGAAAAGCTCAAAATATTCTTTAGCCTTATTGTATTGACCCTGGTCAAAATAATAAACGCCTAGGTAATGTCCTAATTTAGGCTCCAATTGAGGCGCTTGATCCAGAACCTTTAAAAACCAATTAACCGCCTCTGGTTTATTGTTTTGTTCGTCGGCAATCAATCCATAAACCAACATGACCTCTGGAAGACGATTGTCCAGTTTCGATAATGATCTTAAAGAAGCCGAATAATTTTTTGCTTTGAACTGCATCCGGGCCGTTTCTAATACTTTTTGGTCTTTTTTAGATAACAATTCTGGAGACTGGCTAAAGGAAAGTGCAGGGGTGAATAGGGCACCTATCAGGATCATGCAAATAAATCGAACCAAATATTGAAGACGGGAAAGCAGCCCAACAACCAGGTTAATCATAAATCAAATAAATCAAAATAAGCATGAGAAGGTTCCACTTAGCATTATAACAAATAAAACAATGCGGGTTATTTCATCCAGGATTTGAGAAGCTCCACCGCCAGAGTAGACCCTTTATCTGCAGCTGTTTGTAAGTCGGCTAAATACCCAGGTTTGCCAAACTCCTTTTTAGTTTTAGCTAAAAGAATCCAATAATCATTTTCTTCAATAGCCGTTTGAGGGTCTTCGTATTTTGGTATTTGATGGAGAACTTCCAAGGCATTTTTATAATCTTTAGCGCCATATAAAGCCTGGGCATATAAAAGACCACCGTATTTTTTCCATTTAAAATTTGAATCCTCGACGGTAAAAGAGCGATTGTAAAACAGTTTAAGGTCGAAGGCGGCCTTATCATAATTTTTTAACTGCAAATAACATTCTCCTCGCATACGAGTCGCAGTCCAGTAAATAGGTTGTAATGCCAGGGATTTTGAGGTCGCTTGAATGAGGTCTAGGATGGCCTCATCATACTTTTTCTCCAACAAATATATTCTAGCTCTTCCACAATAGGCGTTCGCATTGCCCTCATCCAGCTTTATGCTTTTAGTGAAGTCATACATAGCATCTTTAAGTTTACCCAAACGCACATTAACATAACCTCTCCGTTCGTAGGCCTGAGCATGTTTGTCGTACTTTTCGATAGCCTCAGATAAAGCTGTTATGGCCTCTTCCTCGGAGCCTTTTTGCTTACTTAAACTGCGACCGCGAATGTAAGCTTGAATAGCCGCTTTCTCAGCAACAGGTTCAATATGGTGGTACTGAAGAATCTGGCCTTCTTCTAACATCCAGGCCCCGATTTGTCCGGTAATGGCAAATTGTGCAATATATTGGCATAATTCGACAGTGTTTTGAAAACTTTTTTTGGTCGTTTGCAATACGGTACGGGGAACAATGAAACTCAATGAATCTTCCTTAAAACAGATTTCCGCTTTCAGAATAACATCACTTTTAAAAAAATTCTCCAGCTTATATTGGTACATCTCCAGCATTTTTTGATAGCTCTTTTCATTCTGGAAGTCCAAATGCCCCTGCAAAATACACTTAAAATATACCGGATTCATAACAACAAAGAAAGCAAATAAAATTCAGTGTTTCAATATATAATAATTTAAAAAATATAATAATATGTTTTTAACCCCATATTTTGGCGCCTTCGGAGCAATTTTGACAAATGTCGATTTGATCTCTTCCTTTTAATATTTTTCGCCGAAAATCTCGATAAGGCTCATCAAACCAAATTTGTCTAAAGGTATTTTCCTTCAGGTTCCCAAGTTTATGGCTGGCATCTTTATCAAAACAACACGGGACGACCCAGCCGTTCCACGTGATCACAGCAGCATGCCAAAGTTTCCAACACGAGTTATGTAAGTCGTGTTTTAGAGCATAAGTGCCGTCCTCTTGCTGATGGTAACGAGAGTATTTTTCTTGCTGAGGAATTAAATCATTTCCTTGGGCATAATTATAAATTTGGGCTGTTTTCAGTTTAACTTCATCTACGCCTATCTCCTTTGCCAGTCGTTGTATTTCGGGAATCTGATGTTCATTAGGGCGCACCACTAAAAATTGGAAAATGACATAAGGGTGAGATTTTCCTAGTTTTTTTTTCCAACTGATAATGTTTCTAGCACCTTGGAGTACCTGATCCAGGTTTCCTTCCTTCCTGTATTGAGTATACACCTCCTGGCTGGTCCCATCCACCGAAATAATCAAACGATCCAATCCGCTTTCAATGGTGGTCCGGGCATTTTGATCAGTAAGAAAATGGCCATTGGTGGAAGAAATGGTATAAATATTTTTTTGACTAGCGTAAGAAACCATCTTTAAAAAATCCGGATGGATGTAAGGTTCTCCCTGAAAATAAAAAATCAGGTTAGAAAGAAAAGGATGTACCTCATCAATAACCTGTCGATAAAAATCCAGTTTTATGTTTCCAGTAGGTCGTGTAAATGATCTTAATCCACTCGGGCATTCGGGACAGCGCAGGTTGCAGGCTGTGGTTGGCTCGATGGAAAGAGTCATCGGAAGTCCCCACACATAATCCTTTTTTAACCATCGACTAAGATAGAATGAAGCTAACAGCTTAAAAATATTCCATAACTTATGTGGACTTTGTTTGCGCAGATAACCCGCCACATAGGCTGCTCTCACGATTTAGAAATTTCAGTGAGGAAATAGTCAAAAAGGGAGGAAGTGCACATAATTCTCTTTCTTTGCGGAATCGAAAGGTACAAACTTCCATTAGTTTCGGCCAAAAGTAAGCTGTTTATCATGAAATTTTTGATTGTAGGCTTAGGTAATATCGGAGCGGATTATGTCGGTACCAGACATAATATTGGCTTTGAAGTGATGGAGAGCCTGGTCATGGCGGCTCAAGGTACGTTTAATCTGGACCGACATGCTCAGGTAGCCAGAATACGCCTAAAAGGAAAAACCCTGGTTGTATTAAAACCTACGACGTATGTGAACTTAAGCGGTAAAGCGCTCAAGTATTGGATGGATAAAGAAGGAATTAATCTTAATCATGTTCTGGTCGTACTAGATGACCTCAATCTGCCGTTTGGCAAACAACGGCTGCGAAAAGAAGGAAGTGATGGCGGGCACAATGGATTGAAAAACATCCAAGACGTATTAGGAACTACCGGATATGCCCGTTTGCGTTTGGGTATTGGGGCAGCATTTCAAAAAGGACAACAAGTTGATTTTGTTTTAGGCCGATGGTCACCAGAAGAAATAAACCAACTTGGTCCCATCATTACTAAGGCTACCGACACGATCATTAGTTTTATAACCGCTGGAATAGACCGCACCATTAGCCAATTCAACAATTAATATTTATTATCAGTGTGAAAGAGTGGTATTCAAATGATTCTTCAGTTGATGATAAAATTAGGAAATCCTTCAAGGCTTAAAAGGTCATACGCACACCAAATTTACTGGACAATTGAGAGATAATGTCCTGGTTCCCCCCCATCCCTATGTTTTGCAATGGATGATTATAACCCAGCTGCATGAATAAGCTATGGCGATCACTGAGCAGGTAT
>JAYRWN010000177.1:0-33411 GCA_041917975.1 Saprospiraceae bacterium | reverse complement strand
CGATAATCAAATAGTAACGTCAGGCCAAACACCCAGCAGAACCTGGAGACAAGCAGTTTCCAATCCACATGATCGATGGAGCTGATGGCCATTCCAGCGGTAGCTAGTGTCCAAGATAACGCAATCCACATGGCTTTAGCCCAACCAAAATTCCTTAGGGTTTTCTGCTCAGAAGTTAGCGGTACTACATATAATATTCCGATAAGCCCGGCCATACCCATTATCATCATTTTGACCAGAGTAACCTTCCACCACCAAAAACCGGGAATGATTAATAAAACAAATGAAAGAATAACCCAAATTCGTTTTTGGCTGATCAGGAAACCATCATGCAAAGTATAAAGACCTAACGTTCCCCAAAAGAGCATCCAGGTGTACGCCCATTCGGGATTGCTTCCCGCATCAAAACAAGCCCAACCATAAAAGACTGTCGCAATCAGGCTTATCCACACCTGGCTATCGGCAAGTTTTATCAACAGCCTGGTCATGAGGCTGGTCTGATCAGCGTTTTTTCTAGATTTGACAGTGAAGAATTATATAGTTTTAAAAATATTTAAAGTTTTCTCCGGCTGGGATTAGGCTAAGCGTCGCCAGCATCAGGTCAATGACATGTTCTATATCATCCATATGAGCCATTTCAACTGTTGTATGCATATAACGCAATGGAAGAGAGATCAAGGCGGAAGGAACACCTTGATTGGAATAAGCAAATGAATCGGTATCGGTTCCCGTGGACCTCGATGCTGCACAACGTTGAATGGGGATTTTTCTTTTTTCTGCGGCCGAAATGATCAGGTTGAGCAATTTGTTATGAACAGCCGGAGCATAAGTAATGGCTGGGCCTTTGCCAAGATACACATCGCCTTCTATTTTAGCATTAACATGTGGTGTGTGAGTATCGTGTGTAACATCGGTGATCAACGCGGCATGCGGTTTTATCCGTTCAGCGATCATTTGAGCTCCACGCAGTCCTATTTCTTCTTGTACGGCATTCACTAGGTAGAGGGCATAAGGCAGTTTTATTTTCTTTTCCTTGATTTTACGGGCAACTTCTGCAATGCAATAACCACCGGTACGATTATCCAACGCACGCCCGACCAAATATTTTTTATTTAGGATTTCACATTTTTCATCATAGGTAACTATTGCGCCGATGTGAATACCCATTTTAATCACTTCTTCTTTGTTTTTTGCGCCTACATCTACAAATAAATTTTCAACAGTGGTGGTGGGCTCCATTTCTTTGGTTCGCCGGGTATGAATAGCAGGCCAACCAAAGACACCGCGTACCGTGCCTTTGTTGGTATAAATATTTACCCGCTTCGACGGAGCTATCATGTTATCCATGCCACCATTTCGCAAAACGTAAATGAATCCATCATCAGAAATGTAATTCACCATCCAGCTTATTTCATCGGCATGTGCTTCGATCACTACCCGGTAGTCGGCTTGCGGGTTAATAACGCCATAGGCTGTACCATAGGCATCCAAATGCCACTCATCCACAAAAGGTTTAATCTGTTCTACCCACATTTTTTGCCCGGAAACTTCATAACCTGTTGGCGATGAGTTATTCAAATAATCTTCAAGGAATTTTAATGCGCTTTTTTTCATAGGACATTTAATCTTGGTGTTGAGGCCACTGATGTGGATTAATCCTCCAGGTATCTAAAAGTTGTAAATCTGTTTCATGAATCAGGCCCTCATCATAAGCTTGGCTGATTAGGGTAGGATAATCTGTTAAGGTTGAGAACGGGCAATGGGCGTGTCGAAAACTATCTAAAGCTTCAGCAAACCCATATTGAAAAATGGCCACCAAAGCGGTCACGTCAGCCTGCTGTTCCCGCAGGTTGTGTAATGCTTTTAAACTGCTTCCTCCGGTTGAAATTAAATCTTCCACCAGCAATACTTTTTGTCCCGGTTCAATTTTTCCTTCTACCGAGTTTTGCCGGCCGTGAGATTTAGCCTCTGAACGCACATAGATCAAAGGCAGACCACTTTCCAGTGCGATAAATGAGGCCCAGGGAATACCAGCCGTGGCCACCCCGGCTATCACGTCAACTTGTTGCTCTGATAATCTTAATTTTTCTAAAAAAATATCCAGGATGAGCCGGCGTACGGATGGGTAGGAGAGTGCGATGCGATTATCGCAATAAATGGGTGATTTTATCCCTGAAGCCCAGGTAAAAGGATTTTGTGGCCTTAGTTGAATTGCGTTTATTTGCAGGAGCGAAAGTGCAATTTTGGCTTTTGAATCCATCAGAGGGATTTTAATAAAAATGTCTAGATCGACTGCGAATGTACAAATTATATGTTAACGAAACACCTTTAAAGTTGTGTTCAACGGCAGAGGTTATTACTGATTTGGCTGGTACTTTTAAAAACCCTGTCGTCCCTTATTCGGGACAGAAAAAATTATTTTTACAATACGTGAATAACCATTTCAACTACAATTCTATTGTTTTTTATCATGATGATCTTAATATCTTGTTTCAGGAGTTTATGACCACCTTCAAAGTCATTGAGGCAGCGGGAGGCATTGTCAGAAATAATGATAAAATCCTGGTTATTTTCAGAAGGGGAAGCTGGGACATTCCCAAAGGTAAAATTGATGCCGGGGAAACCATTGAAAAAGCAGCTATTCGTGAAGTCCGTGAAGAAACGGGAGTGAAAGCTACTCTAGAGCGGCCATTGCCCGTTACCTATCATGTTTTTAAGGCTGGAGGCGAATGGACCATAAAAGTTACTTTTTGGTTTAATATGACCGCCAAAAGCACAGACATTTTTATCCAAACAGAAGAGGGTATCACTGATGCCCAGTGGGTTATACCGGATGAATTTTTAAAATCCTATCAACCTATTTACGCCAACATTCGTGATCTGGTCACCTTCTATCATCAAAACTATCATTAGAATAAAAGACGCAGAATAATTGAGAACAACATCGGTTATTCGGATGTAATCATCCGGGAGATGACCAGCTTTTGAATTTCGGAAGTTCCTTCTCCAATGGTGCATAATTTGGAGTCACGATAAAATTTTTCTACCGGAAATTCTTTGGTATAACCGTAACCGCCGTGGATCTGAACCGCCTCATTTGCGATTTCAACACACGCTTCAGAAGCGAACAATTTAGCCATTGCTGAAAGTTTGTTTACCGGTTCTTTTTTGTCTTTGAGTGCCCCTGCTTTTCTGGTTAATAATTCTGCGGCCTGAATTTTGGTAGCCATATCGGCCAATTTGAAAGAAATAGCCTGAAAAGAAGCAATTGGCTTGCCAAATTGATGCCTTTGTTTAGCGTAAGTTAAGGATGCTTGGTAAGCTCCCTGAGCTATCCCCAGCGAAAGCGCGGCAATGGAAATTCGGCCGCCTTCTAACACTTTCATGGCTTGAATGAACCCTTCGCCTTCTGCTCCTAGTCGCTGGTCTTCAGATATTTGGCAGTTTTGAAAAATCATTTCTGCTGTTTCGGAAGCGCGCATGCCCAGTTTATTTTCTTTTTTACCGCCACTAAACCCCGGTGTGCCCCTTTCCACAATGAAAGCTGACATGCCGCGGCTGTCTAATAATTCTCCGCTGCGCACTATGACTACTGCTACGTCTGCTGAGAGACCATGGGTAATCCAATTTTTGGTGCCGTTTAGCTCGTAAGAGCCGTTTTGTTTTTTAGACACACATTGCATCCGTATGGCATCACTACCGGTATTGGGTTCTGTCAGCCCCCAGGCTCCAATCCACTCCCCACTAGCCAGTTTAGGTAAATATTTCTTTTTCTGCTCTTCATTACCAAAGGTTAAAATGTGACCGGTACATAAAGAATTGTGCGCTGCGACCGAGAGGCCAATGGACGAATCTACTTTAGCTATTTCTTCGATTATGGTTATATATTCCTGGTAACCTAATCCCGCACCCCCATATTCTTCAGGAACTAACACGCCAAGGAAACCATATTTACCCATTTCTTTAAATACCTCAACCGGAAAATGTTGCGCTTCATCCCAGGTCATGACATGGGGACGAAGGTACGTTTCGGCAAAATCCCGGGCGCTTTCTTTGATCATAGCTAGATCATGTCTGGCTGTAACTTCCATGCATTTATTTATATTTTGTCATTAACAGGGTTAATAGGACAATGTTCAAACGGTAACTAATAATCGTATTTATCTTTCCAGCGCTCTTTTAGGAATTGTCGTATCTTATCTTCTTGTGCATTTTTAGCAGTGAAATAAAATTGCCGGCCAGTTAGGCGTTCAGGCATATAGTCTTGTTGTACAAAGTTCTTTTCATAGTCGTGAGCATATTGATAATTTTTCCCATAGCCCAAAGTTTTCATTAAGGAGGTTGGGGCGTTCCGAAGATGGAGTGGAATAGGTTCATTGCCAGATTGTTCTGTTTCTTGCCAGGCTTTTTGAATGGCCATATAGGCGCTGTTACTTTTAGGCGAAGAAGCTAAATAGATGACAGCTTCCGATAAGATAATACGTGCCTCTGGCATGCCGATCACATGGACAGCCTGAAAAGCCGCTTGAGCGAGTAATAAAGCATTTGGGTTAGCCAATCCTACATCTTCGGCCGCTGAAATGATCAAACGCCTGGCGATAAATTTGACATCCTCTCCTCCCGCTAACATACGAGCCAGCCAATAAACGGCTGCATTGGGATCGCTGCCGCGGATGGATTTAATGAGAGCGCTAGCCATGTCGTAATGCTGGTCGGCTCCTTTATCATAACGCAACAAATTTTGTTGGACCAATTCTTCTACATAAGCGTTGGTGATCAGCTTATCTGAAGGAGGGGCTTGGCTGATCATTTCGATAATGTTTAATAATTTCCTGCCGTCTCCTCCCGCTAGTATAATGAGGGATTCGGTCTCCCTTGGTTCTAAGCTCAATTGTTTTAAAACCTCGTCCTCCTGTAAGGCCCGGTGCAAGACTTTTAGGCAAGCTTCCTCATCAAGTGGATTTAAGAGGTATACCTGGCAGCGAGATAATAACGCCGAGATCACTTCAAAAGATGGATTTTCGGTGGTTGCGCCAATTAGAGTTATTGTTCCTTTTTCTACCGCCCCTAAAAGCGAATCTTGTTGAGATTTACTGAAACGGTGAATTTCATCAATAAATAAGATGGGTTGCGGACGTTGGAAAAACTTTTGTTGCTCTGCTTTTTGGATAGTTTCACGCACCTCTTTTACCCCACTATGCACCGCACTAAGGGTATAAAAGGGGCGTTTTAGTTCATGAGCGATAATATTGGCTAAGGTGGTTTTTCCTACACCTGGGGGTCCCCATAAAATAAACGAGGGAATATTTCCGGATTCCAGAAAACGCAGAAAAACGCCTTTAGGACCTACTAAATGATCCTGGCCTGCTATTTGAGTTAGATGAGTTGGTCTTAACCGATCTGCTAATGGTTGCATACTACAAACCTAAGGCTCATGCGCTAAAAAGTTAAAAAAAAAATGACTGGCAATACCAACCTGGGTCATCTTCTCTACGTGTAAGGGGTAAAACAACAAAGTATTACTTAATTAAAAAGAGAAAAAATTATGAAAAACAAAGCAAGTGTACTTTTTCTAGCCTTCGCGCTTTGTTACCCCCTCGCTGCTCAGGACTGTAAAGTGAATATTTTACGTGAAAAATCTGACCAAAGTTTTATCCTCAAAATTGACCTAAGACCGGCGGATAGCGCCGCTATTATTCAATGGAGCACCGGAGAATCGGGGCCCAGCATAACCCCACAGGTCTCCGGTGAATATTGCGTCAAAGTCCAGTTTTCCAATCGCTGTGTTGCCGAAAAGTGTGTTAAAATTGAACTCGGTAATTCCGCCTCTTGCAGGGTGGCCATCGAAAAAGCAGTAACATCGGCCGGACTTGTCTTACTGCCCGTGTTCAAGTCGGATGCCCGGGTTAAAGAATGGACTTGGAACGATGGAAAAAAAGATTCTTTATTAGTGGTAACCTCCCCGGGTAAGTACTGCCTTCGGGCGGTTTTTACCAATGGCTGCGTAGCCGAAACTTGTATTGAACTGGACAATTTAGACTCTTGCAGGCTCGATATTAAAGTCTTACCTAACGAAAATGCCCAATCCCCAAGCCGAAAACTTTGTGCACTCACTAGCCCGAATCAAAAAGCGGCCTCTTACCTTTGGAATAATGGTGCAACCACCGAGTGTATCCGCATCGAAAGAAGTGGTGAATATTGTGTCGCGGTTAATTATCTTAACGGCTGTACAATTAGGAAATGCATCACTGTAGGCCTAGATGAGGTGTGCCGCGTGAGCATAGATACCATTCGTTATCCCGAAGCTGACCGTGAAAATTCTTTAGGACTTTGTGTGCAGTTGCCTGATTCACCGGTAGTCACATCTATACACTGGTCAAATGGTTCTACCGAACGGTGCACCAAAGTGGATCAGCCGGGTGAATATTGTGTAAAAGTGTTATTTGCCAACGGTTGTATTGCCCGCCAATGCATCACCATCCCTGATCGCAATGCCTGTCGTTTGGACATTAAAGTTCTGCCTAATGAAAATGCAGCGATCCGTACACGGAAACTATGCGCTATTACCAGTCCGGGTCAGAAAATTGAATCTTTCCTATGGTCCACTGGTGATTCGACTGAATGCATCAGGATAGAAAAGGCTGGTGAATATTGTGTACAGGTTAAATATCGCAATGGATGCATTATCCGTAAATGTATAAACCTCGATGAAATAGATCATTGCCGTATAGCTTTAGATACGACTTTTGTTCCTGATTCCACCGGTGATAATACGCTTGGCATCTGTTTAAAGCTTCCTGATTCACCGGCAGTCAAAGCCATAAGTTGGTCCACCGGTTCTACCGATAAATGTATTAGAGTAGAACGTCGTGGCGAATATTGTGTGAAAGTTTTATTTGAAAATGGCTGCATTGCTCGTGAATGCATTACGTTGAGCAAACAGGAACGGTGTAAAGTGGAAATAAAAAGACAATTATTTACAGATTCTTTGGGCAATGAATCCTGGATGTTATGTGCTCATGCACAGCCTGAGGATTCATTAGTGAGATATAAGTGGTCGACCGGGGAGACCACTGCTTGCATGGTGGTAAAAGAGGCCGGAAAATATTGCCTGCGCGTGGAAAATGCTGATGGATGCGTCGCTGAAGATTGTATCGAAATTCCGAAATCCCGCTGTAAGGTTGAAATACGTATCCATACCCAGGAAGACCAAAGTGCAACATTAGCTCTACAAACAGCCGGAGGAAAGGTAAAAGAAGTTAAATGGAGCACTGGTGAAAACTCCATCTCCATTATTGTAAAGGAAGCAGGTAAATATTGTGTCCGGGTTGCCTTTGAATCAGGATGTGTTGCTGAGGAATGTGTGGAGGTAGATTTTAATTTATGTGAGGTAGCCATCAAAATTTTACCGAATGGAAAATTATTGGCGGTGACCGAAGGCGTCAGACCATATAAATATCAATGGAATACCGGAGCAACCACCAAACAAATTGATCCAGGCGAACCTGGTGAATATTGTGTAACTGTTACGGATAGTAAAGGTTGCAGTACGTCCACCTGTATAACCACCAACGAAAATTCGGCAAAGGGATTGATACTTCAGCCCGATAAAGCAGGTAATTTTAACCATAACAAAGGGCAAAATAAAACCTTGGAAATGCGGGTTTCGACCATGCAGGCACTGGATGTAAGTCCAAATCCTGCTAAGGGATTGATTCAGGTGCGCTGGGTAAATTCGTCTGCTGGTATTTACCAACTTCAACTTTACAATCCGCAAGGTACTTTGCTTAAATCAGATGTATTAAATTTAAGCGCTGGTGAAAATCAACACCATATCGAACTTAACAACTTGCCACCTGGTTTATACGTTATAAGAATAACAGATGGTTATACATTGCTTAATAAGAAAATATTAAAACACTAGATAAGTTTATAAGACGGGACGGCTGAAGTAGTCGTCCCGTCATAATTTAACTAATGGAGATTTCTCACGACATATTAAAAGCATGTATTAAAGGGCACGAGAAAGCACACTTCGAGTTGTATCGACTTTGTTACAACACCTTGATGAAGATTACTACGCGATACCATGCTGACCAGCAAGAAGCAGTATCAGTCATGAATCTGTGTTTTTACAAAATTGTAACTAACTTAACCAAATATTCTCCGGAGATTCCTTTTGAACCGTGGTTCAAAAAAGTGGCGATAAATACTATTATCGATGAGTATAGAAAAAATAGAAAGCATAAAATGTATATTCAGTATGTGGACCAAAGCTCAAATTTTCCGGAGTGTGGCCATGATTTTAATGCCGCAGAATGTAAAATGAATGTAGATCAATTGTACAAACTGATCGCTGAGTTACCTGAAATACATGGAAAAGTTTTTAATTTATTTGCCATTGACGGGTATTCACATGCCGACATAGCCCAGCTAATTGGATTGTCGGAGGGAACTTCGAAATGGTATCTAAATCAAGCCCGTAAATTATTGCAGGAAAAAATAATAAATCAACAAGTCATTTCAAGGAATACAAATCAAGAAAATTCAGCTGTCAAACTTAAACCAATTTAATTATGACGGGGGAGCGTGAAAATAATTTGGATCGTTTTATTCAAAACGAACTTGATCGGAAATCTTTTGAGTTTAATCCCGCCCACTGGGAAGAGGCAAAAAAATTGATTGATCAAAATCAAAAGAAAAAACGACGCGGCTTTTTTTATTGGTGGACATTTGGCGGATTAATAATCGCTACCTTAAGCTTGTATTTAGTTTACATAACTTTTGAAGTATCAGCTGGAAAAGTTACGGAGGATACTGCTGAGACCATAAGAAAAAATCAAGTCGGCCGTAACGGTAATGAATTTATCAACCCAACAAATAATCAATTATCCACCACCAATCCACTCCAGCCTTCTTATTCTAATGAATTTCCTGACCTTAATCCTTCAGGTGCTATAAGCAGTACATCAGATAAAATACCTTCACTACTTTCTCCAATTCCAACATTTCCAGCAAAACATACTAATCAGATAGATGCTGAAGCTTCAGCTCATGGTATTAAAAACACTTTACTTCTTACTTCTGAAACCAAACGAATTAAGAAATCAATAAATGATGTACTGGCTGCAGAAATTAATGGCCATCATCGAATCGAAGCTGGATCGGTACAGGCCTCTTTACCTTCAGCACAGACCGATAATGGAAGTGTTAGCAAATCAGCCGTATCCGGGGTAATTCATAACTTACCGGAGATAAAGTTTAAACCTTTGAAAGCGCAGAATTTCAGGACATTTATTAAATATATAGCGCATTCAACAACACCAGGTTCAAAATCCTTCCAAGATGCCCCGCGAATTAAAGCCGCATTACATTTAGAAGGACTTACCGCGCCTTGGGATGAGGATAGAAATTTTGCTGGTTTACGCGTGGGAGTGCCTGTAAAATATGCTTTTAATCATCGTCTGGGATTTAACACTGGCGTGTATTATCATCAGCTTCATAGCATGAATTTAAATACCCGTCTAAAGGAACAAATCACCTATGATTTTGGAAGCCAGAGCCAGTATTTTGTTATGTCCGGGCACACCGCTCATACATTACAGTTACCCTTGGAGGTAAGTTATTATTTCGGTCGGCATGAAGTGTATACCGGATATCTGGCCGAGTATTTATTGGGCTTACAAGGTAGAATTCTTGAGGTTACCTTAATGCCTTCGGCAGCACGCAGCCGAAAAGTGCAGGAAATATTACATGAAGTCCAAAATGGCTGGTTGGACATGACCCCCTTGCATCAGACGCAACATCAATTGATCTTGGGCTACAATTATAACCTGAATTCAGGGTTGGAGTCCGGGATGAATATTTATTACCGTCTGAATAATGTGCTCAGATCCCCTCCTGATTTGGAATACCGCGAGCCGGGAAGATTACATGCAGGTTTTTATTTACGCTTAAATTTTTAATTAATGCGTACCCTTTGTTTATTTATAATTCTCTGGTTTAGTTTTGAAGGATGTCAGACCATTGATTTTCCTGAACCAAGTGCAAGTACTAAACCACAATTTTTTGCCGAAGGTTTGTTAAATGGCCAGCCCTGGAGTATTGTGGCCGGGCAGAACAATTATTTTATGGATGGGTATTTTGAAAAAGATAACCAAAATGTCTATTTATTTAAAGCGTATTTACGTCCCCAAAACTGCACAGCTAATTGTCCAAATTCGCTGTCACTTTATTTACGGGATCATCAGCCGGTAAACGGATTGCCTGCAATTAATACCAGCCTTGCGCCTGGAAAACGTCAGGTTAGTTCCGAAATAAAAGACAGCATACGCTTTTTGATCAGACAGAATATCGAATGTCGGAAAACTGGAGATTCGACTACAACCTCTGTTTTTTGGATGTTGAATGATAAAACCTATCGGGAACTTCCCGGGTTGACCTTTGAAGCCAATGAAAAAAATACCTTGGCCATGATCATCAAGCATAGTAATGGGATTACTATAACTCTGAGCCAAAAACTCTCGGTAGAGAGTAATGGTCGCATTCAAATAAGGATAGTGGGCTCTGCTAATGGATATAAACTTACGATTACTTCTTTAGATGAGCAGAAAAACCCGATCAAAACTATCGCTTGGTCCAACGGGAAAATGACGCCAGAAGTGGAATTTGAGCGTCTTCCTGCAGTCATTAAAAGTCAGATCGTTTTGGCCAATGGAAATCAGCTCCAACTCATGATTGAAACGCCCTCTAATGTGGCCTTTAACGGCGCACTTTGTGCCATTGATTATGTGTGTGAAGCTGTCCCGGTTAAGAGTCAGGCGACTCAACCACTTAGTACAGCTGAAATTAATTTTTATAATGGGCAGGGGAAATTGTTCAGTTCTAAGTTTGCCCCGGCCAACGGTCAATTCACCATTGAAGGTGTCGAAGATTTTACCACTAACGCTGCTGGCTTTAAAACCAAAAAAGTGACGACGGTTTTTTCAACTACGTTATTTGATGCCACAAAAACGCAGTCGGTAAAAATGGAAAATATAAAATTTGTTTGTGCCGTCGCATATCCTAATTAGCAGTTTCAGATCAGCTTCTTAAATAAGAAGCTCCGTTGACATCAAGAATAGCTCCGGTCATGTACTCTGTGCCCGGTTCAGCCAAAAATACCACCGCTTTAGCCACCTCATCCGCATGGGCAACCCGCCCTATAGGACTTTGTTTTCTTATTTCTGGTCCACGCGGACCATTTAAGATATCTTTAGTCATATCCGTTTCGGTAAAGCAGGGCGCTACCACCGCAACATAAATGCCCCAAGGAGCTAACTTTTGTGCTAACGACTGACTAAGGGCATTTAAACCGGCTTTGCTGGCGCCATAGGCGGGTTGGTCAGGTTCACCTCTAAAAGCCCCTCGGGAGGAGACATTGACTATACGCCCGTAACCTTGAGCCATCATGACTTTTGCTGCGTGAAACATGGTATTGGCTGGTCCGAATAAATTTGTGGCTAACGTCTCGTGCCATATTCTCTGCCAATTTTCATAATCCACCTCATTGATGGCGTGCGTTTCATGTATAGCAGCGTTGTTAATGAGCACATCGAGACGCCCCGTTAAGCTTACGGCCTCTTGGATTAACCTTTCAGCCTCAGCCGGCACAGCGATATCAGCTTGTACCAAATGATGTGGCCCATAAGGTAATTTTTGGAGCAAAGCTTCCGCGCTGTCCCTATTTGTATGATAATTGATAATTAGGGTAGCTCCTTCATTGGCAAAAGCGAAGCTGGTTGCTTTCCCAATCCCTCGGGAGCCGCCGGTGACCAGTACAGTTTTATCTTTAAATTTCATGTGGTCAAATTTAGAAATGCGAGGACTAACCTTTTAGATAAATGACTGGTGAATTCGTATTATAAAACAAAAAGGCCAGGCGGTCAGCACCTTCTTCAATAATTTTTGAAACTGGTTTTCCGGCACCATGGCCAGCATCCGTTTCAATTCTGATTAATACCGGATTTTCCCCTTGGTGGTATTGCTGAATTCTTGCGGCAAATTTGAAGGAATGAGCGGGAACCACACGATCGTCATGATCGGCCGTGGTGATTAGCGTAGCGGGATATTTTGTTCCGGGTTTTAAATTATGATAAGGCGAGTAGGCCAATAAGTTTTTAAAATGTTCAGGATCATCGCTCGAACCATATTCCACTGCCCAGGCATGACCGATAGTGAATTGGTGATATTTCAGCATATCCAAAACTCCAACAGCCGGGAATGCCACCGCAAACAGATCAGGTCGTTGGGTCATACAGGCTCCCACCAACAGTCCACCATTCGAACCACCGGCAATAGATAGTTTATCTTTGCTAGTATATCTTTCTTGGATTAAATACTCTGCGGCCGCGATAAAGTCATCGAATACATTTTGTTTTTTCAACAACATCCCGGCCTGATGCCATTCTTCGCCATATTCTCCGCCTCCCCGTATGTTAGCCAGCGCGTATACTCCTGAATTTTCCAATAACATGATAGTCCATGGACTAAAGGCGGGTGTCACTGAGATATTAAACCCACCATAACCGTAGAGGTAAGTTGGATTTTGTCCATTCTGGGTTAGGCCTTTTTTGGAAACGATAAACATAGGGATTTTGGTCCCGTCCTTGCTGATGTAAAAGACTTGTTTTTCTTCAAAATCCTGAGGATCAAAAGATAGAGATGATTTAAAAAAAGGTTCGCTTTGACTGGTCTTAAAATCGTATTTAAAAACCGTTGATGGATAAAGAATAGAGGTGAAAGTGTAAAAGCCCACCATGTCCTCTTTCTCTCCGGACATGCCAACAAATGTGCCTAATCCGGGCAAAGTCAATTCCTGGCTTCCTGTACCATCATAGTTCAAAATTTTTACCCGCGAGGTAACATCTACCAGATATTCAGCAATGAGTTTGCTACCGCACAAACTTACACCGGCTAACAAATTAGTTTCCTCAGGGAGAATATCTTGCCAATTGTCCTTTTCTATTTTTGAAGGATCTATGCTTACCAGTCGATATTTAGGTGCATCCACATCCGTGAGTACCAGAAATTTTCCTTGGTGGTGGTCGATAACATAATTTTTGTTCTTAAATCCGGTATATAACGCCGTAAATTTGCCTTTTTCAAGAGCCCTTCTATAGTATGTTTCAAATCCGTCAGTACCGGAGCTTTTCATTAAAATCAAATAATCCTTATCATCGGTTAAATACGCGTTATGGTTGTGTGTTGGATTTTGTTCATCCCGGTAGATTAATGCATCCTCTTTTTGTTCTGTTCCTAACCGATGGTAATACACCGAATGAAATTGATTAGCTGCCGAATATTTGGAACCCTCCTGCGGGTCAGGATAACGGGAATAATAAAATCCCTGACTATCCCAAGCTACACCGCTGAATTTAACATGTTTGATGACGTCAGTAAGTTCTGAATTATCTTCTACATTGATTATATGAATCTCTGCCCAGTCCGAACCAGCCTCTTGACGTAAATAGGAAAGATATTTTTCATCCGAAGAGTGTCCGGAGAGACTAATGGATACTGTACCTTGATCAGAAAATTTATTTGGATCAATAAACTCGATAGGGTCTCCAGTCAACCCTTTTTGTTTGTATATGACGGCTTGATTTTGCAATCCGTCGTTTTTATAAAAAAAATAATACTCGCCAACACGTTGTGGTGCTGTATACCGGGCATAATTATAGAGTTCGCGGTAACGTTCCTCAATTGCTTTCCGATAAGGAATTTTTTCTAAATAATCAAAAGTAACTTTATTCTGTTCCTTAACCCATTGTTCTGTTTCAGGGGCTCGATCATTTTCCAGCCAGCGATACGGATCATCAATAGTTTCGCCATGATAAAAATCTTTGATAGAATCTTGACGAGTCAGGGGATAATTTACGGCGATGGTTTGATTGATTGGCATTGAAGTCTTATCATTTGCGCAACTCACAAAAAGAATTAAGAAAGGGATGATTTTTGATTTCATATTCCGTTTATGATTAAACAACTAATTTAAGATCTGATAGCCGGGTGTAAGTCTCATCAAATATTTTTTCCATTTGTATTAAACGATCCGCTTCATCACGTTGGAACTGATCAAAAGTGTGAAAATTGTCTTCAATCTTTTCACGCAATTTGTGAATATAATGTGATAGATCGGCATTCAATTTATTATTCAGTTGAGTTTTTCCTTGGGCTGTTGCTTCTTCAAATCCGCTAAGGATACTTTTTCGTTTTAATCCTGCAGTTACACCTGCAAATAACAACCCTATTCCTGTCAATACGCCTCCGGTAATGTCAAACACCATCCCGCTGGAAACGGCCGCTAAGATTATCCCAATAACAGCTATTCCACCTCCCGTGGCAATGGAAGTGGGGATGTTACTTTCACTGCTGAATAATTGTTTATCAGTGTATTGTGAACTATCTGATATAAAATTTTTAAAGGATTCATGTAAGTCGGTTAACAGGGCTAACCGATGAGTCAGGCTCTCCTGAAACAGCGTGTCCTGATCACGGTGCATCAGGATTTGTTCTTTTACCCGCTGATCCACCATTAAACCCATTTGCTGCACGGACTCCGAAAGATGGATAATTCCTTCACTTAATTTTTGTTTCAGACCAACTTGTAACTCTTCTTCAAAAGTTTTATTGAGATTCAATAACCAGGTTTGCAGACTTTCTTTTTGTCCAAATACAGCTTTAAAGGACCGGCCTAATAAACTAAAAAAAGATAGTTCAGCAGCGATGGCTTCTTTTTTGGAGGTGCATATTTGATCATAGGCATTACAAATGTTTTCGGTAAATAAATTTAACTGTCGCATCGAGGCTTTTTCCTGCTGATCCAATAACTGTTTGATTTCTTCTCTGAACTTTTTATCTTCCAAATACCTGTTTCTACGCACTTGATACAAATGATGTAATTTTTCAGTTGCATTGCGAATAGAGGATAAAGAGCTTTCAAATTTTAGTTTCACAGCATGATGACCCGTAATGTTTTCATCAACATATTTACGTAAAGGGGCAAATCCACTACTTAATAAATGCTCCTGCTCTTCTTTGGCTGATAAAGCAAAAATTACCGGTTTACTGATTCCTTTTTCCTTAGCATATTTTTCCACCCCTTGTATATTTATTTGTAAGTCAGCAGGAGGCATAAGGTCTTTTTGCTGTAAAACAAAGATGATCTTCTTCTGCCAGTCAGTATAAATAAAATCCAAAAACTCCCAGGCAGACTGCCGGTACGGGTTTTTAGCTTCAAAAACAAAAATGATCAGGTCAGAAGAGGGAATAAATCGTTCGGTAATTTCTTGGTGGTGACGAATAATGGTATTGGTACCCGGTGTATCCACTATGGCTATGTGCCTTAAGATGTCCACCGGTTGGGTTATTTCGGTGACAAAATCATTGATTTTGGTTTCTTTTACTGACTCACCATATTTAATAAGTTGAATCCTGTCGGTCATTGGAGAAGGGGCCACCTTGCATATTTCTTCACCAGTACCCAACAGGGCATTAATAAAACTACTTTTGCCTGCCTTAACCTCTCCCACCACCACAAATAAAAATGGGGATTGGATGTGTTGTTTTATTTCCGCAAGGCGTTGGAACAACTCATCATTTTGTAAAAAAGGCTTTAGTTCAGTGACTTTTTCAACAATAGTGCGCAGTTCTACCCTCAGTTTGTCGATAAGATTGTAATCAATGATACTCATACACTCCAGACGGATTGGTTTATAATATTAGCCGTTCCAGGTCCATAACAAAATAACAGATCAAGGATACTTAGGTTTTCGATAAAACCCAAGCGATTCTCAAAAACTTGCGCGTATGGCATCGGAATAAATGTGGCTACCGATTGACCGGGTTTAAAGAAGTTCCGTTTATCCTTTATACCCTTCATTGGGCTTACTTCAAATTTGTCCGAAATCATCAAGTTTAAATTTGTGTTTAACTGCCTGGACACCCAGGTTGTAATAGGAAGGCAATAGGCCCACAGGTGAGACTCCTCGTTAAGGATTAACCTTTTGATTTCTTCCTGGTAATGATCATAGAACGGTGCGCTTCGATAGCATGTCTGTAGCGTTTTAATATGTACAGCTTGCCAGGGCTCTTGATTGGCTATCTTTACCTCCTGAATGGGCTGTTGTTGATGTTTTCCCTTAACCAATGGTATGGTAAGCATGTGCCTGCCTTGAGCGCTTAAAAGTTCTGTTTTATTGCGAAAGGATCTCTTCTGATAATGCTCATGCGCCTCAAGTAACACGTCTTGTGTGGAGAGCAGCAATGACCAATAAGCGATGTGGCCAAAATACTGCTGCTCTATTAAAATTTTCTCGCCTGGCAAGGTTTTAAAATTTCAATTTTTAGAAAAATTTTCAAAAAAAGATGTTGTTTTTTTTTGTAATAATAACAAATGGTCTATATTTGACCCATCAAGTTAAAGAAATTAAATATTTATAATATATATTGTAAAATTTAGTTAAGATAAAGTTTTAGTGGGTAGTATTATTTTCGAAAGGGTGCGGATTTATTTCTGCGCCCTTTCATCTTATATGGCATTATGGTCCTTGATGAATCGGCACTAGCCCCCTTTCCGGAGCTGGCTGTAATTGTTCCCGCGTACTGTGAAGCGGATATCAATTTTTGTTTAGATTCCCTTTTTGCCAATCAGGGCTTTGCATTTCAGGTAATCGTCATCGTGGTCATAAATCACTCCGTAGATGCTCCCGAAGAAACTAAAATTTTTCATCGTGGGCAAGCTAAGGCGCTTAAAGAGAAGTACACTGATCTGAGTTCAGCGATCCACTTTCAAGTTATCGAAGCCGAATTGCCCACAAAAATTGCCGGTGTGGGGATGGCTCGAAAAATTGGACTTGATTATGCCGCGGCACGTTTCCACCAAATAAATCATCCTCACGGTATATTGGTCAGCCTGGATGCCGACACAGTGGTATGTTTTAATTACTTATCCACCCTTTATACTACATTTCGGAAGCATAAGTTAAACGCAGCCAGTATTTATTTTGAGCACAGACAGGATAGTGCGAACCTGTCAGCCATCTCAGATTATGAGCTGCATTTACGTCTATATATTAATGGGCAAAGAATAGCTGGGTATCCTTTAGCCTTTCAATCAGTGGGCTCTGCTATGGCGTTTACTGCTGAAGCATATACCAAACAGGGTGGAATGGTCAAAAATAAAGCTGGTGAAGATTTTTATTTTATGCAAAAGTTGATGCCCTTGGGCTGCTTGGCTGACCTTGTAGAGACCACGGTCATGCCCTCCAGTCGCGAATCGGATCGGGTCCCTTTCGGCACCGGCCGCGCGGTAAAACAATACCAACAGCTTGGTATCCAATTAACTTATCATCCGGAGTCATATTTATACTTCCAGGACATGGTTTCTTTTTTGGAAAACATGGCCTTGGAACCTCAAAAGATCAATGCGTTCGAAGGCTTGCATCACCACTTACGTGATTTTTTGGATCAAATAGATTTCTTAAAAACTGTATCCTCCATAAGCAAACAAGCCTCCTCCAGTGAGGCATTGCGCAAACGCATTTACAATTGGTTTAATCCATTTATGGTAATGAAATATTTTCATTTTATGCGTGGGCAGGGTTTTCCGGATCGTGCCATTCAGGAAGTCCTGAATACATTGATGAACATCCATGGGTTGGAAATTTGCCAAGACCGCGCGGATTGTTTAGCTGTATTACGATTAAAAGATAGGACGAGACCACAATATTTAACCCCAAGTTGCCGGCTGATTCCACTAGTGTAATGCCGGACGTAAAGGTAGCGTTTCAACAATTTCGCCTTCCCGTTCATGCCACCAGGTCAGTCTTTGATACACTTTTTCTTCGGGGAAATAATTAAGGGCCATTTTTACATAAATATGGCCATGTTTAGCCTCGGTGGTCCACAACATTTTATAGAATTTTCTCAGATCGTCATCGGTCAGTGCTTCTGCCACCAGTTTAAAGCGCTCTGCACCCCGGGTTTCAAACACACTGCCTATCAGCAAACGATCTAAAAACCGCTCATTTAATCCAGAATGAAGTTTTGATACCAGGGCTTTTATGTAAATATCCTCGGCAATACTGTGTTGTAACTGGATACCACGCTCCGCCATGACTTTATACACTAACTGAAAATGTTCTAATTCTTCCAGAGCTGTTTCAATCAATTCCGGAATAATCTCAACCCGATCAGGGTATTTTGCAACTAAACTCATAGCAGTCGCTGACGCTTTACGTTCACAGTCCGCGTGATCCTGTAAGAACGAATTAAAGTCACCCATGACGGTTTCTATCCACTCCGGCGGGGTAGGGTAGGTAAGTTCCAGATTAAGTTTCAAATCATTTAAGCTCTTTTATAAACAATATAAAGGATAATAATCAGGAACAAGGTAATAGCAACTAACCAAAACCAAAAATTTTTCTCTTGAACCTGATGCTTTTTCTCCAATCTCACTTTTCTTTTTGACACTGCCATGATCTAAATGTTTTTATCTGATCACAAATATAAAAACTACTCCCTAGCGTACGCATTGCTCATAAAATTCTGTTACTCTTTCATCCACTAAAATGTCCGTGGGTTTAATTGGGCGCTGCAAAAAAATACCTTCCATGGTCCTACAGCGGCTTAAAGCGACATAAGTCTGACCGTGTTCAAAGGCACCCTTATCTAAATCAACGTTGATATAGTCGAATGTTTTGCCTTGGCTTTTATGAATAGTGACCGCCCAGGCTAGTCGTAAAGGGTATTGTGTAAAAGTTCCGATGACTTCAGATTCTATACGGTTACCTTCTTGGTTGTTCATGCGGTATTTCATTAATTCCCAGGTGTTTTTTTCCAGTTCGATAAAAACCTTTTTACCATCTTCTCCAACTACAGATATAGCTATTTCATGCTCTTTCAGAATTTCTACCCGTCCTAAGGTGCCATTCACATACCTTTTTTGCAGGTCATTTTTTAAGAGCATGATCTGAGCACCTACTTTCAGTTTTAAAGCTAAATCAGTGGGGTAGAATTGAGGTTCGAACAAACCGTTAATCTCGGCTTGATAAACCAATGGGGGTGCATCAAGTTTTTGAAGCTCCTGAAGATTAATCAAGTTAACTTTGTCATTGCGAGTGGCTAAAGTGATCATCAGTTGTTCCTTCAGGGGTGTAGCAGCAACTCTTTCGTTTAACACATCTAACACATTATTATCCAACTGCTTATGGCGAATGGCATCCAAGATTTTTATGAAATGATGTTCATTTTGACGGTATATTTTTTGAAGTTGAATGGTGAAATACTTAAATCCCTGTTGTATAATGTGTGCATCAAAAAAATATGGGCTGGTGTAAACGGTCCGAAAATAATCCCGCTCAAAAGGCGTAGCCACAACTGGTGGTAGTTGGAATACATCACCGAGTAGGATCATTTGTACACCTCCAAAAGGCCGGCTATCCTGACGGTTTATTTGTAGAAAAAAATTTATGTGGTCCAGAATATCAGCCCTGACCATGGATATTTCATCAATAATAATTGTGTCTATTCGGGCAAAAAAGCGGTGATTTTTTCTTTTTTCGATGGCTTGTTTATCAATTAAATGTGGAGGAAAACCAAAAAAGGAATGAATAGTTTGCCCCCTCACGTTTAAGGCAGCTACGCCGGTCGGTGCCAGTACGACTACATTTTTTCGTGTAGTGTCGCGAAATATCTGCAACAAAGTGGACTTTCCCGTGCCGGCTTTTCCGGTTATAAAATAGCTGTCTTTTGATCCTTCCAGTTCTTTCAGGATTTCATGTAAACTTAGATCTAATATGAGTGGATTGGAGGTTAACACTGTTGATGTTGTCCGGAAAGATAAATGATAAAATAACTTTCTAAAATACGATTATTTGCTTCAACAATTATAATCTTCAAACTGTTACAGGCCAGAATGAATACCAGGTAGGGGAAGATGACCGAAACTTTAGATATTTTTTATTTTAAACAATTCCAGGTAATTCAACGACCGAATGTCATGAAGGTGGGAACTGACGGGGTGTTATTAGGTGCCGTAGCCCATCATCCTCAACCTAAAACTATCCTTGACATTGGTACCGGTAGCGGATTGATTGCTATGATGGTGGCTCAATCCCATAGTCAAGCCGAAATTCATGCTATCGATATCAGCCAGGATGCCATTGATCTGGCGCGAACAAATTTTGAAAATAGCCCTTTTAAAACACGGTTAAAAGCTTTTGCAATAGGTGTTTCTGATTTTGCAGAAACCAGACCTACAGCCTATGACTTGATTGTTTCTAATCCTCCTTTTTTTTCCGGAGGCAATTTTTCACCGTCCGCCTACAAAAACCTAATGCGCCAGACTTTTCAGCTCTCGCACCAGGATCTATTGCGCTCTGTACATAAACTTTTAGGAGCTGATGGGGTATTTTGGGTTATTTTGCCTCATCTGGAAGGGTTGAGGTTCGTGGAAATGGCTAGATTTTATAACCTCCAGCACAATACCACCGTCAAAGTTATTAGTAGAGCAGATAAACCGATTGAACGTTTAATCCTTAAATTCTCACACCAAAAGACAACCTTAGATGAAGATACCCTGTACATTCACCTGTCAGAGAACAATGAATATTCTCCGGATTACATCGCAAAAACCAAAAATTTCTATCCGTTTATGCCGGATTAGGTCAGGCTGACTGAGTTTTCCTGAAGTATTTTCCTGGCTAAGTCAAGGATAGTAGAATCTTCAATATAAACTATACCTCCATCAGGACCGGGCTGTACATGTTCATTAACAATAGCCCCATTTTCATACTTCTGAGCTCCAAAATAGTTTCTGATGGTTTGTTCATCCATATTAAGTTCTCTGGCCATTCTGCTTATACTGCCGGTTGGTAGGCTGTGTTTAATTTTTCTTAGTTCATTGAATGTTATATTCATATCATGCAATTTTTTTAACTGTTAAAACAGATGACGACAATTTACAAAAAAATAATATAACAAATCAAGTGCTGCAACTAAAAAAAAACCGGAGTAAGATGTATTTCTGGTTAACTCCAATTTAACCCAGAACGTCCTCTAAGGGGGTATAGGGCAAGTCAAAAGCCTTCGCTACACCTTCATACACTATTTTACCATTGACGATATTCAATCCTTTTTTCAAGCCTGAATTATCCTTTACGGCTTGTAACCATCCTTTGTTAGCCAACTGAATGGCATAAGGTAAAGTGGCATTAGTTAAAGCAATGGTAGACGTGTGGGGGACAGCTCCGGGCATATTTGCTACACAATAATGAACCACATCATCAATGATGAAGACCGGATCATCATGGGTGGTCGGTTTACAGGTCTCTATACAACCACCTTGATCTACCGCAACATCCACCAAGACTGTTCCTTCCCTCATTATTTTCAACATATCCCGGGTGATGAGATGGGGTGCTTTTGCTCCCGGTATTAAAACAGCCCCGATAATTAAATCGGCCTGTTTGATTAACTGGCGAATGTTATATTCATTGGAAAATTGAGTAAACACATTAGGAGGCATGACCTCCGCTAAATATCTTAAACGTTGAAGGTTTATGTCCATAATGGTAACTTTTGCACCTAATCCTGCTGCCATCCTGGCCGCCTGGGCACCCACTATTCCTCCTCCTAATATCAGCACCTCGGCTGGAGGAACACCTGGAACACCACCCAAGAGTACACCTCGACCCTTTTGAGGTTTTTCAAGGTACTTAGCTCCTTCCTGTATGGCCATTCGTCCGGCTACTTCTGACATAGGAATTAATAGGGGTAAGCTGCCATCCTCATTTTCAACAGTTTCATAAGCCAGACAAATCGCATTGCTCTTTATCATTGCTTCTGTCAATGGCTTATAGGATGCAAAATGGAAATAAGTAAATAAAAGTTGTCCGGGTTTGACCAGGCTATATTCTTCGAAAATAGGCTCTTTAACCTTGATAATCATTTCTGCCTTGGCATAAATATCCTCTAGTTCTGGCAAAATAGTAGCACCGGCTTTGACATATTCCTGGTCATTAAAACCACTGCCCAACCCGGCTGTATGCTGAACATAGAGTTTATGACCCCGTTTAACTAACTCCTGGGCTCCTGCCGGAGTCAGAGCTACACGGTTTTCACTTTGTTTAATTTCTTTGGGAACTCCGATGATCATAATTTATTAGTTTAAAGTGAGGGCGAAGGTAGAAATCCTTATTCAAAAACCTTAATGGATGTCCTATAAAAAAAAATGCTCGCGACTTTTCACGAGCAAGACGAATTTTACACTTTTAAACCAAAACTTACACTGATGCAAATATAAAACACATTAAAATAAAATGCAATATGTAAAGCTTTGTTTTTTAAATTATTTTAAATAATAATTTATGTTAATTCATAAATAGTTAATTATCATTCTAATATATATTTATAAAAATAATTTATTCGTATCTAATTTTAAACCATCCAGTCCAGATAACCTAATAGCCATCTGGGTAACAGCCTGAATCCCGATCTCACTGACATCCAGGCTATATGAGTTGACATATAAATTGATATGTTGGCGTCTCACGGATTCATCCATCTCTTGGGCATGTTGCAAAACATAAGCAGAGCTGGCGTCAGGATTTTGAAAGGCATATTCGATACTATGACGGATCAGTTCAGCTATTTCTATACTATTTTGCTTAGGTAGTCTTTTACTAAAGGCGATCCCTCCCAGTGGAATGGGTAGTTTGGTCTCTTCTTCCCACCATGCTCCTAAATCCTTGATTAGATGCAGGCCTTTTTGAGCATAAGTAAAACGATTCTCATGAATGATCACTCCGGCATCTGCCTCGTGAGACAAAATCAAGTTTTCTATCTGATGGAATGGTACGAAATGTTTATTCGAATATTGGGGGTAAGCCAATTTGAACAAAAGGTGGGCGGTTGTATATTCACCTGGCAAAAGGACTATAGGGGATTTTTGTGATAAAAATATTTCCGGGTCCTTTGTAACCAATAGGGGACCTACTCCAAACCCCAAAGCACCTCCCGCTCTGCACATGACATATTGGTCAGTGACCCTTAAAAATCCGTGATAGGATAATTTGGTTATTGGTAAAGTGCTTTTCATAGCCCAGCGGTTCAGGGTTTCTACATCAGCCAAGATGGGCTCGAACTGGTAACTCTTGGTATCAATCCTCTGATGAACTAAGGCATCAAATATAAAGGTATCATTGGGACATGGCGAAAAACCGATTTCTAATTTCATTTGAACTAGCTTAGATAACCAAGACCCATTTGTTAATTAAAAAATCCTTTTACCTTTGCGCCCGTGAGGGTCATACGACCAGCTCCTTCCAAACCCCCCCAGGGTGGAAACGCAGCAAGGGTAGGAGGTTGAGCGGTGCGATATGATTCCTCACATTTTTTCAAACCACACCTGACCTTTATCATTTTCATCTCCATTATAACTTACAAAAATTTCTTCTCCCGCAGGTATTGGTTTAATAATCACAAAATCAATGGTACATTGATCATAATCCAATTCATATTTGGCATTGGGTTCATGTGAGTGGTTATATAATGAACCGAAACCAAGTGCAATTGCTCCGGCCGTAAAATCATCGCCCCATTGAAAATAATAATTATATAAGATAGTTTTTTCTATCAAAGGTAGTTCTTCCGGAGGAATGATCAGCGTGGGGCATATTTCTACACATTCCCCAGGACTTAAGTCGGCGGCGGTGAAAACGCCTCGGCCTCCGACCGTGCTAGGGGCAATATATAATGCAGGGTGACGGACCATAAGTCATACCTTTATTTAGTCATTAGCTCACAGCAAAAATACGTTACCTTTGTGATTCTTATATCTAATTCTAATAGTGGTCAAGAGTAGTTTTCTATGCCCAACCCTTTTGTACTTTATGCAGATGATCGAGGTCAAGTATATGAGGATTTGTCTTTATATGCTGTAGGCCGTTCAGGATATTATTCACAGGCGGTAGACCCTGACGACTGGATTTCACTTCCCGAGGGGGGAAGCCTTTACCATTTACCGGGACGGCGGCCAGTTGGAATTGATGTGCTATCTGGGGAGATGCGAATTAGCGAAAAGGGATGGGCCGTAGCAGCCTTCATCCCTCCAGCCTACACTGGACTGTACCTTTCAGCCTATATGAATTTGCCGGCAGCGCCAGTTTTACCTTTGTTCTGTTACACCGCAGTAGGCTGGTTAAATGAACAGTTTTACGTTACTGCTATACGAATAGAACAGGATATTCGGCAGGAATGTTATGGGTTTAATTCTGAAAGTATTAATCGGGGCGTTGACACCCTGCGCGCAGCCTATCCCCACAACCGCCTGGTGGAACATTTGGCTGAGAATTGCTGTAAAACCTACAATTGTCCGGCAGCAAGAAATTACTTTATGGGGCGATGGGAATGCCCTGTGCCCACCTCTCCCGCCTGCAATTCTAATTGTATTGGTTGTATTTCTTTTCAGCCTTCCAATGAACAAATTGTTTCCAGTCATGATCGATTGCAATTCAAACCTACGGCGGATGAAATCGTCGAGTTCACGGTGCCCCACCTGGAAACGGCCCCCTTTCCCATTATTTCATTTGGTCAGGGTTGTGAAGGTGAACCGCTTTTAATGTGGGAAACTATTCGTGACGCCATCCTGGCCATCCGTAAATTTACAGCCAGGGGAAGCATTAATATCAATACAAATGGCAGTAAACCTGAAGCTATCAGGGCTTTGATGAAAGCCGGGTTAAACAGCATCCGCGTCAGCATGAATTCCGCCCAAGCCGAATTATATACCCCGTATTATTTGCCCAATAATTATGATTTTAAGGACCTGATTAAAAGCTTGCAGATCGTACGAAATGAAGGTGGATGGACCAGTATTAATTATTTTGTATTCCCAGGACTTACCGACAGTTACGAAGAATACGAAGCATTAAGACAATTAATCAAGACTTCAGATTTAAATATGATTCAGTGGCGTAATTTTAACATTGATCCCGATTGGTATCTTGAAAAAATAGGCGTTGCTGAAACCTCCGAATCCCTGGGTATAAAACGAATGATGGCCTTGCTGCAGAATGAATTCCCACAGCTTAAATTCGGGTATTTTAATCCCCCTGCTGAACGTATTCATGGACAATACCAAATTGATTTTGCCCATTAAAGAGATGACTGTTCCCGCGGTTATTCATGAGACCGCAAGTTGGTTGGCCATGTATAAACCTCCAGGGTTAGTAGTAGAAAGCAATGCCTATGAGGCTTCTTTAGAAGATTGGGTAGAAGACCATCTTAATAAAACTTCCAAACAACCCTTTGTGGGAGTTATACACCGTCTTGACCGGATGACATCAGGCATCATTCTGTTTGCAAAAAAGAAATGGGCGCTTAAAACATTTAACTTGGCATTTTCCAAACGGTTGGTTCAAAAGGACTACTTAGGTTTACTACCTGAACACCCGATGGTAGGACAGGGACGGCTGACTCATTGGCTGCAGAAAATTAGTGGCCAGTTTAAAGTTGAAATTTCTCAACATCCATTGCCAGGCTATCAGGAATGTATTTTGGATTATAATGTTTTGGGGGACGTGGGTAATTTTATTTTAGTTGAAATCAGGTTAGGAACCGGACGTTACCACCAAATCAGAGCACAATTCAGCCAAATAGGGCAACCTTTGGTGGGTGATATCATTTACGGGTCCAGGCTTACCCTGCCAGGAAACCGCATCGCACTCCACGCTTACAGGCTTGGGTTTGAAGACCCGGAAACCAAACAGAAATTAACCCTTGTTTGTCCTCCAATTAAAGATGAAGTCTGGCCTATACTGCCCGATTACTTGTACAATTTAGCGTAATATTCATCGGCCATTCTTTTGGCATCAAAATAAGGAAGTATAGAGGTCATGCTATTAAGCATCATCTGTCCCCATCCCTCCGGATCGTCGTAATATTTTGGTATAACTTCATACTCCAGCATATCCAGTAAGTGCTTCAGATCATGAGCATCCTGTATATGTTCCGGTTGATGTTCATCAGCTGGAGGCGAAGAAAAACAGTTCCAATTATGACGGGCAAATTCTGGTACCCAGCCATCAGGAATTGAAAAGTTGATTGAACCGTTCATGGCAGCGGTCATTCCGCTCGTGCCGGAAGCTTCTTTTCCAATCCTTGGATTGTTAAGCCATACGTCTGAACCTTGTTTCAATACTTTGGACAATCTTAATTCATATCCGACCATTACTGCACAGTTATTGTGCCTCTTGCTAAAATCGATCAGATGGTTAAATACCGCTATCGCACCGTAATCAGCGGGGTAGGGTTTTCCCGCCCAGATAAATTGTACCGGTTTCTCGCTGTTATTTATAATCCTTTTGAACCTTTCCAGGTCATGAGTGAGTAATTCAGCACGTTTATATGGTGCAAATCTTCTGGCCCAGACTATCGTAAGAGCATCCGGATTTAACAATTTACCCGTTTGATCAGCTACTTCAGCTAACAGGACCTGTTTGAACTCTTTTTTTCGAGCTCTGATTTTTTTGATGTTTTGATCTTTAACGGCTTGTCGCATTTCTTTATCCATCCAAAACACTTCGTCCTGAGCATTGGTTAATGAAATGATCGGGCATATGTGGACATGCTCTCCCCACATGGCTCTGGACACTTCTCCATGTTTTGCTGATACAGCATTGGCCAGTTTTGACATGCGCAGCATACTTAAGGTCAGGTTCAGTTCATTGCCTTCATAGCCGGTAATTTCTTTAATTTCATGTAGGGTGAGTCCGCTGAAATAACTCATGCTGTCCAAATGTAAAACATTATGGATCTCATTCCCTGACGGCACTGGGGTATGGGTGGTAAAAACCAATTGTTTTTTGACATTCTCCAAATCCCGTACCTTATTATAAAGATAAAAAGCACCTGGTAGGGGATGTGCTTCATTAAAGTGGTGAACATCAGCTTCAAAACCGATGATTTCCAACAAGCGCATTCCACCGATACCAAGTAATATGTATTGGGCTATTTTGGCAGAAGTATTGGCATCATATAACCGATAACTGGTGGTTTGAGCCAGGTAATCGTTTTCAGGTAAGTCTGTGGTCAGAAAGAAGATAGGAGCTGTACCAAAAGTCTCAGGATCAAGATAATAGACTTTGACTTTTATGTCATGATTATGAATTTCTATATAGTATTCAATCCCGGTGTCCTCCAGGAAATTGTAAATCTTTTCGATGAAGCGCACATCCATATTATTGTCGGCGGCTCGGATTTGGTCATAGTATCCGTATTTCCAGAGTACACCGATGCCGACTAGATTTTGTTTTAATTGGAATGCAGCACGCATGTGAGATCCTGCCAGGAAGCCCAAGCCTCCAGAATAGGTCTTAAGAGCTTGGTCTATGGCAAACTCCATGCAAAAATAAGCGGCTTTTTTCTTGTATTTTGGGTTGATATCATAGGGGTGCTTAAAATTAATAAACTTACTCATCTTAAAATTTACTAACTGTAATAAATTAAAAATCAATGACTTTTAGAAGTTTTTGGTGTTTTTTCCTCCAAAAGCGGGCGCAAAATACAACATATCTTTTAGAATTTCATCTTGTGTTCCTTTTATCGCATTCTTGCCCCTCCTTACAAAAAAGCCCGGATATTTTTTATCCAGGCTCTGCGGAGGAGGAGGGATTCGAACCCCCGAAAGGCTCATCACCTTTGCCGGTTTTCAAGACCGGTGCAATCAACCGCTCTACCACTCCTCCGGAAGTTGGCGGTAATGCGCTGCAAATGTAAATCATTATTACATATATACAAACTGGTCTCTAAGTAAAATACCTTCCGAATTCAACTGAAAATCAGTATAGAGCTACACCTTTCGATGTCTTAAACGCAGAGAGTTGCCTATGACTACTAAATCACTAAATGCCATAAATGCAGCCCCCCACATCGGGTTTAAAAAACCCAAAGCAGCAATGGGAATGGCCACTAGGTTATAACCAAAAGCCCAAAATAAATTTTCTTTAATGGTGGTCAAGGTAAGCCGACTTATTTGATGCCCCCAAACCAGTTTACCCAGGTTTTTTTCAAGAATAATAATTTTGGCGGATTGCATGGCTATTTTACTTGCATCATTCAAAGCAATACCAACTGAAGCTTTTTGTAACGCGGGAGCATCATTTATCCCGTCGCCCACCATGGCTACCGTTTGATTTTGTTGCAATTGATCCAAATGCCGCAGCTTATCTTCCGGGCTTTGGGAAGCTTTAGCTTCCTGCAAGAGCAGTTTATTTTGAACTTTAGACACTTTCTCAGGGTGATCACCCGATAGCAATACGGTTTTGATGCCCAAATCATTAAAGTATTGAATCGACCTCTGAGCATCATGCTTAAGGGTCTCCGTAAAAAATATCTTGGCCAGAATAGTATCATTCATGGATAAGAAGACATGAGTACCAGGTTCACTTGGGTGTTTTAACAAAGCCGAAGAACCTAAGCCATAGGCATTGCCAAGGTCATCGGATGCCAAGATACCTTTACCTTTTATTTCCCTTTTGTCAAGAAGATTGTTGGGCCAGGATTCCTGGGGTTGATTTTGAACATACACCGTAAGAGTATGCGCTAAAGGGTGTGATGAAATATGCTCTAATTGTTTGATTAGATCGTTTATTTGTCCAGCTGAATACATTGAAGAATACTCAATGGATTCCACTCGGGCTTCTGCAGAGGTTAAAGTTCCGGTCTTGTCAAATACGATGGCCTTGATGCGCCCAAAGTCCTCCAAGGTTCGACCGCCTTTGATCAGCACACCCTGTTTGGCCAGTCGTCCTACACCAACCATGATGGCGGTGGGCGTGGCCAATCCCATTGCACAAGGGCACGAAATGACTAATACAGCTATGGCGCGTAATAGGGACTGACTAAATGCAACATTAAATAGATAATAGTTAATGCCGAGAGTAAGCAAAGCAAATATTAAAATAGTTGGGACAAATATCCCGCTGATCTGATCAGCCAAGCGCTGGATTGGCGGTTTATCTAATTGGGCGTTTTTAACCAAGTCTACAATACGGCTTAATACGGTGGATTTCCCAACTGCCGTGACTTTAAGCTGAAAGTGGCCGGTTCGGCAAATGGTTGCTCCCACAACGGAGTCTCCAATAGTTTTATGGACCAAATGGCTCTCTCCACTGATCATGGATTCGTCAACATAAGCTTGACCCTTAATCACCAAACCATCGGTAGGGACCGGGTCACCTTCATTAATTTGTAAAAAATCACCAACCCGCAATTCATGGCGATCCACCCAAATAAAATTGCTGTCTCCCATCACCATTTTTGCTTTTTCAACTTGGAGAGCAGAAAGGTCGTTGATCGCGTGAGTGGTTTTTTCCACTGATCGGGATTCTATCCAATTTCCGATAAAGACAAGAGTAAAGATGCTGGCACAAGTTTCAAAAAATATGAGGTTATGATCAGCAGTCCAAACCCCTACGCAACTGTAGACGAATGCGGAAGTACCTCCTATAAAGATTAAGGCATCCATGTGGAAGGTACCCAATCGCAGTGCTGTCCATGCCGTTTGGCCAAAATGTAGAAATCCCAAAATAAATACCGGCAGACATATTAAAAATGGAATGAGGCCATCCTCCACCGTAGAGGGTAACTTAATGCCCAGGAAGGGCAGCAGGTGTAAAATGAGCAGAGGTAAAGTGAATATTAATGAAAATATTGTTTTCCTTTTTAAGGTCCAAAAAGGCTCTGGTTCATTTTCTAAAACTAAATGATAGCCAAGTCCTTTCAGGCCTTGGCT
The DNA here is from genome assembly GCA_041917975.1 of Saprospiraceae bacterium. GTDB lineage: Bacteria > Bacteroidota > Bacteroidia > Chitinophagales > Saprospiraceae > JAYRWN01. The sequence continues at coordinate 3,575 of JAYRWN010000177.1, read as the reverse complement.
TATTTCCTGAATATCTAATTTACCATCAGGTTGGGCGAATATAACTTCTTTTGTACTATAGTTTACCTGCACGTTTTTTAGACCGTGGGACTCCAGGAAAATTTTAACTGTATTAGCACAACCGGTGCAGGTCATGCCTTCCACCTGCCATTCTACTAATGCATTTTGCTCCATACCTGAGATCAAAAAAAGATTAAACCTAAAACAATTTTATCTCAGGATAGTTAACTGCCTTTTACATTTGTGTCAAAAACAATTTTTCGATTTGCCCGATCATCGTTGAAGCCAGTGGGTTGACATTTTGGAAGGTATTACTGAGTATGACCATTCTAATGTTGAGATCTGGATAAATTCTGACACTGGCTAATTGGCCGTATTCGCCACCTCCACTGTAAAATATGAGTTTTAAATTATCCTGGTTACGCATTTTCCACCCGTAACCATAATGGATAAAACGTTGTGTTTTATCCAAAGCATGTTGCTTAGTCATCAACTCAAAAGTATTGGCCGCCACAACCCTTTGATCCGTATAGGATTTCAACCAAAGCATTAAATCATTGGTGTTGGAAATTATTTCCCCCGTCCCGATTAGATTATATAAAGGTGCTGGCCAATCTAAAACCGTATTACTGCCTTTTTTTAGAAATCCATACCCTTTGGCGACCATGTTTTCTGACCATTTTTTGTCACCGGTTATGCCACTTGAGGACATCCCTGCGGATTTCATTAACTCTCTTAACATCTCCAGGTATGAGCGATGACTGATTTCTTCTAAAATGATTGCCAGGAGGGTGTAGCCTGCATTGGAATATGAAAATCGAGTCCCTGGTTTGTACAACATTTTAGCATCTAATATCTGATCCAACATTTTTTCCCGCTGAATTTTTTCATAATCGGTGTCTTTGTTTACAAAATCAGGTAACCCTGCAGTGTGGGTTAGTAATTGATGTATGGTTATGTTCTTTTTGTCATCAGGAATATTTTTTCGTGGAAAGATGTTCTTAAGTGTATCGGTCAATGCTAAGGTGCCTTTTTCCACCTGTTGAAGAACTAGCGTAGCGTTAAACTGCTCACTTAAAGTACCAATACTAAATACCATGTCAACGTGAAAAGGTACTTCCTGTTCGTAATTACCGTACCCATATCCTTTTTTAAGAATAGTTTGATCATTATGATCAATGGTGATACTGCCGGAGAATCCTCTTTCAGTGAAATTAGAAATTATCCTGTCGATCCGTTTAGCCAGTGAGTCGGATTGACTGTATAAATTTGAAGACCAATGAAGTACTGATAAAACGAAGAGTAGCCTGACCGTCATGGTAATGCGAAGTGTTAGACTCATCACCACAAGGAATGTGCCAAGAGTCCAAAAAATAAAAAACCCCTGAACGATGACCAGTTCAGGGGTAAAAATGTGCAAGAAAAAAAATAGTTATTTGACCAGGTAACTTATGCCAAAATTAAACTGATAACCTCTGCTATATTGTTCATTTATATATATCTTACCTTTATATTCTTGAACTTTAACTATGTTTGGGTTTAAAAGATTCTTACCGGTCAGGTATACAGAAAACATATTGTTTATTCGTTTACTTATCTTGGCCGTCAAAGCAGGTACGGATTTTTCGTAAACATCTGGTGCTGCAAATTGACCAACCAGATAGAGGCGGTCTCCAAAAACGTTGTAGGACATGGATGCATCCCAGCCCCGTTCAAAGTCATTATAACTCAATAAAAAATTCAACAGATAAGGAGATTGACCCTGGAAAGGACGTGAAGTGATGTTGTATTCCGGGTCAATGACTTGGGCATTTTTTAATTCATTCTCCGGGACATCTACTTCGGATTTAATTAAACTTACATTGGTGCTGAAGTTGAAGTTTTCCAGTCGATTGTTAATGAAACCCAGGTTCTTCCTGAACTCAAATTCTACACCGTAGATCATGGCATGGTCTACATTGACAAACTTTAGTTCAGGAATGGTGGCTGTGGTGTTGAATGATCTGACAATTGGTTGGTCAAAATTTTTATAATAAATACTTGCCGCCAGTAATTCACCGGGTTTTGGATAAATTTCATAACGCAGGTCATAGTTTTGGATGAGTGTGCGCTTCAAATCAGGGTTGCCTACATTAAAAGCGCTGCGTTTATTATCAAACTGTTCGAAAGGCGCTAACTCTCGCAGATTTGGTCTGGCTAATGTTTTTGAAGCGGCAAAGCGAATTTTAGATATACTGGTTAGATCGTAGATGAGATTTAGGGATGGGAGCAAGTCGGTTTGGGAGATAATCCCCGGCTTAATGTTTGTATCCTGGCTAACCACTTCCATATCGGTACTTTCAACTCGGACACCGCCTACAAATTTTAGAGTAGGTAATATATTATATGTGGTCATGGCGTAACCGGCAAAAATGTTTTGGTTTCCGGTATAAAACGCTCTGGGGTTTAATTGGCTGGTATAAAAGTAACCAGTACTGTAATTGCGCAAGCCACCATTCTCTGAATAGTTAGTATCGATAATTCCAAAATTATTTTGGTTAAAGAAATTGTTCCAATCCCCTTGAAAATTATTAACCCTGAGCGAAGATGGTATTCCGCGATCGCTCATCTGAAAGATGATTTCAGAAAAATCACGATTGGTAATACTGCCAAAACCTCCCAGCTTAAGTTTATTTTCTTTACTGATTCCCAGGGGTATAGTCAAATCCAGTTGAAAAGATTGTTGACGATCTTTCAGGTTTCTGAAAAAATGAAAGGGGAAGTCAAATTCTGAATCATTAATAAAATATTCCTCTTCACCAGCTTCAGGTGGAGTATATCCATATGCGAAATACCGCGTATCCGGTTCTGATTGCAAGGAATTATTAAAGGCGTAATTCCAATCAATTTGGATTTCATTCCATTTTGGCACTACATGTTTGCCTTGAATGGTAAACAATTGATTTTGACGTTGAATAAATTCCGAATAATTTACATTAAATATGCTACCTGAATTTGACAATTGTCCAATATACCGACCGGACTGCGTACGGGCGCCTATTTCTGTATCCGTATTAAAAATAACTGTCCCTTCTATATTATTATAATTATTCAGTCGCATTGCTAAACTACCTATCGCACTGAATTGAACATTTTGACCACTGTAACTGTCATTATCAAATTTTTGGTAGTCAAACAATTCGGAAGAAGTGTTATTGTTCCAGGTAGCTACCAGTCCCTGATCATAATAATTATAACTGCGATTATAATTTGTACCAAAATTAATTCCTACCAGCTTTTTAAAAACAGTGAAATTGTTGCCAATATTGAATGATACACCCAAATCACCGGTCGGAGTCATGGTGCCCGGGGTAAAATCATTACTTAGCGATTGTGCCGCACGATGAAAAACATTTCTGATTTGGTCATTGGAGGATTTTGGATCTCGTGCATTAAAATAGGCGCTGGTGGTTAAAGGTTGACGTTGTTCTGCGGTAGTCAGAAAATCTGGTATAGCTCGAGAACCATCGTCCCAGCCTAGCCAGTCGTATTTTCCTCCCTTAAAAGTTTTAAAATTTGGGTTGAAACTGGCTAAT
>JAYRWN010000176.1:0-2688 GCA_041917975.1 Saprospiraceae bacterium | reverse complement strand
TTTTCTAAGTTATCTCTGATAAATTCATTAATAACATTAGGATTGTGTATTTATATTTATGCAAGCATTCCGAGAACAATCAAGGTAAGCAAAGGACTTCCTGAACCACCAATTGTATTTGTAATTGCGACTCAATTATTTTGTTTAACTGGAATGATTATGATGATTTTAAGTTTTGCGAAGAAAGAACCGTCAAGTTGGTTCAAATGGATAGGAGCAACATTGAATATACTATTATTTTTGATAATTGTGGATTCTGTAATTTTTGCAAGGATTGTTTAATTTTTAATTGATTAAAAGCGAATGAATTCAATCGTAAATAAACCTTACAAACCAATTTGGTATTCAATATTGTTGCTTATTGTATTATCAATGATTGGTTTCAATAATGCAATTGATATTCAATTGCATGATACGTACTTCGTTATTGCATTAATTCATACTGGAATTTTATTTTCCATTTACTTAGGAATAATTGGGATTATTTATTGGCTGATAAGGAACAAAAGACTTGTCAATTGGATGACAGTAACTCATGTTGTAACCACGAATTCGACTTTTACCCTAATTATAATAACAGGTCTTATATTCAAAAAAGTAATTGAAGGAAATATTGAGACCTTTAGAATAGTAAACCAAATATTGTTCGTTTTAATTATAATAGCCCTTTTAAGTCAATTGATATTTATAACAAATTTAGTTATGGTCTTATTGATGAATAAGCCAAAGAAATTAAAAAATGAAGCCAGCAGCGAATAAAGCATACAACGATCATGTCGGCTAAACGCCGCCATGCCGTATATGCAAAACGTTATAAGCAATTTTTAAACAAACTCAATTACCAGGAGAAAGAATGACAGACCAAATCAAATACACATGCAGTTGCTGTGGAAAAGAACATAATGAATGGCCTGCTCTTACATTTAAGTCTCCCGACAATTACGACTCATTATCACAACATGACAAAGAAACAATTGCAGAAATAGACAGCGATTTTTGTGTTATTAAACATCAAGACCAAACTGACAGATTTATTCGGTGTACATTAACTCAAAAAGTAAACGACCATTGTGAAGACTTGGAATACGGGGTTTGGGTTTCTCTTAGTGAAAAAAGTTTCGACGACTATTCAGAGAATTATTATAATGAGAATCATTAGACAAAATATTTTGGTTGGCTTTGTAACGTTATCCCAGAATATGAATTCACTCAAAGTATACCGACTACTGTGTTTACAAGAATCGGAAACAAAAGACCAGAAATAGTGCCACATGAAGACTTCGACCATCCATTTGTAAAAGACTATTATCATGGAATTTCAAAAAAGGAAGCCGAGTTTAGAATCAATACTATGCTTGAAAGGGTTTCGCCAGTAGAAAACTCTGACCACAAAAAAAGATCTTAGTGGAATTTTGGTAAAAAACTGCTTATAACAGTAAGCCATTACCAATGCGAGCGGACCCAATGAAGGGGATGCTCAAGCCACCAATGGCTTATGCCTTGCGGCATAACCTTTTTTTTGCGCTTATCCCGCTTGCATGCCAGCATGCGCGGTATAAAGCACAAAAAAAAATGGCCGATTTCGATGAAATCGACCATTTGCTGGCTTGTCGGGGTGGTGGGATTGCTTACAGCGATCCCTATTGGAGGGAATGCTCAAGCCAGCAATGGCTTATGCCTGCGGCATAACCTTTTTTTTGCGCTTATCCCGCCTGCATGCCAGCATGCGCTGGATAAAGCACAAAAAAAAATGGCCGATTTCGATGAAATCGACCATTTGCTGGTTTGTCGGGGTGGTGGGATTCGAACTCACGACCCCCTGCTCCCAAAGCAGGTGCGCTAACCGGACTGCGCTACACCCCGTACTTATATTTTTTTAGCCTGCTCACAGAAAATATACCGTTGTATATGTTCACGTACAGATCGGAACTTAGTCATCCTGGGACATGGACCGGATGAGGCCTAACAACATCTTTGAGCCCTGCTCCAGCTGATCGTACAACTCCTGATAGGTATCCTCATCGATCTGATCCAGATCACGAAGCACCTGTACTAAAGTCGTACATTCAAATAAAGCGCTGCGCGAACGCACGTAGAATTCTTTTTTGTCACCACGCCGTACCCGCCCCGTACCTTCCGCCAGGTTGAACAAAATATCCAGGCTGGCTTTTTTGAACTGCTCACGGAAGAATGGGTCTATCTGCACATCCTGAACTATTTTGGTATAGATCATGATATTTAACTCCCGCAGCTGTTGATAGATCTCTAATTTTTCAAAATCAAACATAGGTAGATAATTGGTTCACTGTTTGGGATTACAGACCCCTCATTAGGTTAGATAATGCGGTGAAGGAGGGATTCGAACCCTCGGTACCAGTTTCCCAGTACGACGGTTTAGCAAACCGTTGGTTTCAGCCGCTCACCCACTTCACCAGCTGAATCTTATGTTTTCGCTATCCTACGTCTTTCGATGAATTGGTCCCGCATCCGGGACCATCATTACTTTAAAAAAAGCACGCAAAAATAGCTAAAATATCAATAACTGATACTCATTTTTATTTTTTTCTCCAGCTCATAGACGGATTTTTTGAACTCTTGATCTATATCCATCAAATCCTGTACCGCCTTGAGCGAATAGATAACTGTACTGTGGTCGCGGCCACCAAAAAACTCCCCAATACTTTTTAA
>JAYRWN010000175.1:0-21342 GCA_041917975.1 Saprospiraceae bacterium | reverse complement strand
GGGTATTCATGCCGGTCATTTTCTGTTCGATGGCGATGTAGACCCACTTCAACCAGCCGGTTTTGGCTTAGGTTTGCACTTACGTAAAGCAGTTCATTATGCTTTTTCTGTCCGCGGCGATTTGTTCTTGGGCCAAACCAAGGGACTAGATCCACAAAGATCTGCAGATAATGTTATGAATCTTGATTTGGTACCTGAAGCGGCCAGAATTGCCGGTGATTTACATCGCAACTTCAAGACCACCTATATTTATGGATCGCTCCAGGGTGTTTTAAATATCGGTAACATCCTATTCCATAAAGACCGCAACAACTGGAATTGGTATACTTTCGCCGGATTCGGACTGGATAATAATACGACTAAGATTAATGCCCTCAATGGCAATAGTGCATATAATTTTTCTGGTGTTACCGGTGATGTTAATACCAAAGCGGGTCGCAAAGACATCAAAAAACAAGTGCGTGATATTTTTGATGATACCTATGAAACGGAAGCGAGGGAAAAAGCTGCCATCTTCCGTTTAGGAGATAAAACGAACGTTCACTTTATGTTTCAATTTGGAGTTGGTGTAGCCAAACGAATTAACAATCGATTTAATATCGGTTTAGAGCATCAAATGATGACTTCGGACAACGACTTATTGGACGGATTTGAATATCGGTCCATTTACGATCAGTCTAACAATAACGAGATCGGCCATTACACCAACCTGCGCCTAGGGATCAATTTGGGTGATTTCAGCAAAAAGACTGAACCACTCTATTGGTTAAATCCAATCGACGCTACCATGAATGATATTGCTGAACTTAAACAAAGACCGGTCTTTGATTTAACCGATACGGATGGGGATGGCGTTTTGGACATGTTGGATCAGGAATCAAACACTGCATCCGGAGCCTCTGTAGACGTGCGCGGGGTAGCTTTAGACAGCGATGGTGATGGCGTTGCTGATTTTCGTGATAAAGAACCCTTCTCCGCTCCGGGACTGGATGTGGATGGCAATGGCGTGGGTCAAACTGAAGTGCCTTATTTGACTGAAGATGAAGTAATTAAATTAATTAATGACCGGTTATCAAACGTTAAAACAGAATGGTTCCTCCCTATGGTCCACTTCGACTTAGACAAATTCTACATCAAGCCGGAATTTTATGGCAATCTGCATAGTGTAGCTAACGTAATGATGGAACATCCACAACTTAAGATTTTAGTTAAGGGATTTACTGATTCACGTAACCCTGATGATTATAATTCTGTTTTATCCTATAAAAGGGCTAAAGCGGCTATTGATTACCTGGTAGGCAAGTATAATCTGCCCAGGGAAAGGCTTATTCTGCAATATGGAGGAGAAACTTCGCCGTTAGTTTCGGGATTGCCGGACAACCATCGGACCAGCATAGAAGAAGAAAGAATGCAATACATGAATCGCCGCGTAGAATTTAAAGTGGCCGAATCCACAGACGCTGAAATGGCTGCACCGACCGGACCAGATGCCGGTAAAGGTACTCCCGGTTCAAGCCGTCCAGGTCCAAAATACAGTGGTAACCGTAGTTCTGGATATTAATTCATCCATTATTATATTAAAAGAGGTTATCCGGACATCAGATAACCTCTTTTTTTATGCTTGAAATATAAAAGTCTAATCGACTGGTGCGATGGTTGCGAAGGCTGAGGATAATCGGTTGGTAATTTAATGCAGGATCCTTTAGTCCAACAAGGATATTAAGGTTCCTTATCGTTTCATGTTTCCCATCTGCTTCAAACCAACATCATCAGGGGTTCTTCCAAAAACTGTTTTAAAGTTTGTAAAAAGCGGGCAGCCGTAGCGCCATCCACTACCCGGTGATCACAGCTCAGGGTAAGCTTCATCACCTGACCTACTTTAATCTCTCCCTGTTTAACGATGGGCTTTTCCATTATACCACCTACAGCCAATATACAAGCATCAGGTGGATTTATGATGGCTGTAAATTCTTCGATGCCGAACATGCCTAAATTGGAAATAGTAAAAGTGTTGCCCTGCATATCTTCTGGAGTGAGTTTTCGGTCTTTAGCTTTTTGAGCCAAATTTTTTATCTCCGTATTTATTTGCTGAATTGATTTGGCATCTGTAGTCCGAATTACAGGTACCAGAAGCCCCTCTTCAACGGCTACAGCCACCCCAATATTAATCAAATGGTTTTGTCTGACCCGGTCACCTAACCAGGAAGAGTTGACAGCTGGGTGATGTTTTAAGGCCAGCGCACAAGCCTTGACCACCAGATCATTGTAAGAAATTTTTATGTTGCTCATCGCCAAGATGTTGGTCCTGGCTTGTACGGCTTGATCCATATTTACTTCTATCCCCAGATAGAAATGAGGTGCACTGAATTTACTTTCTGCTAACCGGCGGGCGATAGTTTTCCGCATTTGGCTGAGTGGAATATCTGTATAAGTTTCTCCGGGGACTACCGGACTGGCTACAGTCGCCGTTAAAGCAGGTACTACTGGCCCTTGCTGTAGAAAAGCCTCCACATCCCGCTTAACAACACGCCCTGCTTCACCCGTTCCAGCTATTTTGTGTATGTCCACACCCGAATCTTTGGCCATCGCTTTGGCTAAGGGGGAAGCTTTAACTCGCTCGCCGGAGGTGGCTACCTCAAGCTCGGGGGCCAAAGTAGCTACAGGTGGCGTAGCTGCACTAGCAGAGGCTGCAGGTGCTGCGGTAGCTGATCCATTTGAACCGCCACTTTGGACGAGCAGGTCTTGATAATTTTCGCCTGGTTTGCCGATAACAGCAATGATCCCATCTACGGGTATGGCTTTACCGATGGGGACACCAATGTGTAACAAGGTGCCTTCCCATAGGGATTCGAAATCCATGGTAGCCTTATCGGTTTCTATCTCAGCAAGAACATCCCCGGGTTTAATACTTTCACCTTCCTTTTTTAACCAAGAGACAACTACCCCTTCTTCCATGGTGTCGCTCATGCGTGGCATACGGATTACTTCGGCCATAATGATAAATGCAATTTTTTAATAAGCAACAAAAATAGGGTTTTATGGTTGATAAAGCGTATGCCGACTCAGATTGTTAGCTAATTTCCCATCTACTTGCCTGTGCCAAAATGCCAATGACCATAACATTTACATTAATCTTAGCCAATCTGCTTATTTTTACGAGATGAATTTCTCCTCCAAATACATCCAACAAGCCGTAGAGGCTTTTTCGTCTTTACCTGGCATCGGGAAAAAAACCGCCCTGCGTTTGGTCTTACATGTCATGAAGACAGATCAGGCTAAAGTACTTGAATTTACTGAACGGATCCGTAATGCCCGTACGCTGGTCAAAGAATGTCAGGTATGTCATAATCTTGCCGACGAGGTAATCTGTACCATTTGTAGTGACCCACGCCGACAGAAAGAATTGATATGTGTGGTGGAATCCATTCGGGATGTTATGGCTATCGAGGATACGGGACAGTATCAGGGTTTGTACCATGTCTTGGGTGGGGTAATCTCTCCTATAGACGGCATTGGACCACAGGACATAAACTTGAGTTCTTTGCTGCAGCGATTGAATCCATCTGGTGACATCAAAGAAGTCATCATGGCTATCAATCCTACCATTGAGGGAGAAACTACCACATATTACATCAGTAAAAAATTGAAGGACTTCGGGGTTAAAGTTAGCACCATCGCTCGAGGTGTGGCGTTTGGAGGGGAACTTGAATATGCGGATGAAATAACCTTGGGCCGTTCCATTGCAGCACGGATGCCTTACCATCTCACCGAAGAATAATCCATGCATAATCCGGCCATCAGCGTTATTATCGTCAGTTATAATGTCCGGTATTTTCTTGATCAATGTTTGCATTCATTATCCAAGTCTTTGGAAGGGATATCTTCTGAGATTTTCGTGGTGGATAATCATTCTTCAGACAGCTCCGTGGAGTTGGTGCAGACGAAATATCCTTTGGTAAAACTTATTGCAAACCTGGAAAATGTGGGGTTTGCCCGTGCTAACAATCAGGCGTTGGCCTTAGCAAAAGGCGGTCACATCCTTTTACTTAATCCGGACACTTTGGTGCGGGAAGATACGCTTCGGTTATGCCTGGATTTTTTTAATACACACTCTGATGCCGGTGCTCTGGGGGTAAAACTTATCGATGGTACCGGTCAATACCTGCCGGAGTCCAAACGGGGCTTGCCGACACCCTGGGTCGCTTTCTGCCGTTTATCCGGGTTGGGTCGTTTATTTCCTCACTCTCCCCTTTTTAATAGCTATTACCTGGGTCATTTATCTGCTGATACTGACCAGCGTGTGGATATTCTCTGCGGTGCATTTATGATGATCAGCGCTCAGGTGTTAGCAAAAGTGGGTCCTTTGGATGATTCATTTTTTATGTATGGTGAAGATGTGGATTGGTCTTACCGCATACAACAGGCAGGTTATACCAATTATTATTTTGCCGGAACATCCATTATTCATTACAAAGGCGAAAGTAGCCATCGGGATTCTTGGCCTTATTTAAAACATTTTTACCAGGCCATGTCCATTTTCGCCGCCAAACACTTTACGGGACAAAAATTCTGGTACCGGGTGCTTTTACGCATGGCTATTGGTTTTAAAGGACTGGTTAGCCTTCTTTCATCCTTATTACACCGAACAGGCTCTTTTTTGCTAGATGTAATTATCTTGGCGATAGGATATTATGCTCTTAAAGAAGCCTGGGAACGCTTCTACCATCACGATAATTATTTTTACCCACCATTTTATGATTATGTTCTTATTCCAGGTTTGGCGGTATTTTTTGCTTTCGCTTTTAGTTCGGGGGGATTGCTGTCACCTGCTCCTGAACCGTCCAGGTTGCTAAAACGGTGGTTCGGTTTATCCATTGCAGTATTAATTACTTATGCGCTTTTGCCGCTACAGGCTCGTCCCAGCCGTGCTTTGCTGCTATTGTCCCTGGTATTCACTTTTTTCTATTTGATCATTCACCTGGCTATAAAAAAGCAAGTGGTCAAAAAATCTTATGCCGCGAAATTGGTTATTGTGGGTTCCGAGGAAGAATACCTCCGGGTGCGCGATTTTTTGGACAGTTTGCGCATTACTTACCGATGGTTAGGACACCTGGATACCGTTCCGCCTTTTTCAGCGCAGTTACTGGCCGATTATTGCACCGCATACCATGTAGATGAACTGATCTTCTGTTCCCGGAGTATGTCCTTCTCGCAGATAACCGAGGCTATGTCGGTGCTTGGAAAACCGTATCGCTATCGCATTGCTTCAGTAGAGAGCGATCATATTATCAGCAGCAGTTCCAGCCGCAAACCGGGTGAACTTTATACCTATGCCATTCGATTTCCATTACAAGATGTTACCCAACGGTTAAATAAACGAATTTTCGATGTCGTCATTGCCTTGGCTTTAGCAGCAGCTTCACCTGTATTAGTATGGATATATGCATGCAAAAAACAATACATTAGGAACCTGTGGCTTATTTTATCAGCAAAAAAGACCTGGGTCGGTTATAACCTTGCCGACCGGAACCTGGCTTCTCTGCCTGTGATCCGACCCGGAGTGCTTGAGTGTTCTTTAAAATATTCTTTCTATGACCTTCAAGCCGAACTGCTGCATAAATTAAATGTTATCTATGCCCGCGAATACGATGTCTGGGTGGATCTGGATATCTTAATCAAAGGATTTTTTCAACTAGATCAAAAACTATGATAGAGCAAATAAAAAAATTAGCACATCAGCTGAAGTCTGAGGTTGTCGGTTATCGCCGACATCTGCACACTTACCCGGAGTTATCCTTCCAGGAAGAAAAAACCAGTGCTTACGTCGCTGATGTTTTGACAGATATTGGCCTTCCGCATACCGTTCGTTTTGGGGATACTTTTGGGGTGGTTGGTCTCATTCAGGGAGCCAGATCTACCGGTCCGGTAAGGGCTTTACGGGCCGATATGGATGCGCTGCCCATCCAGGAAGCAGGCGAAAAATCCTATTGCTCGCGGGTGCCTGGTGTTATGCATGCCTGTGGCCATGATGTCCATACGGCCAGCCTGTTAGGTACCGCGCAAATCTTGTGGCGATTGCGGGATGAACTGAGCCATCCGGTAAAATTAATTTTCCAGCCGGGAGAAGAAAAACTGCCCGGCGGCGCTTCGTTATTGATTAAAGCCGGTGTCCTGGAAAACCCACCGGTAACGTCCATCCTGGGCCAACATGTACACCCGGATTTGGAAGTGGGACAAGTGGGTTTTCGCGGCGGAAAATTTATGGCTTCCTGTGATGAGATTTTCCTGACGATACGCGGTAAAGGGGGACACGGGGCGGTCCCACATCGCACCATTGATCCCATTACCATAGCCAGCCAGGTTATCGTCAACCTTCAGCAGGTCATCAGTCGCAAACAGGATGCATTTGAACCTGGTGTATTGAGTATCGGTAAATTGTATTCGGTTGGAGGTTCCACGAATGTTATTCCGAATGAAGTGAAGATGGAAGGGACTTTCCGTACCATGAACGAGTCCTGGCGCACGGAAGCTCATGCCTGGATCAGGCAGATTATTGATCATACCGTTCTGGCTTATGGGGGATCCTACGATTTAGATATCTTAGTTGGATATCCTTACCTGGTTAATGATGAGAACTTAACTAACCAGGCTGTCCGTGCTGCAAAACAATATCTCGGTGATAGCCAGGTGGTGATGCTTCCACCGCGCATGACCGCGGAAGATTTTTCCTTCTACTCCCACGCCGTTCTGGCCTGTTTTTACCGGTTAGGCACCGGCAATACAGCTAGAGGACTACAGGCCAGCGTCCATACCGATAGCTTTGATGTAGATGAGAATTGCCTGGAAGTAGGCTCGGGGTTAATGGCCTATCTGGCTTTTAACAACACATGACATTTAAATATAACGCGTAAAAATTTATTTATAAATATATTACCTATTAAAAAATATTTTAATATATCTTTGGCCTGATTAACTAGCTAAATTTTAACTCATGGCCAACATATTGATCGTAGATGATGAAAAGAGCATTCGGAGGACCCTCAGAGAAATTTTAGAGTTTGAAAAATATAAAGTTGACGAAGCTGTAGATGGATTAGATTGTTTGGCAAAAGTTAAACAAAATAACTACGACGTTATTTTGTTAGACATAAAAATGCCTAACCTGGACGGTCTGGAAGCCCTGGAGCGCATCCAAGTGATCAATCCGGATATCCCTGTCGTAATGATCTCCGGTCATGCCACCATCGATACGGCAGTGGAGGCGGTAAAAAAAGGTGCTTTTGACTTTATATCCAAACCGCCGGACCTTAACCGGATGCTCATCACCTTACGCAACGCCATGGACCGTTCCAGCTTGATGAGCGAACGACGCGTATTGCAGCATAAAGTGGCTAAGAGCAAAGTACAGGAAATAATCGGTGAATCACCCGCTATTCATTTGCTGAAAGAAACCATCGAACGCGTAGCGCCTACCGAAGCCCGTGTTCTTGTGACTGGGCAAAACGGCACCGGCAAAGAATTGGTAGCTCGCTGGATTCATGAAAAGAGCCCGCGGGTAGAAAACCCCATCGTGGAAGTGAATTGCGCCGCCATCCCTTCCGAACTCATCGAAAGTGAACTGTTCGGACATGAAAAGGGCGCCTTTACCTCCGCCATCAAACAACGGATTGGTAAATTTGAACAAGCCAACGGGGGTACTTTGTTTCTTGACGAAATAGGGGACATGAGCTTATCGGCTCAGGCGAAAGTTCTGCGGGCCCTGCAGGAAAATCGCATCACCCGCGTAGGAGGTGAGAAGGAAATAAAAGTGGATGTCCGCGTGATCGCAGCTACCAATAAAGATTTGCGCAAACAAATCGAAAAAGGGCGTTTTCGCGAAGACCTCTACCATCGCTTGGCTGTCATAATTATCGACGTCCCGGCACTGACCCAACGGCGGTATGACATACCTTTGTTAGTGGAACATTTTAATGCAACGATCTGTGAAGAATATGGTATCCCACCGAAAAGGTTTACGACTGAAGCATTAAATATGATGCAAACCATGCATTGGAGCGGTAATATCCGTGAACTGCGTAATGTAGTTGAGCGTCTGATTATTTTGAGCGATCAGGAAATTACCCTAAATGACGTAAACAATTATGTTAATCCCGCAGTACCGGCCGGAAAAAGTCTAAATGATTTGTTCTCCAAATTTGAAAATTTTGATGCCCTCACCAAATACCTGGAGAAGGAATATGAGGAGTTTAAGTTTGCCGCCGTGTAATCGTTGTTTGAGCGAAAATTTCTATGACTGAAAAACAGAAAGTAGCTTCTTCGCGCCTGATGAAGCAATGGTCCCAGCTAAAAGGAGAAAACAGCTGGACCATGTTCAAAGTTATTGCCGAATTGGTCGACGGTTTTGAAACCTTGAATCGCATTGGACCATGTATCTCCATCTTTGGATCGGCGCGCACCAAACCGGGCCAGCCATATTACGAAAAAGCTGTGGAAATAGCCGAGCGGCTCACCGAAGAAGGTTATGGCATTATCACCGGTGGAGGCCCGGGCATCATGGAAGCGGCCAATAAAGGGGCTTACTTGAAAGGAGGAGTCTCGGTAGGTTTGAATATCAATTTGCCCTTTGAACAAAACCATAATCCTTATATTGACCCGGATAAAAACCTGGAGCACCGTTACTTTTTTGTGCGCAAAGTCATGTTCGTCAAATATGCTCAGGCGTTCATCGTCTTACCGGGTGGATTTGGTACTTTGGATGAAATGTTTGAAGTATTGACCCTTATTCAAACCAATAAAATCACTAAAGTACCCCTCATTCTTTTTGGATCATCGTTCTGGAATGGCCTGAAGGAATGGATGAAAAACATTATGCTCGAGGTTGAACACAACATTAATCAACATGATCTGGACCTCTTACCGGTCACGGATGATATAGAAGAAGTAGTGCGCATCATCAACACCTTCTATACGGAAGAACGGCACGGCAAGCTGAGACCTAATTACGAACTGTAATTACTCCAAACCGTTAAAAATCTGGCTAATTTATTCGAAAGAATTATTCTACGTAATTGGAAAGCAACCCAATGGCTTGCACAGAGATATCCACCCGGTCACCAGAGCGTAAAGTAAAATCACCGGAAGGTACAACCCCCGTACCGGTCATCAAATAGCAGCCCAGGGGAAAACTCATCTCACGGTACAGGTATTCCACCAACTCATTAAATTGTCTTTTCATCATTTTCAACTGGGTCTGACCGGAGAAAACCACCTGATCTTCCCGGGATATGTTCAGCGTTATGGTGGTTTCTGAGGACGGCGGCTGGTCATGTACCCACAGACATGGCCCTAAGGCCGCAGCACCGTCATACACTTTGGCTTGGGGCAGATAAAGGGGATTTTCTCCCTCTATTGAACGGGAGCTGACATCATTGCCGATGGTGTAACCAATGATATCACCGATATTATTGATACAAAGCGTAAACTCTGGCTCCGGAACATTCCAGGTAGAGTCTTTGCGGATGCGGATGCCTTCACCGCTTTTTCTGACCCGGTATCCGTTGGCCTTAAAAAATAATTCCGGCCGGTCTGCGCTATAGACCAGGTCGTAAAAATCTTGCCCCTGTGGAGACTCCTCCATCCGGGCTACTTTACTGCGCAGATAAGTTACACCCGCCGCCCATACTTCCTGGTGGCCAATGGGTGCTAATGCTGTGGACCAATCCGGTGCAGGAATGGTCGGCCCGGACTGAACGTGAAGGTAAGCTGACAAACCGGGTCGATTGATCAGAGTATCCCAATCTTGGTCCAACCGATAACATTGGCCTTCTTTTAAGAGCACGGTAAATGACGGAAATTTGTATAGTTTCATGATCAGAGATTATTAGGATAGGCAGGAGGCTCCTTCGGCGACGTTGACCGGCATAATTTTTAAGGACCGGCCAAATTTGGCTTCATAAGCAGGAGCTAAGGTGCCGAAAATGGAGTTCACCGCATGCCGGTCAATTAAATTAAGGGTATTGCCACCAAAACCGCCCCCCATCATGCGGGCTCCCAATACGTCTGGATAATTCCGGCATTGATCAACCAGAAAATCCAGTTCCGCACAACTTACGGCATAATCATGTTGTAAGCCGGCATGAGAGTCATACATCAAACGTCCAAAAGCCGCCAGTTCACCCCGCTCCAGATGATCACAAGCCAGTAATACCCGCGCATTTTCCCTGACGACGTATTGACAACGTTGAAAGACAAGTTGCCCCAATTTTTCTCTGGATTCAGTCAACATAGCCTGGGTGACATCCCGCAGGGAGTGGACGGCAGGATAAAAGTTTTGTAATATGCCTACCCCTTGTTCACACTCGGCGCGCCGGGTATTGAATTCAGTGTTGGCTAAAGCGTGCTTGACCCCGGTGTCAAATAACACCAGTTGATAAGCACCTAATTCCAGTGGCACAGTGCGATAGGTGAGGTCGCGGCAATCCAGACAGATGGCGTGCCTGGCATGCCCAAACAAGCTGGTAAACATGTCCATGATACCACAGCGTACGCCGATACACTCATTTTCAGCCAGCTGAGTGAGTTTGGCCAGTTCGTTCCTCTCGTAACGGTATTGATTCATATCATTGATGGCAAAGGCCACCACGGCTTCCAGGGCGGCGGATGAGCTCAGTCCGCCGCCTATTGGCACGTCAGCGGCTAAAACTGCATTGAACGGGCTGATAGTCAGGCCATCCCGGAGAAATTGGTCCAGGACACCCAGAATATAATTCACCCAGGAGGAGGTTTCCCTTTTGTACAGTTGCTCAGGATTAAATTCCACCGTCTCGTGAAAATCCAACGAAGTCACCCGGCACAGGTGATCATGACTAGGGCCAATGGCCAGGTAGGCTGCTTTGTCGATAGAAGCAGGCAATACGAAGCCTTGGTTGTAATCGGTATGCTCTCCAATCAGATTGATGCGGCCTGGCGCCCGGAATACCCAAGGTTTGCGGTTATACAACTGCACATATTCGCGGGACACCAGCTCCCCTAAAGTCCATGTTTCCATATGTCTAGTCTCTTAATAACCACACTAACCCAACCCGTAAACCACCGTCAAGATACGGATAAATCACATGGTTGAAATACACTGGTTTCATAAAAAAATCGGAGAGGTTTTCATATTTTAAGAAAGCTCGCCAGGTGCTTACCCGGAAGTTAACCGTCAGGTCCATCAGCGGATAATTGCCGCTTTTAATGCGATTCTGCAAGTGAAATTGTTGACTGACCGGAAAAAAACCAGGGGCATAATAAGCGGAATTCCACCGCAGATCTAAAACGATTCGGGTATGCAAAGCCCGTTTGCGAAATAAATAGAATTCACCCGAGATGGCTTGATGAGTGGTCCAGGTTGGCAGTGGTAATTCGTTCAACCCTGTTTCCTGCCAGCCTACCTCATGGTATGTAGCAAAGGGACCGAAATGGAAGTTTTTATAAATTTTAAACTGCACCAGGTGACCTGTTTTCTTGGTTTGCCGAGCTATGGCCAGACTGTCAAAATACAACCAGTTACCCAATAAGCTGTAGCGCCCATCCAGGACAAGATTTCCCCGGCCAATGTTCAAAGTGCCTCCGGTAGTCCAGTGCGTGCTGCGATCGAAATTATTTTGCCACAGATAGTTTTTCTTTACCGAGAATCGTTGGTAAATCCAGGGCGCACTGAAGCGGTTAAATTGGGTATATGCTTTTAATTCGTGTTTGCCAGCCCTGACCTTTAAAGCACCTTTTAAAAATAAATCATTCGTCTTGGTGCCTAGGATATAATGAGCGTGCCCTTCCAGTCTCAGAAAAGTGCTGATGTTTTGTTCCAAATCTGAATAAAGTCGAATTTGCTGGTAATTTTTATTTAGGGTGTCATCAGACAGGCGAATGTTTTGCAACCGGGCGCCCAAACTCCATACATGTGCGATGTGGGTGAAGCTGGTATCCCGGTATAAATCTATCCAGGCTAAATCCAGGTAGGCGTTGCTTTGGCCCAGAAAAGCGCTGACCGTATCCGAAGTCCAGTAAGCACCGTAAAACACCGAATCGCTTCCGGGAGCTGGATCTAAGTAGTCATACGAATTATCCTGATAAGCGGCGACTAACCTGGCCAAAGGGGTATGCTGCTGTTTAATCCCTCCCGTGTCGGCGGGATTGAGGTGGTAAAAAAAATTGAAGACAGTCTGAAAATCCCGGTGGGTGGTGCTGGGGCTTTCCAAATTGATATTTACCGCTCCTTTCTGGGTGATGTTGATTCTGCTAAATTCACTGGTGTCCGTGACCCCACCATTTTCATCCAGATCAAAGTTATTTAATATGAACTGTAGATCGGAATGCCAGCGACGCCGGGGTTTATCGATACTCAAGGTGACAGCCAGGTTGGTCAGGATGTGTTTTTGGTGACTGTATATTCCCTCCTGATTTATACGGCTATAATTAAGTCCTAATTGAAATCCTCTGGCGAAATGTCGGTAAAAGTCAAAATTAGTCATCAGATTTTTTTGCCCTTCCCGTTGGTTGAAAGCAAAACGGGCAAAGGGTTTCTGCAGGATCATCCCTTCCCGGTTCTCCGGATTAAAGTGGTATAACGGATGATTGAGGTCGCCCAGAGTTATCCCACTGGTTTCCACGGGTATGAACCATTGGGAGCGGTGCGCTGAGCCCGGTAAACCTAAGTTTATCCAGTCCCCACCTAATGCATTCTTGCGCACGGGGTCATATGCCGAGAAACCCAGATCCAATAGCGTATCCGCAAACGGTCGCGTCTTCCAGGGCTGCAAATATTCATAATAAGTTAAGCCAACGCTATCGGGTACCTCCGGCTTCGTGGACTTACCCGGTGTATTTTGTGAAGTCCCTGAGCTGCTACCCGCCCGTGGGGCCTGGGCCCAACTACTGACATGGCCTAAGGCCATGATTCCTAACCACAATAACCAGGGCCAGCTCTTCATGCTTTAATGTTACAGTCTTTATGGCCCTTTATTCTGCCGGGAAAAGGGTTGGATTTATACCCATAGCTGAATAACCACCATCATGGAAAAGGTTTTGCATGGTGACTTTTTTCGTCAGATCAGAAAACATGACTACGCAATAATCGGCGCACTCTTCTGCCGAAGCGTTGCCCAGGGGTGACATCTGGTCAGCATAGTCGTAAAACGTCTTAAACCCTTTAACACCACTGCCGGCCGTCGTCCAGGTGGGCGATTGGGAGATGGTATTGACGCGGACTTTCTTTTTGGCCCCATAATGGTAACCAAAACTTCGTCCAAAAGATTCTAACAATGCTTTGGCATCCGCCATTTCATTATAATCGGGAAATACGCGTTGGGCTGCGATATATGTTAAAGCCAGGATGCTTCCACCCTCAGCCATAGCATCCAGTTTCATGGCTGATTGCATGAGACGATGAAACGATATGGCCGAAATGTCCAGCGTCTTATGCATGAACTCATAATTGAGGTCAGTGTAAGACCTGTTTTTGCGCACATTCAGGGACATACCGATCGAATGCAGGATAAAATCCAGCGGCCCTCCCAGGATATCCATGGATTTGGTGAGCAGATTTTCCAGATCCTCGCTCAGCGTGGCATCTGCGGGGATAATCTCGGCATTTAAGCGGGTTCCAAGTTCCTGGATTTTACCGAAGCGCATGGCTACCGGCGCGTTGGTCAGGGTTATTTTGGCGCCTTCCTCTACACATCGTTCGGCTACTTTCCAGGCTATGGATTGTTCATCCAAAGCACCGAATATGATCCCTTTTTTGCCGGCTAATAACTGATGACTCATGTTTTAATATATTTATTTTTTTTGCAAGTTTAGTAATTCACGGGCATTCGCCATAGCGGGTGTACTGGGTGGATCCGTGCTAAGCATCACCGCCAGGGCATGCACGCGTTCCTCTCCGCTAAGTGGCTTGACCATTGTTTGTACTCGACCCGAGGAGCTGGTTTTATACACCTGAAAATGGTTATTGGCTTTGCTGGCCACCTGAGGGGAGTGGGTGATGGTGATGATTTGGTGTTTTTGTGCGAGTGCTTGCATCACCTGCCCCATTTTTTCTGCTACTGGACCGGAGATGCCGCTATCTATCTCATCGAATATCAGTGTGGGCAGGACCATTTTATCAGCCACCACCGACTTGATACACAGATTTAAACGGGACAATTCACCGCCGCTCGCCACAGCGCGGATGGGCAGTGGTTTGCTACCCGCATTGGCGGCGAATAAAAACTCCACCTGGTCACAACCATATCGGTTTAGGTGTACGGTATCCATCAGCCTGACCTGCAGATCGCCTTCCGGCATGGCTAACCGGACGAGCAATTTTTTAACTTCTTGTTCCAGGTATTTGGCTTGTTTTTGCCGTCGGGAACTGAGTAGTTTCGCGTCCTGTCTGCACATAATCTCCAGGCGCTGCCCTTCTTCATTGAGGGCCTGTAGTTGGTCTTCTAATCCTTCCGTGTGTCTTAATTTATGATTCAGCCCATCCAATATTTTTAGTAGTTCACCCGATGTGTGCACTTTATACTTTTGAAATAGACGATGGAGTACCCCGAGCCGATCTTCTAAGAAAGTCTGCCGTTTTGGGTCAGCATCCCTGGCTTCCGCCAATTGAGCTAAGGCCTTGCTGATATCATTTATTTCGACGATCGTTGCTTCTAACCTGCTGCTTAGGTCTTTAAAAGCAGGTAAGATAGATCCCAGCGAATTAATTTTTTGCCGGGCTTGGGTTATATATTGACTGGCTGAATAATCGCCTTCATCCAAAAGGGCCAGAGCCGCCTGACTTTGTGCTTGAATATCCGCCGCCGCACTCAGGAGGCGTAATTCTTCATCCAGCGTTTTTTCCTCCTCGTTGACCAGATGTATTTTAGTTAGTTCATCCTGCTGGAAACGCAGAAAATCATTTTCCTGCTGAGCCACGGTGATTTCATGTTTTAAGTTTTGTATGGCTTGCTGATTGTTTTGTAGTGCTTGCAACGCCTCCCGGTATGATTTTAATGGACCCTCATTTTGACCAAGGGCGTCCAGAATATCAAACTGTTGGCCTTCATGGTGTATGTCCAACGTATCAAATTGCCCATGTACATCGACCAGGGTGGACGCAAGATCTTTCAATACCGGCAGGTTAACCAGACTATCATTGATAAAAGCCCGCGATTTTCCTTGCGCATTCACTTCACGGCGGATCACCAACTCATTCGCATAGTCCAGGTCATGGTCAGTAAACCATGTTCTCAGGTCGGGGCTGGCCAGGCGAAACACACCCTCTACCAGGCATTTTTGGTCTTGATCAAAAAGAACTTTGGAATCCGCCCGTTCTCCTAACAATAATCCCACTGCGCCCATGAGGATCGACTTGCCCGCCCCGGTTTCGCCGGTGATGATGTTCAAACCCGCGGAAAATTCTATTTCCAACGCTTTAATGATGGCATAATTCTTTATTTCCAGACGCTGAAGCATAATTTATCCACCCTCGAGGGACCGCAAAGGTAATCAATATGGCCGGACCAGAGCTCTTTTTTATCATAAAGTAACGCGTATTCAGCTGTCCTGGCAGGTGCTTTTATGCTGGAAATTACTTCAAAGAATTTTTTTCCGTTTAAACCAAAAATAAATAACCAGTGCTACCACCACCATAACCACCAGGGTTAGGAAATACGCCGGTTTCCAGCGCAGTTCCGGCATATAATCAAAATTCATCCCATAGATCCCGGCTATAAACGTTAAAGGCAAAAAGAAGGCTGAAAATATGGTCAATAATTTCATGACCTGGTTATTTTTTTCGGCATTGACGGAAAGATAACTGTTGAGCAGGTTACTGGCATTTTCCAGGACTTCATCGTAACTAAGCAATAAACTCAACAAACTGTCTTTGATATCATGCAAAGCGGATTTTAAATGATCACTGACTTCTATTTGTTGTACCACGCTTTGACTGATGTGTAATAATTTTTTCGATATGCGTGTTTCGTTTTTTAAATAATATAATTCCTCAAGGGATACCTTACGGTTGTCCCTTAGAAATATTTTTTTCTCTAATTCTTCTATCTGTTCCTCTAATATCTTAATGGGATTTACAAACGTCTGCACCATGTTATGAATAAAAAATAACAGCAGGTCTTCTGTTGAATTAAAATGGGATTTTACTTCTTCCATAAATACGAAGTCAGCCCGGTGGATGGTGATGATTTTTTCTTTATTGTAGAAAAAAGCAATTTTATTGGATAAATCATTTATACTGGTAATCCATTCATCCTTGGTCACTGTTACTGCCCTTAAAATAATAAAATGATAATTTTCGTGTTTTTCATATTTGGGTAAATGCCCGGGTTCCAAACTGTCTTTTATTTGATAAAGATTCAAACCGTAGTTTTTCGCAATAATGTCCAATTTATTGTATTCCGGTTGTGCAATATCTATCCAGACAAAATTGGTAAAAGACGTCTCCTTGATTTTTGACGACATAGCTGATGATTCTACGGCACAAGTTACTTTTTTTAAAGATAACTGATTTATCAACCTCAGAGTTTATCTCGCCTGATTCTACTCGTATTTTATTTTAATACTCACCGAATAATTCATCCAGGTAAGCTTTGCGCGTTGCAGAGGAATAAATATTCCGACAGTTGGTACTACCGCTATGCATTATACTGGTACATGTGCCATTGGTATTTTTCGTATCCAGGTGCTCTCTTTGCAGGACACAGTGACCCAGTTCATGAAATATTAAAAACTCTCGCAGCAAAGGGGTAGCCTGTGACCAATATGTTTTATCCACCGTTATGGTATGATCTCCAGCCTTGGCTGTGCACATGCCTATGACTTTCTGACCATTTTCGCTGGTCAATGTGCGAATTTCGGCATTAACAGATTGGGTCGCCGCGGCTAGGTCAAGATGGCGTGCAGCTGCTTCGGTTATAAATGCATCAAAATATGGCTGGATTGCTGCATCAATCGATATGGCATTGGAGCCGGTAAATAAATTCTCTTTACTACAACCTCCAAATAGCAGTGCACTAATTACTACAAGGGCTGAAAAAAATTTCCACGATGGGCTATACATACTTAATTAAATTTTTATCACCAGGCAATTATCTTATTACCTGATCATATAAGGTCTTAACGCCACGCTTGTACTCATCTGTTATAAAGAAAATGACAAAAATTTCTTTTTAACATTTTTTAAACAGTTTTTTTCCGGAAAGATGAGTACAAAATGTCTACCCCTCGCTTTATCCGGTTGTAATCAATTTTTTTAATCACTAAATGTTTTAGTCATGTCAAAATTTTTTGGATTTATTTTAGGTGCCGCCGCATTAGTAATGATTGGTTTGAGCGCGTGTCAGAAAAACAATGTATCCCCTCTGGATGTAGATTATTATACCGAGCATGCCATGGACAGCATTCATGATGGTGCCGGCTGTGGGCGTATGGGCTGCCTGGAATTTGTTTACCCGGTGACGCTGGAATTTCCTGATGGCAGTACAGTAGAGGTTAATTCGGCTGAGGAAATGAAAGAAGCCATTAAATCCTGGCGTGAGGATAACCCGGATGCCGAAGAAAGACCCAAATTAACATTCCCTCTGGACGTATTGGATGCGCTGGGTAATGTGATCACAGTGGAAGATGCTGATGAACTGCGCAAACTTAATAGAGCCTGTCATATTCTGAAACGCCACCACCAGCGTGGGGATATGGGTAAACCCTGTTTTAAACTGGTGTTCCCGTTAAGCATAGAATTCCCTGATGGTACCACCGCTGAAGCCGCTGATCATAAAGCATTGCACCAGCTGATCAGAAATTGGCGCAAGGATAATCCCGGTGCTGAAGAACGTCCTGCTTTAGTCTTCCCGATCAAGGTGACCTTGGAGGATGGAACCGAACAAACGGTTAACTCTAAAGAAGATCTCCAGGCTCTGAAAGAATCCTGTAAATCATAAAGAGAAACCAGATCATCAGTCTGGATCAAAATCCCTTTACCGGTAAATTACTTCTAGTAAGAATTTAAAGTCCGGGTTTTAGTCAGGTTTAATAAAAGAGTGTATTGTTCCATCAATGCACTCTTTTCATTTTTATAAACAGAGCCAAAACAAGTAACACAATTTCCTTACATTGGACCGTTTTAACCGGTATAAATCAGCCCAATGAGTAATCATTTATTTCGTAAAAAGCCGTTGACGCATATTTTAAAAGAACTGAATGCTCAAGGTGGTGGACATGAGCTGAAGCGGGACCTTAACGTCAGAGACCTGACCTATATGGGTATTGCTGCCGTGGTTGGTGCAGGCATATTTTCCACCATCGGTGCCGCCGCATACAATGGCGGCCCAGGGGTAGCCTTTTTATTTATCATTACGGCCGTGACCTGTGGCTTCGCGGCGTTATGTTATGCCGAGTTTGCCAGCCGTATACCCATCTCAGGCAGCGCTTATACCTATGCTTATGTCTCTTTTGGTGAGGTGATTGCCTGGATCATCGGGTGGGCTCTGATCCTGGAATATGCCATTGGTAACATCGTGGTGGCCATTTCCTGGAGCAGTTATTTTGATCATCTGCTCAAAGGCCTGAACATTCATCTGCCGGGGTGGCTTTTATTTGATCCTACGACGGCTAAATCCGCCTACCAAACGGCTCAAACGGCTTTAGCCGCCGGGGAGACCCTGACGCCGGATATGCAGTTTGCTGTGGCTACCTGGAACTCTGCACCACTGTTGGGTTCCTGGCGTTTATTTTTGAATATTCCGGCGGCCATCATTGTGGTCCTGATTACTTTGCTGGTATATATCGGTATCCGGGAAAGTAAAAAAAGCACCAACGCCATGGTTATTTTCAAACTGGCTGTCATAGGCTTGGTGATTGTGCTCGGATTTTTTTATGTTGATACCCAAAACTGGAACCCCTTTATGCCAAATGGTTTTACCGGCGTGCTAAAAGGTGTTTCCGCCGTTTTTTACGCCTACATAGGCTTTGATGCCATCTCTACAACGGCCGAAGAATGCGAAAACCCCCAGCGCGATTTGCCGCGGGGCATGATTTATTCACTGATCATCTGTACCGTATTGTACATCCTGATTGCCCTGGTGCTTACCGGCATGGTGTCCTATCAGGAACTGAATGTTACCGACCCGCTGGCTTATGTATTCGAACGGATCAATGTGCCCTGGATCAGTTATGTCATAGCCCTCAGCGCGGTGGTCGCCACAACCACCGTTCTACTGGTCTTCCAGCTGGGTCAGCCCAGGATCTGGATGAGTATGAGCCGTGACGGCCTGCTCCCCAAATCTTTTGCCCGCATTCACCCAAAATTCAAAACGCCCAGTTTCGCAACGATGGTCACTGGTCTGATCGTCGCCATCCCGTCATTATTTATGGATCCTAAACTGGTCACCGATTTAACCAGCATCGGCACGTTGTTCGCTTTTGTGCTGGTATCTGGCGGAGTATTGTTTTTACCACAAGATGAGGGAACCACCAGGCGTTTCAGATTGCCCTATGTCAATGGGAAGTATATCGTACCATTTCTGTTCGTTGTGTTTTTGTGGTTATTCAGGCAACGGGTAATCAGTTTGCCCCAGGCACTGACGCATAATATGCAAGAATTTTTGTTTTTGGTCTTTTTAATCCTGGCCATAATTATTACATATTATACCTTCAGACGCAATTATTCCTTAATACCCATCCTGGGGGTTTTATTCTGTTCATATCTGTTGATAGAAATACCGGCAGTTTCATGGTTATGGTTTTTTGTCTGGATGGCCATCGGTTTAATGATTTATTATTCCTACGGATACCGGCATAGCCGTTTACGTTCGGCTAACGGCTGATCCGGCGCTGGCTGTACGGGCTGATTAATTGGCGTCGTAGATTTCGCCGCTGCCGTTGCCGCGAACATCGATCGATGGAAATCCGCGATAGAACAGATTTCCGCTGCCTCTCAGGATAGCCTGCAAATTATTATAGACATACACTTCTGCGTTGCCACTGCCGTCCAGGCGTATTTTACAATGGTTGCTGGCCAGATTGAAGGCACGGTATTCACCACTGGCGTTAAGGTCTACATTCTGGTGGTCTACATCCCCTTCCAGGTAGACATAACCACTGCCGGAGTGTTCTACATCGATGTCATCGACATCAATGGCCAGGTCAATATCTCCGCTGCTGCGCAGCTCTATGCGCATATCTCCCCGGCGCACAAATTGGTTCCGGCTGACTATATCGCCACTGCCGCGGCTTTCCAGGTGTTTGAGATCGGGCATGATGATAAATATTTCCGGACTGCGTCCCCAGCCACCACCCTGGTGGTCTATACACAGTTTGCCGTTACTTACTTCAAAAGTGTACCGGTCCACAGCCTCCTGGTTGCCACTGATCACTACTTCAAAAATCGGTCCCTGGGTCAGAAAGACATTCGCCGGGCCATCGGAATGCAATCCATTAAATGGGCCTACGGGGATCACATATTCCACAAAAGACCCTTGGTCACGGTAACAACTTTGTCCCCATACAAGTACGGCGGGTAATAAAAGCAGTAAATGTTTATTTTTCATGATGTAGATGTTTCCATAAGTACGGCTCAGGATTGTTAAAATCCTTTAAGAAACTATTTCGGAAGTGTTAAACTATATTCTTTAATAAAAACGGATTTACGCTGAAACCAGCTGATGGACAATGGCCGGCACCTCTTTAGGTTTGCGTCTTTTGCCGAGAAGGTTAATATTTAATTGATAAAGTATTAAGCCGGACAAGCAATAATCGGGAGGTAATAAAAAATAACCAGTGTCACTTCGATTTCTAAATATTAGAAAACCTAATTACCCATTGGAAAATGATAAGGAGTTTTATAACTTTAAAACGAGGTAATACCTTGGAAGTAACTGACAACTCGAATAGTGTTTTAGTACCTCGGTGCCTTTATCCGTCGTTTGTCCATTAAAAAATCAACTTCAGTGGCTATTAAAGCCAGAGCACGAAAATTAGCTGAAATTTATTATAATCTAATCACTAAAGGGACAGAGTATGTGGAATGAGGTGTTGAACGGTATCATGAAAACTTAAAAAGTAAAGAAATAACCCATGCTATACATATATTAATGAGTCATAATGTAAATGTATTTAATTTACAAGCACTTGTATAACTTGTCATTGGCACCGTAGCGGAGACATCTCTAACACACATAAAAATTTAATAAAATTATAGATTACTGCGCACGATATTAATTATGTTGAAGGACCCTGAAGGGGTTCAATCTTTATAATGTCAACCGGCCATGCATTTTATACGACCCCCTCGGGGTCGCATGGGTACCAATAGCAATTTTT